>CAZPNQ010000001.1:0-185321 GCA_964587955.1 uncultured Nitrospira sp.
ACAGCCTTTTTGAGCATCCTGACGTGATTTCAGTGATCACAGTCAACCGGAGCGGCTCTCGTCTTGGAAAAGCAATTTCGTCGGGCTGTTATGACAGCTCGAGACGATAGTGGTCCAACGTGGTGGCTTTATGACGCGCGAGGTTGGAGAGCGACTTGTTATAGTCGACGATAGCCCGTAATTCGTTCCCTTGCGCAGTAGCCAAGTCGCGCTGAAAATCCAGCACAAAGCGAGTGGCGCTGAGCCCGACCTTCAACCGTTCCTGCTCGGTTTGCAGTTGTTTCTCGGCTAAGATGCGGGCCGAACGGGTAGTTTCGATACGTTTGAAGTCGGTCTGCACACGGCGCACGGCCTCGCGAACGCCGAGAATAATTTGGTGGCGGACACTCGCGAGGGTGATTTCGGCATTCTTGGCCTCCAATTGGCGCTTGCTGTACGTGCTGATGGCCGCGCGATTGCCCAGCGGGTAGCTGAACAACAGGCCCGCGCCATAATTGTAGAAGCTGCCGCTAAAATTTCTCACGACGGACTCACTATAGTCCCCTCCGAGTCCGGTAAGACCCATGCTACCCTGAAATGACAGTGTGGGGAGGAGCTGGTTGCGGGCCAATTGTTTATTGAGCTCGCTGGACTCGATATGTTTTTTTGCCTGGACGATTTCCGGACGCTGTTCGATCGCGGTTTCGATGGCTTCTTCGAGACTGAGGGTCTCGAGATAGGTGATGGGGGCGTCGACAGGCGTAAGGCGCACGTTTTGCCGCAATTCGGCTTCGCCCGGATTCAGGATCGTCCGCAGTTGGTCTTCTTCATCGCGAATGGCCTTTTCGGCCACCAAGACCTGCTCTACTCTGGACGCCACGGCGGCCTCAGCTTGCAGCACGTCGACGACGGACATCACGCCGCCTTTGGCCTTGAGGCGATTGGTGGCCAATAGCTCCTCGGCGGCTTTCAGCGCGGCTTGGGCGACCTTCACATTTTCTCGTGCAAAGACCAGTTCCCAATAATTTTGTTCGACCGACGCAATGACGGTCAACACCCGGTCCCGAAAGATATGCTGCTCGACGATCGCATTGTTTTGGGCGACCTTGATAAAGGTGGTGTTCACCGCGATTCCGGCATTCTTGAGCAGCGGTTGAGTCACGGTGAATGACAAACCGCCCATCCAGGCAGGGTTGAACAGGAATCCCTCGGCGAGATCCTGATTCACACTGTATCTGGAAGGATTGTATTTCATGTCAATATTTCCACCCGTCACGAGGTTAGTCGACGCATCGAGCGACAAGGCATGGTTGCGCTGATCGAACCTCGTGATCTGATTAAGAAGATTTCCGGTTGCTCCGAACACGGGACGCTCAAGAGGGTCGACCGTCCGGAGATACTGGCCATTCACGCTCAACGTGGGATCGAACTTCGATTGTTCGAAGATGATGTCGGTCAACCGGCTCTCTTTGGTGTGACGGCTGAGACTGATGTCGAGATTGTTCTGCAAGGCGCGAATAGCCGCATCCGCGAGCGACACTGATTCATGACGCTCCTGCGGAGGAGGTTGGGTTACATCCAGACTCCAACTCTGGGAGGGAGATACCATGCCACACACACCAACGATCATAAGAACGGTGAGCTTGCGGTGAGCTGAATATCTGCGATCCATCATACCCTCCCATAACAGCGTCTCCGCCGAAAGCCGCCTTAGAAACCTACATCTCATCCTGCTATTCTGACGAGACAGCCCGACTCGCTCCTCACCTGGAAGACGGTTGGAACGCTTCGGATGCCTGCCGGACTTCAGTTTTTCGGTCAGTTGTGGTTATTAGATCGCAGACCGAATGCCCATAAGAGTATCTGCTTTGAAGCCATATGGCTACATGGGTCTCTCGCCTTCAGACACCTTCATGCTTTTCGAGAGAATCATATAACCGGCCGGAACCAGTATGAGCGTGACGAGAGTAGACACCACGAGCCCTCCGATGAGCACGACGCCGATCTGACGTCGGCCGGCAGCTCCTGCACCGGTGGCGAGTGCGAGCGGCAAGGCTCCGAGAATCGTCGCGCAGGTCGTCATGAGGATAGGACGCACCCGTAACGTCGCCGCTTCGATGACCGCCTGGGAGACATCGAGCCCGCGTTCACGAAGCTGATTGGCGAATTCCACGATGAGAATCGCATTTTTTGTGACGAGTCCGATCATAATCACCAAACCGACTTGACTGTAGATGGTAAGGGTTCCGTCGATCATAGCCAAAGACAGCAATGCTCCCGACACAGCCGGCGGTACCGTGAGAAGAATCGTCCATGGATGCCGGAAACTCTCGAATTGTGCTGCGAGGACTAAGAAGACGACTGCCAACGCCAGCACGAACGTCAAATACATGTTTCGATTACTTTCCGCCAACGTCTTGGATTCCCCGGCATAGGCTGTTCTCATGCCAGGCTTGATCAGGTCCTTCGCTGTTTCATCCAAATAATCCAGGGCCTGCCCCAGCGTAAAACCGTCGGCCAGTCCCGCGCTAACGGTGACGGCGCGCATGCGATCGAAATGATTGAGCGCTTGAGGAGCCGGCATTTCTTTGATCGTCACGATATTGTTGAGCTGCACCAGTTCGCCTTTATTCCCTCGTACATAGAGCTTGCTGATATCCGACGGTTTTTCACGATACCGATCGTCTACTTTCACGATGACCTTGTACTGACGACCGTTGTGTAAAAACGTGCTGATCGGCCTTCCGCTGAGTAATGTCTCCAGTGTTCTCCCGATGGTGGTCACGGATACGCCGAGATCGGCGCCTTTGTCGCGATGTGTTTCCACTCCCAGATGCGGGGTATTTAACGCTAAATCAATTTCCGGGGTCACAAAGCCGGGATGTTTGACAAGTCGTACGATCAGTTTTTCAGCGACCTGCTGCAATTCGTGGTAGTCGAATCCTCCGAGGACGAACTGCACGGGCGCAGTACCCGACCATTCTCCGATAGAAGGAGGACTCAACAAATAGGCTTTCACCCCGGCCAGCTTACCTATTTCTTGATTCAAGCTTGAGACGATCTGCTGCTGGCTCCTCGTGCGATCGTTCCAATCCTTCAACGTGACCCAACTCTCGGCGCGATTGACGCTCGTCGTACGATCCCCGCCTCCCACCATAGTGACAATATGGGTAATTTCAGGAACCGTCCGAAACAACGATTCCAATTCTTTGGCATAGGTGTCGGTATAGCGAAGAGTAGCGCCGTGAGGCGCGGTGAGGAGGCCGGAAAACCACCCTGTGTCTTCGAGGGGAGCCAATTCGGACGGTAACCGGGTTACGATGGACAGACTCGCCAGGCTGGCGCCGACCGCGACAATCACGACTGCCACCCTTGCCTTCAAGGTCCACTCCAGTCCCCGCCGATAGCGCCGGGCGAGCCCGTCCGCGATTCGCACCGTGAAGCGGAACCGAGGTGATTCGACTTCTGGGCGAAGCAATCGTCCGCACATCACCGGTGTCAACGTCAGCGCCACGAAGCCGGACAACAGGACAGCCGAAGCGACGGCGATGGCCAATTCGGCGAACAGTTGCCCTACGATGCCTGTCAAAAAAGCGATAGGGACAAACACGGTGACGAGCGAGATCGTCGTGGCAATGACGGCAAACGCGATTTCATTCGTCCCTTCGATGGCGGCCCGCAATGGCGGCGTGCCGGCTGCGATCCGCCGATGAATATTCTCCAGCACGATGATCGCGTCATCCACCACGAGTCCTACGGCGAGCACGAGCCCAAGAAGGGTCAACACATTCAGCGAACAGCCGGTTACCGCCATGACCGTACAGGTCCCGACAATGGATGCCGGGATTGCGACGGCGGGTACGAGGGTCGCTCTCACGCTCCCCAAGAAACAAAAGATCACCAAGACCACTAAGAGCAACGAAAGCCCCAGGGCTATATACACTTCATGCAGCGACTGTTCGATCGGTGTCGAGCTATCCCAGGCAAGCGTCATATTCATGCCGTCAGGTAGTCCGGCTGATATAGACGGCAGTTGTTCCTTGACGGCGCGTGCCACGGCCAACGTGTTGGCCTTGGACTGCTGCGATACAGAAATACCTAAGGATGACTTACCATCGAATCGTCCGAGCTTCCTGGCATTCTCGGCACCGAGCTCCACACGGGCAACGTCCTCCAAGCGAACCGGATACCCTTCGCGGTAGGCGATCACGAGCGATTCGAATTGCTTTGTCGTCTGTAACGTGCCCTTCAGTGAGACACTGAATTCCTTTTGTTCGCTCTCGATGCGACCGGCGGGGATCGAGGCATTCTGGTCTCGGATCGCGTCTTCAACCTCTTGAACGGTCAGCCGTCGAGCGGCAAGCCGGTCTGGATCCAGCCAGATCCGCATGGCGTAGCGGCGTTCGCCGTCGAGGTAGGTCGCCGACACTCCGGGGATCATGACCAGCCGCGACCTGATGTAACGATCAGCGATGTCGGATAGCTCCAGCTCGGAATGGCGATCGCTGGATACGGCGATCCATAGGATTTCGGTATTCTCCGCCGCAGCCTTTTCTACCTGCGGTTCAAGAATACCCAGTGGCAACAATGGACGGATCTGAGAAACTCGATCACGGACATCGTTCGTTGCGCCGTCCAGATCACGTTTCAATTCAAATTCAAGCGTGATCATCGACCCTTCCTCGCGGCTGGCCGAGGTGATCGTCCGGAGGCCTTGAATACCGCTGAGCGAGTCCTCAAGCGGCGTCGTCACATCCGACTCGATGACAGAGGCGCTGGCACCGGGGTATACCGTGTGGACCGAAACGATCGGATGTTTGATGTCGGGATATTCACGAACCGGCAACCGGGAAAAACTCAAGATGCCGAACAATATCAGCAACAGTGTCATGACGACGGCGAACACCGGCCGATGGATACAGGTCTCGGAAAGGCTCACGCCCACACACGATGGGACCGGAAGGTACCACTCATAATCGGTGAAGAAGGTCCGTCGTTATTCAGATGATTTGATCGAGATGAGCGTGCCGTCACGCAATTTATGGATTCCGGTTCGGACCACCTGATCCCCCTCTTTCAACCCTGAACGCACTTGTATCATCCCCCGTTCACGTAGGCCTAGGGTGACTTCTTTGAGCCGTGCAGTCCGTTCCTCCACTTGAAACACCATGGTCTTATCTTGCCGTGGAAACTCCGCCTCTTCCGGAATCAGCAACGCATGGGGGTTCTCGCCCACGTTCAGCCGCACGGTGACAAACAGACCAGGACGCAAGGTCCCCGCCGGATTCGGGATCGCAGCACGAACGGCCACCGTTCGGTTGTTGGCATCGATCCTCGGATCGATCGCCGTCACATGTCCATCAAACATCGTGTTTGGGAAGGCATCGGTCGTCACGATCAGCTGCTGACCGATACGAAGACGGCTCAACCAGGTTTCAGCCACTTTGAAATCCACGTGGAGCGTGCTGAGATCTTCCAGGTTGACGATGATTTGACCGGGCTGTACGTAATCACCGACTGAAACGCGGCGAAGCCCTACGGTTCCACTGAACGGCGCACGGATGATGGTTTTTTTCAGACGAGCCGCATATAAAAGGCTGTTCGACGAGGCCGCTTGCCAGGCCATTCTGGCTTCATCGATCTGTTGAGCCGGCACGATGACCTCTTGCTGGTCGTTCAGTCGCTTCAACCGTTCATATGTCACCAGCGTCATTTTTTCTTCTGCCGCCGCATGATTGACCTGCGACTGAAGCTCCTCTGGATCCAATTCGATCAGGGGTGATGCGCGCTCGACTGATTGGCCATCTCGAAAGTGGATGCGGCGAATCACACCGGCGATCTCAGGCCTTACGGTGATCGACGCAATCGCCTCCAACGTGCCGACAGCCTGGATTGATTCCGTAATCGAACCGACGACAACCGGAACGATCTCCACCAAAATGGCCTGATCGGAGGACGTCGTGGCACTGGACGACTCACTGGTCGACCGGCCACCCATCCTGATCGTAATGAAGACAATCAAGACAGCGATGCCGGCCACAATTGTGAAGCTTTTCAATTTCGTGCTCACAGTCTAATTGCCATTTAATACACCTGCCGCAGGCAAGCGGATTCTGGTCAAGACAGTCCTATTATACGACGGATAACATGCTGGAAACCTCACCTATCGTTTGATTCGTCCGAAAAGAAAGGGCTACGGGAAGCAGAGAACCAGTTTGTCATCCAAAACCCACGAGGCGGCACATCCGATATCGCCCAGTTAAGTATCGTGAAGCCCGGTGATGAGGATAGCATGCATTGACGATCCGCCCCTCTGCCGCTATAGTCTAAGAGTCTTCTGAGCCGGTGCATTGCGGAGGGAATGTGACACGTAATCGTCACCCTATGTCGCGCATACTGATCGTCAGCTGGCTTGCGCTCTTGCTTGCCGGGATAACGACCGGAGATCTGGTGGTGGACCTGGTGTTTGAACAGGTTGAGGCGGCTGTCCCCGGTGCCAGCCTCTTCCCATCAGAGGACCCGGAGAACAGCGCCGAGCATGTGCTTCTACCCTCGCCGCGAATACGCCACATCGATGGGAGTAGCCTCCCTCTCCCTATGACCATCGCGAATCCGGTTATCCTTTCATCTCCTGACCTCCCCGCTGATTCAGGAGGCTCCCATCACTACTTGCGTGCTTCCCTCTATCCTCGTAGTCCCGCTTCCATTCAGGTCCTTCGTATTTGATCCGCATCGTGCGTCTCCACTGAGTCCACCGGTCGTCATGTTGGCGATCTAGGGCATTGTTATGTCGTTATGGAGGCTACCATGCGCGTTCTTTCTCGTTGCAGGAGACACTTGTGCTCTTTGACCGTGATCAATGTGTCATCTGCTATTGTCATTCTTCTAGTTCTATTTCTCTTCGAGTCGGCACTAAGCGCAGACAACGAAGCGTTCACGACAGACCTGGACGTGATTGAATACACGTCTGTGGAAGGGCTTCGTCACACTCAAGAACAGACCATATGGAGCCTGCTTCCGCGTCACGTCCCCGGACGGTTCTCCAAGGCCGAGCTCGACGAGTTTGAACGGCGGGTCCAAAACCTAAGCCTCTTCGATCACGTCATCGTCACCAGGTCGCACCACCGTCTCACCGTGACGGTGCAGGAGAAATTTACACTGTCGCCCATCCTCAACTTCACCAGTGGGACGAATGCCAAGGATCTCAATGCGACCGGCGGACTGATCGAATACAATCTGGGCGGCACAGGAACCCAGCTCGGCGGGCAGTTTAACTATAGCCAGCGAGGTCCGAATGTCGAAGTCTGGCTCTCCCAACACTCGTACCAACCAGACCGGTTCGCGAAAGAGCTCAAAGGTTTTTATGGCGTCAACGGGATCCGCTTTGCAGACTCCATGACGTCCTGGACACGCAATCGAATCGGCGGGGAATTTGAGGTCAAAGGTCCCTTTGCCTACGCCTCACCGCTCCGGTATGAGGTCGTGCTCGAGATGTATCATGAAAGCATCGATGATGCGAGGGCGGTACGGCCCCCGAACGGATACTATGTGGGAGTTGCACCCGAGTTCGCGTGGGATCGCTATCGATGGCACGATTTGGTGCCCAGTGGGTATCGCGTGACGATGGAACTCCGGCCTGGCTATTTTCTCGGAGCCAATCAGCCCAGACATGAGGGACGTGTCCGGTACCTCCAGGGGATTCCATTGAGTCCGATGACAGTCTTGATGGTCAATGGGATGGCCGAGGCGGTCAATGATTCAGGGAATCCCAACCACAGCCTCTTACTAGGCAGCATTCAGGGGGTCAGGGGATTGTCGGACAATCTGTATCGGAATCGTGCCCAAACGTACGCCAATCTTGAACTCCGACATGCGATGAAAGTGGCTCCTCGCTGGGCCATACAAGGAGTCCTATTTTCTGATTTCGGACTCTTTCAGTCCTTTGCGGAGAAAGGAGATGTGCGTGGATGGAGAGGAGCGGTAAATGTCGGTGGGGGCGTCCGTGTGATTCCCACCTTCCTTACGAATGTGCTCCTCCGTGTCGATGTGGCGCAGCTCTTCAAACCAGAATCGAATCTTCTGATCCAGGTGGGCATCACCCAGTATTTTTAGCCAGGAGGTGGTGTCGTCGTAGTGGGTGGAGCTAGGATTTCTTGCTGATCTAACAGTGCCAGGCGAATGGTTATGCCGATTGCGTCAGCTTAACATCTAGTGAGGTACGAGCTGTCTAGTGTGCCTCACTCAATGAAAGAGCCGGGGCTTCGTGTGCCTGGCATTCCCACAGACTCCATGAGTAGTCCATCGAGATCACCTGATACTCGGTCTGTTTCACAAATCCAGGATATTCCTCGAACATCAGTTCTTCGACTGGACATGAGTAGGCGATCAAGACACGGTGCCCCGTATCGGCTTGGAACCGGCGCATATGTTCAGCGACGTCTTTGAACACCGGGCCGAGAAACGGCCGGTACATGTAAATCAGCAAATCGGTGTCCGGAAACTTGAACTCCGCCGCGTTGATACAGTCGACCCTGATATTCCTGCACAGCACGGGGTGTCTTCCCTTCGACACATATCCCTCGACATTGGCCGTCGCCACTTCGCAGTGCAATGGAGACAGCTCGACCCCGATCACTTCCTTAAACGGCAATTGAGCGGCGACGATCAACGCGCGGCCTTTCCCGCATCCCAAATCGATGAAAGAATAATCTTTGAGATCGAGTCCCTTCGTCGTGTTCTCCAGAATATGCCGGATTACGACCTCTCTAGTCGGTACGTACCCGACCGCGAGACTTCTGGCCGTTTCATCGGCAATACCGGCCTCGGAGGATTCGGTCACTCCCGAGGTTGCGACGCCGTATTTCCTGTCGAAATCATCGGCGGGTTTTTGACTGAGAAGGTACAGAATCACTTCTTTGACCGTTTCCCAAAATCCGAATACCCGATAGGTGTTCAGAACAATCTTGAATTTCTCGTTGGTATTGGGCTCGTACTCCATATGGCTCCTTTCGTGCGCCCGCGGCGCCATCGTGCTTTCGCGCTCGGCTCGCCGTTACGGAACGGACTTGCCGTCAGCGACGCTGCGGGACCCCCTCTAATCGCGATAGAACGTCACCGATCTGTTGATGGACCTGAATACTCAGGACCGCGTCCGTGTGTTCGCCATGGACCGTGTTGGTTTCGACGGGACCGACAGTGCATCGTGACCAGTCGACCGGCACTCCTCTGAACTTGCTCAGGGTTGCGCTGGTCCACCAGACATGAACCGGCGCCTGCAAAGGATTTTGCATCACGGCGTTCAGAGTTCTGGCCGTCTCACAGTCCAAGGCGAAGCCGACCTTCAGAGCGGCCACAGACGCCTCGGACTCCTCGTGGGATAGTAACTTACGGTCCTGGGCCCATCGGACCGCATGTTCCACCCGCTCTTCATCGCTCAACTGCGCCAGCTCGTCCTTCAGCGCCTGCCTCTCGGCGTCCGGCAACGCAAGAAAAGCCTCCTTGCGATCGCCCTGTATGTACTGGTTCAGCTCATCACCGATCGAAGCCGTAGATTCCGATCCGAATTGAGATTGTGTATCCAGGATGCCCAGAAACGCGAGCGACTGCCCCTGCTGCTCGAGTAACCGTCCCACGGCCAGGGCAATAGCACCTCCGTTGGACCATCCGAGCAGATAATACGGCCCATCAGGTTGCCGCTCGCAGATCATTGCTGTGAAGCGTGCGGCGATCCGGTCCATCGACAGGGCATGCCATGGTTCCGAGAAGACCCAGCTCAATTCCAATCCATAGACAGTCCACTCTTCACCCAATGCGTAGGCGAGGGATTGATAGGCCGAGACGTGCGTTCCGGTCGGATCGAAACAGAAGAGCGGCGAGCCTCCACCTCCGGCCTGAAGCACGACCAATGGAGAGGTGGCCGACTCGGCTTGACCCGAAATCCGCTGCGCCAAGCCCGCGACCGTAGGAGACTGGAAGAGATCGAGCAATGCGATCGGATTCCCAATCATCCTCTGGATGCGGGAGACGAGCTGCACCGCCGTCAACGAGTGGCCGCCAAGATCGAAAAAGTTATCGTGAATTCCCACTTGCGGCAGACGCAGCACCTCCGCCCATTCGCGCGCCAATCTGGTCTCCATATCCGTGCGGGGCGCGACGAACGTCTGTTGCGGATCTTGCCCGGCCGGGTCGGGCAATGAATGGCGATCGAGCTTGCCGTTGGCGTTGCGAGGCAGCGACTCCAGCACGACGAGGGCAGAGGGCACCATGTAATCAGGCAGGCGCTCGCGCAGGAATTCGCGAAGAATGTCACTAGAGACGCGTCCAGCCGCATAGGCCACCAGCCGTTTGTCTCCCCTGGCGTCTTCCCTGGTTACCACCGCAGCGTCTTGCACGTCCGGATGCCCGAGGAGTTGCGACTCGATTTCTCCCAACTCAATCCTGAAACCTCGCACCTTTACCTGATGATCCTTTCGGCCGATGAACTGGATGATGCCGTCCGGCAAATAATGTCCCATGTCTCCTGTCCGATAGAGGCGGGCACCCGGATCTTTTGTGAAGGGATGAGGCACGAAGGCTTCGGCCGTCTTGGCTGGATTCAATAGGTAGCCCCGCCCGACGCCCGCGCCCGCCACGCATAATTCTCCCACGACTCCGACCGGCAGCGGCGTGAGCGATGGCGACAGCACATAGAGCTCGAGGTTGGGCACGGGCTTGCCGACCGGCATAAAGGCGGTTTGCCCGTCCGGAACTTGGCTGATCTGATGCAGAGCCACGTCGTCCGCACACTCTGCCGGCCCATAGGCATTGACGAGTGGAATGGCCGGATAGCGGGCGAGCCAGCGGCGGCACAATTGCCCAGGCAGCGCTTCTCCGGTCGGCAACACCATTCGCAGCTGTTTGAGTTCCGGCCCACGATCATCCGTGTCGGCTGCCATATCGAGTGTGCTCTGCAGCACCGCGGGCACGGTCTCGAGAACCGTCACGCCCGCCGCCTCCACGTGACGCAGGAGTCGCGCCGGGTCATGGGCGATTTCGTCGGGAACGATGCACACTTGTCCGCCGCACAAGAGCGGAGTCAAAAACTGCCAGACGGAAATGTCGAAGCATTGAGAGGCGGTCTGAGCGATCACGTCGGTGACAGTCAACCGAAGCGTTGTCACTTTTCCCCATAGATGATTGAGCATCTGGCTATGTTCGACGAGCGCCCCCTTGGGTACTCCGGTAGAGCCGGACGTATAAATCACATAGGCAGCTTCCGCTGGATGATGGCGCAGGCTGGGATTCCCATCGTGAGTCACGGATGCCTGAATCTTCTCCATGATCAGCATGGCGGGCCTTGCATCCTCCGCAAACCCGTCCATCAATGCGTTCACGCGCTGCCGATAGGTTTCTGCGGTCAACAGCACACGCGCGCGGCTTTCGCCGAGCATGTGTTGCAGCCGCTGATCCGGATGCCCTGCGTCAAGCGGCAGATAGATCCCGCCCGCCTTGAGAACTCCGAGCAGCATCGCCAGAAAATCCTCGTCTCTGTCGCCCAAGATGGCTACGACTGTTTCCGGCCCCACTCCTTTGAGCAGCAACGCGTGTGCAATGCGGTTGGCACGGCGATTCAACTCGTGATAGGTGACGCGCCGATTCAACCAGGTGGCTGCCACGTTGTCCGGCGTCGCCAATGCCTGCGCTTCGAACAATCGGGAGAAGGACCGATCAGGCACGGACAGCGGAGGTCCCGCGTTCCAGTCCGCCAACAGACGGTGCTCTTCCTCGTCGGTCAATAGGCGCAATTCCCCGATCGACGCCTCGGGTCTCGCAGCCATCTCTCGTAGAATCGATTCATAGTGGTGAAGCATACGCATGACGCTGTCGCCGGAAAACAGGTCGGTGTTGTATTCCATCGACGCAGTCAATCCATGCTCCGTTTCGCACAGCGTCAGAGTCAGATCGAATTTGGCCGTCAGTGGTTCCACGTCCACGGTGCCGATGTGAAGTCCGGGTATGTCCAATTCCGATGCCGGGGCATTTTGCAGCTCGAACATGACCTGGAAGATAGGTGAAGAGCTGACGTCGCGCACGGGTTGGAGCACCTCGACCAGTTTTTCGAACGGCACGTCCTGATGGGTGTACGCGCCGAGACAGACATGCCGAACCAGCGCGAGAAGCTCGCAGACCGTTTGCCTTTCCGACAGGTCGGCCCGCAATGCCAGCGTGTTCACGAAAAAACCGATGAGCCCTTCGATCTCACTGCGCGTGCGGTTGGCGATCGGGGATCCGACGATGAGATCCTTCCTGCCCGTATATCTGAACAACAGCGCATAGAATCCCGCCAACAGCGCCATGAACAGCGTCACGCCTTCGCGCCGGCTGAGCTCGGTCATCGCCGAGGACAATTCGGGGGACAACGCCAGCGTCAGCGACGCACCATGCGAAGTCTGAACGGATGGCCGCGGGCGATCCATCGGAAGATTCAGCGGCTCGAGCGCACCGGCCAACCGCTCCGTCCAGTAATCGAGTTGGCGATCCAAACGCGCGCCGGCCATCCACTGTCGCTGCCAGATCGCGAAGTCCGCGTATTGAACCGGCAGTTCGGGGAGCGACGCCGGTCTGCCTTGAACCTGAGCGATGTACAGCTCCGTCATTTCACGCACCAGAATATGAGAAGACCAGGCATCGGACACGATGTGATGCATCGTCAAGAGAAGCACGTGTTCGTCCACATCGAGTTTCAGCAGGGTCACACGCAGCATGGGACCATAAGCCAGCTCGAATGGACGCTGGGCTTCGGCCGTCGCAAGCCGCAAAACGGCCGCCTCCCGTTCGGATCCAGCCAAATGATCGAGCGTGACAAGGGGCACCGGCATCGACGATGCCGGCATCACGATTTGAACCGGTTGTCCGTCCGACAGAGTCACTGTGGTCCTCAGCACTTCGTGCCGACGGACCAGTTCATTGACGCTGCGTTCCAGGGCAACGACATCGAGCGAACCTGACAGCCGCAGCGCGATCGGCAGATTGTAGGAGGCTCCATCCGGATCCAATTGCGTCAACACCCACAACCGTTGCTGCGCGTACGAGAGGGGAATCGATTTATCACCCCTTTCAATCGGAGTAATCGGCGGTTCTTCCAGTCCAAGCTCCTCGGTCTTGAACGACGTTAAAACGACGGCCAACTTCGCCACTGTCGCAGTTTCGAACAAGACTCGCATCGGCAGATCCACACGAAACACATCTCGTAACCTCGCCATGACTTGTGTCGCGAGTAACGAGTGTCCGCCTAAATCGAAGAAATTGTCGTGGACGCCCACCTGCGCCACGTGCAATACATTCGCCCAAATCACGGATAATAATTCTTCTGTCGGCGATCGAGGTGCGACATATTGATGCGCCAATTGCCCAGCCACATCCGGCATCGGCAACGCCTTGCGGTCGACTTTCCCGTTAGGCGTCAGAGGAAACTGCATCAAAACGACCATCGCCGACGGAATCATGTACTCAGGCAGACGCTCTTTAAGGAATTCCCGCAATGCAGCCGTGTCCTGCACCTTTTCTCGCTGGACGACGTACGCCACCATGAGCATGTCGCCCGTACCAGCTTCTCGCGCTAGAACAATGGCGTCCTGCACTGCAGGATGTTCCAGCAGTCGCGCTTCGATCTCACCCAGCTCGATGCGGTAGCCGCGAATTTTTACTTGCTGGTCACCACGTCCGGCGAATTCGATCGTGCCGTCCGGCCTGTATCGTGCCAGATCGCCGGTTCGATACAAACGGCCACCTGCCGCCGGAGAAAAGGGATCTGGAATAAATTTCGTTGCAGTCAGGTCCGGCCGGTTATGATACGCACGGGCCAGCCCCTCTCCAGCTATGTACAATTCACCCAGCATGCCGATGGAAACTGGTCGCATGTGGGCATCCAAAATGTAGACCCTCACACCGGCAATCGGTCGGCCAATCGAAACGCTTGTACCCTCATCCGAAACACTAGTTCGGTGTACCGTGCTCCAAACCGTCCCTTCAGTTGGCCCATACTCATTGAAGAGCAGCGCAAGAGGTAGTCCTGTCTGGTGTCTAGCTACCAAGTCCTTCGGACAGGATTCTCCTGCGACAATGATGGTGCGAAGCGAGTTCAGCTGAGCGGCTGGTACTTGTTCGAGCAATACGGAATACAGCGAAGGCAAACACAACAAATGGGTCACGTGCGCATGTTCGATCAATGCCCCAAGTTCAAGCGGAGCCTTCTGAACTCCCTCCCGGACAAGACAGAGCCTGCCGCCCTGGCACAACGTCCAAAAAATCCCGGCCACCGAGCTATCGAACGCAAACGAAGACAACAAGAGAAAGGAGGTCACGTGCCCGTTGTAATAATCGAGCCGGGCCCTTGTAGAGTGAACAGCATTACGATGAGTGACGAGCACGCCTTTAGGACGTCCTGTCGAGCCCGAGGTGTAGATGATGTAGGCTACTCCATCCGGGTTTTCATGAGTCGATGGTTTCAGCCCGCTGTATCCCTCGAATGGCTGAGTCTCTGAATCAAGACTCACAACGGAGACCGGCGTTCCAAGGAATTCCTCCCGGAACCGATTCTGAATCAATAGTATGGGAGCTCGTGAATCTTCGAGGAGATAGTCCCTTCGATCCTTCGGATAGGATGGATCAATCGGTACATAGGCCCCGCCTGCCTTGAGAATCCCCAGTAGCCCTATAATCAATTCCGGGGAGCGCTCCACACATATCCCGACTGCTGTTTCCGGCCCAACTCCCTGACTTTTGAGATAGTGGGCCAATTGGTTGGCCCGCCGATCAAGCTCGCGATACGTGAGTGATTGCTCCTCATATACCAGAGCAATATTGTTCGGTGTATGCCCGGACTGTGCCTCAAATAGGTGATGCAGGCATTGATCGCTCCGCTCTTGGAGGGGAGAGACATTGAAGGTGTGCACCACTTGATGACGTTCCGTCTCGCCCAGTGTCTCGAGGTCGCTGAGGGTTGCCTCCGGTCGGTACGCAGCTTGACTCACTAGCGTCTCCAACTGTTTCGCAAGACATGCCATCACCTCATCCGAATAGTACGATTCGTCGTACTGCAATGCGGCGTCGATGAAGTCTCCATTTCGATAACAGACGAGTCGAATTTTGAACCGATCGAGATACGTTTCTCTGCGTTCGATCTTGAATGAAAGCGTGGCATCAGAAGAGCTGGACGATTGCCGTTCCTCGAATTCGAAACAAAATGGACAGTAAGAACCATCGCCACGTATTGCCGCGTCGTGGATGTCCTCCCAAGTGAAGTACTCTTGCCATTCATAGGCCTCAGCCACGGCCTGTTGGAGCCTCTCGAGAGCCGTAATGAATGGGAGGTCTTCAGCTAGAGTGCTCGGCACCGGCAGATATTTTGCGAAAGGGCCGAAGGCTTCCCGCATTTCGTCATGTGTCCGGCCGTCACAGGCCACACCGACCACGACGTCTTCCTGTCCCATGAGCCGTTGGAGCAAGATGCGCCAACATGTCAAAAAAAACGTCGCGCTTGATCTCGTCTTCTGTTCGACAATGGAATCAACTTGAGCCACGCACTTCTTCGATATGGCGATGGGTATCCGTTTGAGAGTAAGATTCACACCGTTGCCGGGTGCCCGCTCGAAGGGCAGTCGATTTCCAAGTAGACCGATGACGGTCTCTGCCTGCTTGTGCCAATGTGTACGCCCGACCTGTCCCGCTTCATCGGTCAATAACGAGTGTTGCCATTCTGCAAAGTCAGCGTACTGCAACGGATCGCCGAGAACAGCACTGACGCCTTGAGCAGAGGCCTCGTACATTAATTCGAGTTCGCGTATAAGATTCTTGAATGTCACTCCATCGACACAGTAGCCGGGTAAGTCGATCAGCAATAGGTGCTTGACGTCGCTGAGCTTTATCAAGATCGTATGCATCGACGAACTGTTCGTCGAAACGGCCCGCTCCTCTTCCAATTCTTGCAAGAGCGTTTGGATCTGACACTCCTGATCTTTGGGCATCCGTCCGGTCAAATCATGCTCCTGCTGCGACAACGCACCATGTTCTGCGATCACCTGCACAGGCAACGTCATGCCCGGAATAAATTGGAGTGTGGTGCGGAGAATCTCATGCCGTTGCAGGATGTCCTCAAGCGCCATTTTCAACACGACTGGATCGAGCGAGCCCTCGATCATCACGCGGCATCGCGCAAACAGACGCGTCGACCGCACACCGCGATCTAATAGCCATACACGCTCTTGCTGGGGTGACAGGCGATAGCCTTGGACCAGACTATTCGATGCGTCGCTCCCTGACATAATCAGACCTCCTCTGCTACAAGGCCGAGATCGGCCCCGCGGCAGGCTTCCGCCATCGCCACCAAGATTTTACGCGGTCCGCTGAAAGGCCTGCGTCCGTGAAGAGCCAGCATGTTGTCCAATAACAAAACATCTCCCTGCTGCCATGGAAACGCAACCATGGCTTGCTGGTAAGTTGAGCGGAGATGTTCGAGCACATCCTGCTCGATCCGTGTTCCATCTCCGTAATAGGTGTTTTGGGGCAAATCCTCCTCGCTAAACTCATGCTCAAGCGCTTCGCGGATGGTTCGTTCCAATGTGGAGACGTGGAAGAATGTTCCATGATTGAACCAAATCGGCTCTTGCGTTTTTGGATGGCGCATGACGGCCGGCCCCACTTGCCTGGTTCTCAGTCGGTTTTCGCTCTTCCATTCCACTTCTATTCCCACGCCTCGGCAGTATGCCTCGACTTGAGCTCTGTCCTCTGTCTGAAAGACCGTCGGCCATGGAAGGCCAAAGCCGTCGCCGTAATTGCGCACATACATAATCTGCTTCTTGAGGAATCGTTGCTTGATTTCCGGATCGATATTCCGATGAACTTGACGCGTATCCCCAATCGGAGTCTCTCCGCCGTTCTGTGCCGGAATGGCGCAATAAAAGAACAGCTGAAGCGGGAAGACCGGAGAAAACGCGTGCTCATTGTGAGGGAAAATGCTCTGGTCCGGCGGATAATCGGTAGCCGTATAAACGTTCGCACCTACTTGCGTGCGGGGTGAGGCACGAAAGCGATACTCCAGCGCTCCTCCGGATAGAGCCGTCACGCACTGCTCAAAATCTGTGACACCATTGACGTGAAAGTTGCGAAACAAGATGGCACCGTGACACAGCAGCTGCGTCTGCACCCATTCCCGTTGCTGTTCGACCCAGCCCACCAAACTGAGTCCTGTCACAGTGGGCTGGATCAGCAATGGGAGCACTTTCCCAGGAAGAAGCGGTTCCGCCGTCACAAGGTGTTCCTGGGATAAGCTGATGGCCTTCCGGCGAATGCCTTTCAATCTTGGCATGGTTTCGCTTTTTTGATTTGAATCGTTCATCGATCGATCCTCATGCGTTAGTGATTTAGACGCGCGGACCCATT
Source organism: uncultured Nitrospira sp. (assembly GCA_964587955.1). Classification (GTDB taxonomy): domain Bacteria; phylum Nitrospirota; class Nitrospiria; order Nitrospirales; family Nitrospiraceae; genus Nitrospira_D. The sequence goes on from CAZPNQ010000001.1 coordinate 17,398, forward strand.
GCCCTTCGCCTGATGCTCTTGAGATTCCTGCTGTTGGCTTCATGACGCTCTTGTCGCATTCTGGTTCGTTGAAGGTTGTCGTGCTCTGCCAGCATGCGTTCGAGTTCTTCAACGGTGATATCAGGATTCACTCCAACCTGCTCCACAATCGCCGAGAAATGTCCCACAAACCGGACGATGCTCGAGGCGTCGAAGAGATCTGTGTTGTACTCAAACCACCCACTCAATCCCTCGGCACTCTCTTCAAAATTGAGCAACATATCCAATTCGGCCGTTATCTTTTCATTGTCGAGGACGCTGAGCGCCAAGCCCGGGGGCTCGTCTGCCGGTGGAGAGGCGTGTTGCAGAATGAGTTTGATTTGAAACAAGGGAGAATACTGAAGCTCACGCTTCACCTTGAGCGAAGCGACCAGCATTTCAAACGGTACATCCTGATGGGCATGCCCTGCCAGCGTCACGTCACGAACCCGATCGAGCAACTCTTGGAATGAGAGCGTAGAATCGACTGCCACACGCAGCACGATTTGGTTGACAAAGAAGCCAATGAGGTTTTCGACTTCGAGAAGGTTGCGATTGGTCACGTCGGTCCCCACCACGATGTCCCGCTGACCGGTCTCATATCTCAGCAGCACCTTCAGCACAGTCAGGAGAGTCATAAACAGCGTCGCCCCCCGTCTTCGCCCCAAGGTTCTGAGCTGATCCACCACTCCGCTGGCTATGCTCATAGAATGAATGGCACCTCGGTAGGTCTGGACAGTTGGCCTCGGCCGATCTGTCGGTAAGGCAATCACGGGAACATCTCTCAACTGTTGCTTCCAATACGCCAGTTGTTTTTCCAGCACATCTCCCTCCAGCCATGTCTGCTGCCATACCGCATAATCTGCGTATTGCACCGACAGCGGCGACAACGACAATGCCTGTCCGGTCACAGATGAGGTATACAACTTCGTAATCTCATCAATGAGGACGGTCATTGACCAAGCGTCTGAAATAATATGGTGCATGGTGACAAGTAGTACCTGTTCATGGTCGTCGATTCTCAACAAGTGCACACGCAGCAATGGTCCGCTCGACAGATCAAATAGCTTTCGCGCTTCTTCCTGCGTCAGCGATTGAACCATTGCCTCACGTTCATCAGCCGACATCTCCCTGAGGTCGGATACAGCCATCGAATGTATCGGTTCCGGGGCGATTATCTGCCTCGGTTGACCTCCGCTCATGGGGAACGTTGTGCGCAATACCTCATGGCGGCACGCCAATTGATAGAAACTATTTGCCAGCGCCGCTTCATCCAAGGATCCGGTAATGCGCAGAGCCACGGGCACGTTATACATCGGACTGTCCGGGGCTAGTTGCCATAGAAACCAGAGCCGCTGCTGAGCAAAGGATAATGGAAGAGAATCGGTTCTCATGACGGGGATGAGTGAAGGCCGATGTTGGCCACCCCCGGACGCTACGGCGCGGTTGATGGCAGCCGAAAATTCCTTGACAGTCGGATTCTCGAACAGGCTGCGCAAGGGAAGTTCCACATGAAAAACGGTTCGCACCCGCGATAGCACTTGGGTTGCCAGCAACGAATGCCCCCCCAAGTCAAAGAAATGATCGAAGGCGTCGATACGTTTGACGGCCAGAATTTCACTCCATAAATCTGCCACGATTTCTTCGATCGGCGTTCGAAAGGCACCGGCCCGCGCATCGTTCCCTCCAGACTCGGGAGCTGGGAGGGCCTTGTGGTCTACCTTTCCGTTGGGAGTCAACGGAAACTCCTTGAGCATGACGAAACTCGATGGGACCATATAGGCGGGAAGTTGATCGCGAAGGAGTCGTTTCAACTCTTCCGGCGAAACATCCATGCCCGCTTCAGCTACCACATAAGCCACGATTCGCTTGTCACCTTGTTCGTCACGCACGACCGCGATGCTGCGCATGATCTGCGGGTGCCGATTCAACGATGACTCGATCTCGCCCAATTCAATTCGATAGCCACGCACTTTGACCTGGTGGTCCAATCGCCCCAGAAACTCCAACGTCCCGTCCGACCGATATCGGGCCTGATCGCCGGTTCGATAGAGCCTCTGTCCTGGTTTCATACCGAATGGATCAGGGATAAAGCGCTCCGCGGTAAGGTCAGGCCGTTGCCAATACCCTCGCGCCAGGCCGTCGCCGCCGATATACAACTCTCCCGGTACCCCGATCGGAACCAGATTGAGATCTGCATCGAGCAGATAAACCTGCGTATTCGCGATCGGTCTCCCGAGCGGCACAACATCGTCGGTGCCGGTCACCAGAGCCATCATCGACCACACGGTCGTTTCGGTTGGGCCGTACAGATTGTAGGGATGCAACTGATTGGTCAGAAATTCGTTGACCAATTCTCGCGGAAACGCTTCACCACCGCACAATACTCTTAGCGTCGGAATGCGTCTGGCACTGAGCAAGGACTTCCATCCGGATGGAGTCGCCTGCATAACGGTTGCTCCGACCCGTTCAAGCTCCATAGCCAATCCAAGGCCGTCGATCACCACGTCTCGGTTGACAATCGCCGTTCTCGCTCCAATGAGCAGTGGCAGGAACAATTCCAGAACGGCGATATCAAAGGACACGGACGTGGTCGCCGCGACGACATCATCGCTGCACGGACGCAGAGTTTCGATCATGGACAGCAGGAAGTTCACGACACTGCGATGTCGAATCATGACCCCTTTGGGTTGTCCCGTCGACCCGGAGGTGTAGATGGCATAGGCCAAGTGATCAGGCGATTGGTTTGTCGGCAAGTTCTTCTCAAATTCACCGGCCATGCGATCCCAGTCATCCATATCAATCAACCGAACACCATCCAGGTTTGCCTCTTTGAGCAGGCTCCTGTGTGTCAACACGATCGCAGCCCGCGAATCAGTGAGCATATATTCGACACGATCCTTCGGATACGTCGGATCCAGCGGCACATAGGCGCCTCCGGCCTTCATGATTCCGAGCATCGCGATAAGCAAGTCGTGAGAATGCACGAGACACAGCCCTATCAGCACATCCGGCCCTACGCCCTCTTCTTGTAGTACTCGCGCTAATTGGTTGGCACGAGCGTTGAGTTCCCGGTACGTCAGCACAACCCCTTCAAACGTCACCGCAATGGCATCAGGTGTGCGTTCGACCTGATCTTCGAACAATTCATGCAGACATCGTGATGAATAGAAGCTTTGGGTGGCGTTCCAATCGGTCACTAGGCGCTGACGATCACTAGCTGAGACAAGCGACAAATCGGCCAGTCTGGATGTGGGACTCGAGACCATGCCGTCAAGCAGTAGCTCCCAGTGCTCTGCCATACGTTCCACCATTCGGTCGTCTATGCGTTGTCGATCATAAGAAAAGATCAACGATAATTCCTCATTGGGCACAGCCGTGATCGTCAGCGGATAGTCGGTCCATCCTTCTTCGCCATCCAGTGCATGGATACCAAGCTCGTGACGATGTTCCTCGAGAGCATCATCGATCACATAGTTTTGAAAGACGAGCAGGCTGTCGAAAAGAGACGTTCCGCGCTTAATCCCGCTCCATCCTTGAACCTGCATCAAAGGGCTGTATTCGTACCTTCGCAACTCCAGGTTGATTGCCTGAACGTCGCGAATCCAGTCTGCCAACGTGGCTTCCTGGATGACACACAATCGAAGAGGCAGAGTATTGATGAAGAGTCCGATGATTGCCTCTCCGTCCGGAAGATCGGCGGGGCGGCCTGAAACCGTGACGCCGAAGAGGACATCCTGCTCGCAGCTATAGCGCGACAGTAGGATCGCCCATGCGGCCTGGATCACGGTGTTCAAGGTGACGCGCAGGCTTTGAGCAAAACGATGGAACCCAGCAGTCTTTTCCCTTGAAAACTCAATTCGCCGCTCTCCGTACGGACGATCAAGAAGTCGGGACTGTTCCGTCGATTCAATCAATCTGGTCGGCGTATGGAAAGAGTGAAGATACTTCCGCCAGAACTCTTCTGCCGCCTTCATGTCCCGTTGCAAGATCCATTGAATGTAGTTCCGGTAGGACGGAGCGGATTCTATTTCAAGAGAATTCCCCTCACGAAGCAGGTGATAGGAAGTCAGTACCTCCTTGAGCAACATGGCCTGACACCAACCGTCGAGAATCGCATGGTGGAGACTCCACACCACACACCACGACTGATCTGTCATGCGGATGATGCACAACCTCATGAGCGGAGGTTGCGATGCATCAAATCCGCGCATCCGGTCCTGAGCCAAGTATTCGCGCAATGCTGTTTCTTGTTCGTACTTAGCCGATAGTCCTCGCCAATCGCGCTGCTCAATCGGAACCGAGACGCTCCGAAAAACTATTTGCAACGGCTCAGGCACGACACTCCACAGAAATCCCGTCCTCAGAATGGCATGGCGATTAATCGTCCGTTGCCAAGCCCCTATAAAGGCGTCTTTGTCGAAGCCGGCGACAAACCTATAGGTCAACTGGTTGTGATAGACACCGGGCCGATCGTCTTGGAAAGTGTGAAGTAGCATGCCCCGCTGCATCGAAGACGTCGGATACACGTCTTCGACGGTATGCCCAAATTGGGCAAGCAGTGAGTCCAATTGGCCCTTATCAATCCCAGCAAGAGCAAACGGCGTGTCCGAGACCGTGTCCGTCTGCAAAACCTGCTCATCGGTAAGGGATGTCTGTTCATCGAGGCCGGCCGCAATAGCAGCCACCGTATGGAGTTGGAACACCAGTTTGGGCATCAGCTGGATACCGGCGCGATGAGCCTTGGCAACCATTTGGAGACAGAGAATCGAGTCTCCACCGAGATCAAAGAAATTGTCGTGGATGCCCACGCGATCCAGATGAATGACATCGGCCCAAATTTGAGCCAACGTCGTTTCGACATGGTTCCGCGGCGCGACGTAGGTATCACCCTGCGGCGTCTGAGCCTGCTCGGGATCCGGAAGCGCAGCCCGGTCGATCTTGCCGTTGGCCGTCAGGGGAAGCGCATCCAGCGTGATCATGGTTGAAGGAATCATATAATCGGGCAACTGGACTGCGAGGCGATCTCGGACGGAGGCCAAATCGAAATCGGCCTGAGCGGCGATATAGGCGGCAAGCTGCTTCGTGCCGTCGGCTGAGGCGCGCACGACCACCGCGGCGTCCTTCACTCGGCCATCGGCCCGTAACTGTGCTTCGATTTCTCCCAACTCGATCCGAAATCCCCGCACCTTCACTTGATTGTCCACGCGGCCGTGGAACTCCACCGTGCCGTCCGGTCGATACCACGCCCGGTCACCGGTGCGGTACAGACGCCCGCCCCGCCCGCCGAAGGGATTCGGCACGAAACGCTCCGCGGTCAGATCCGGGCGATCGAGATAACCCCTCGCCAGCCCATCACCGCCGATGTACAATTCTCCGGAAACACCCACCGGCGTCGGCTGACCGTCCGGATTCAAAATGAAGACTTGGCTGTTCGCCAAGGGCCGTCCGATAGGAATGGCCGTGGGCGGGTCCACATGCGGATCTATGTGATGAGTCAGCACACCGATCGTCGTTTCCGTGGGCCCGTAGTGATTGATAATTTTGCAGTCGGGTGCGAGCATTCGGATCCGTTCCACCAGGCTGCTGTGCACGGCTTCGCCGCCGAGAATCAAATAACGCCGAGGCAGCACCTGCTCAGGCCGTCCCGCTTCCAGCAAACCGGTCAGATGGCTCGGCACGATTTTCAGCACGTCGATCCGGTGGCCGGCCATGTAGTCCGCAACCGCGTCGGGGTTGAATCCCCGATCGACGGACAACACGTGCAGCGTGCGACCGGAACACAGTGCACCGAAGATCGAGGTGTTGCCGAGATCCGCCGCGACCGTGGATAGGGTCGCGAAATTACTTACTTCATCGAGCGAGAGGCGCGCCACGAGTCCGGACACGTAGTTCACGACCTGTCGATGCTCGACGGCGACGCCTTTTGGCCGTCCGGTCGAACCGGACGTATAGATGACGTACGCCAAATTCTCCGGCCTCACGTCACGCCGCAGCGGCTGATCAGCTCCCGCCAAGATTTCCGGCCAATCGTGGTCCAGATGAATTTGCTGTAGATTCGAATCCTGGCACAAATCACCTGATGCGGCCTGCATAAGGACCACCCGTGCGCCGCTGTCCGACAACATGAACGCCAGCCGCTCTTTCGGAAGCTTGGGATCGAGCGCCACGTATGCACCGCCTGCTTTGAGGACCGCCAGCAATCCGACGATCAAGTCGAGCGATCGCTCCACACAGAGACCGACCCGCACGTCCGGACCGACACCGAGTTTCTGCAAGTACTGCGCAAGCCGGTCTGCCCGGGCATCCAACTCTCCATAGGTCAACGACTGCCCCTCATAGACGACGGCCGCGACATCCGGCCGTTCATGTACCACCCGCTCGATCCGTTCGTGGATACATGCTTCCTTTACGGGCATCGCGGTGGTGTTCCAGTCCATTAGAAGACGGTCCCGCTCCGACACACCCAGCAGGGACAGTTCGGCCAACCGGACCTCAGGCCGTTCCCCCAACGCCATCAAAATCGTCCGGTAATAACCCAGGAGCCGCGCGATGTCTTCGTGAGCGAACCGCTCACGCGCATAGGAGAGAATCAAGCGCATCTCCGCGGCCGGCTCCACCATCAATGACAGCGGGTAGTTGTTGCGGCCGGCCGTCAGGACATACTCGGCATCTTCCCGGTGAGGGGCCATGGGTGTGATCCGTAGGCCGAGCTGATCCGTGTCGCTTTCTTCTTCCGGATAGCTTTCAAAGACGACGATGCTGTCGAACAGCGGCCGACCGCCCGGCACGTCGCTCCAGCGTTGAATCCGGGACAGAGGCGTCCACTCGTATTGCCGCAGCAGGCTGTTCTGTTCCTGGAGCGAGGCAAGCCAATCCTCGACTTTCGCGTCGGGAGGGATGGAGACCCGAACCGGCAGTGTGTTGATGAACAGTCCGACCATGACATCCGACCCGTGCAGTTCCGCAGGCCGGCCGGAAACCGTCGCACCGAAGAGCACTTCCCGATCTCCGGTGCACCGGTGCAACAGGATCGACCACGCTCCTTGCGCCAGCGTGTTCAAGGTGAGCCGGCGGCGCTTGGCGGAGGCGGTCAATGTTTCGACTTCCTCCTTCGTCAGGCGCACTTCCTGCTCTGCGTACGGCAGTCTCTTCAGTTCGTCCGAAGCCACGCGTTGGGCCGTCTCCAGAGGCAACGCGGTTGGTGTCGAAAATTCCGCCAAGCCCTTCCGCCAGAACGTCTCGGCGGATTCCAGGTTGCGGTCCCCCAGCCAAGTCAAATACTCCGCGTAAGGTCTCACGGGTGGCAGCATCGGCTGCCGGCCCTGTGCGAGTGCCTCATAACAGATCAAGACTTCGCGAAGGAGCAGCGCCACACTCCAACCGTCCAAGAGAATGTGATGGTGGCTGTTGATGAAATACCAGCGATTGTCTTCGATCCGTATCAGTGTGAGCCGCATCATCGGCGGTGTCAGCAGATCGAACGGCTTTTGGCGATCCTCCCGCAGAAACACCGACAGGGCTTCGTTCCGCTGCCTAGCGTGGTGGTCCCGCCAGTCGAGCAGCTGCAACGGAACCTGCACGCCACGCCGCGCAACTTGCATGGGTTTCTTGACACCGTCCCAGACGAAGCCCGTGCGGAGGATCGGATGACGTTCCATCACCCGTTGCCAAGCCTGTTCGAACGGGCCGAGCTCCAGCTCTCCGTCGATGACAAAGCCGGTCTGCGTGAAATAGGGATCCGCCTCCGCGTCGGACACGGCATGGAAGAGCAATCCCTCCTGCAGCGGAGACAGATAATGAATCGACTCGATATCCTTTTTTTTACTCATGTCCGCTCCCAGTCATTTCATTTGCTCCAAGATCGCGTCCAGCGCGTCCTGTTCCAATTCCACGTTCGGAAAATCGGACGGCGTGTAGCCGCCGGCATCGGCGGATAGACAATGGGCGATCAATCCCTGCAAGTCTTTGAGATATCCCATGGCTAGGGATGTAATCGTGTGGGAACGATAGCGTTCGCGGCTGTATGTCCACATGACTTCCAGGCGTCCATTAACGACCGACGCATTGATGTCCAGCTCGTATTCCATGGGATTGCGGAAGTCATGCTCATTGCCGACCGATTCTGCAGACAGAACGAAGGCCGACTCGTCCGTCGCCACCGCATCGAACTGCCCGAGATAGTTGAATCCAACCTGAACCCTCGGCGCAGGGTGCTTCTTGGCGGAGAGGCCGCCCTTCGTCAGATACCGAACGATGCCGTAACCGATCCCGTGTCGGGGAATTTGCCGCAGATATTCTTTCACCGTCTTGAGCGCTTCTCCCTGGGATCCCGAGTTCATGGCGTCCAAGGTCACAGGAAAGACACTGGTAAACCACCCGACCGTGCGTGAGATATCCAACTCGGGGAACAGATCCTCACGCCCATGCCCTTCGAGATCGATCGTCACACGGTCGAGACCGGTCCACCGGCCGAGGGTCTGGGCCAACGCTGTCAGCAGCAGATCGTTGATCTGCGTTCCGTATGCGGCGGAGACCTCCTGTAACAGCGCCTGCGTGTTTCGTTCGTCCAATGACAACGTCAAAGTCTCGGCCGCGGCCTCCCGATTACTGCCGGTCGGATCGTCGACTGGCAGCACGACCGGTCTCTCTTCGTCTTCCGTCAGCCAGACTGCAGACGACGGATCGCTCATGACTTCGGTCTCACCATATCGCCGCAACCGTTCGGACCACTGGCGGAAAGAAGTCGTTTTGGGCGGCACATGAATCGGAAGATTTTCCACTGCCTGCCGGTAGAGAGTCTGCAGATCCTCCAAGAGGATTCTCCAGGACACGCCGTCCACCGCCAGATGATGCACGACAATCAGCAGCCGATCCGACGACCCTTTCCCCATCTCGAACCAAACCACGCGCACGAGCGGCCCTTCGGAAATGTTCAAACTTCCCTGCCAATGGGTCGCCTGTGCTTCAAACGACGCGCGGCGGTCAGATTCGGATAGCCCGGACAGATTCACGCCGCGGACAAAGGGTCCCTGCGGAATCGGCGCGTGCGATTGGCACCAACCACTCTCCGTCTGCACGAATCGAAGCCGCAGCACGTCATGGTGCGCGATGAGCGCCGCCACGGCCGTCTCCAAGGCCGATGCCACGAGCGGCTCTTTCGCTTCCAGCAAGACCGATTGATTCCAGTGGTGGGGATTGACCAAAGGCAATTCGAAAAAGGCGCATTGAATGGGCGTCAGTGGCGCCTCTCCCGTGACTGCTCCCTGCTCCGCTTCCAGCGCAACCACCGCTTCTCGTCCGGCCACCGCCGCAAGCTCGGCCACGGTTTGATGCTGAAAGATCTGGCGGGGGCTGAGCAGCAACCCTGCTTGTTTCGCCTTGGCAATCACTTGCAAACTGACGATGGAATCGCCGCCCAACTCGAAAAAATTTTCCTGCGTGCCGACCTTCGGCAGCCCCAACACGTCTTGCCAAATTTTCGCAAGCGCGGCCTCTGCCGGGGTGCCGGGGGGCACGTAGGACCGTTCCGCCTGCCCGGCGAGGTCGGGCATGGGCAAGGCTCTCCGGTCGATTTTTCCGTTTGCGGTCCGCGGCAACGTATTCAGAACGACGAAGGAACTCGGAATCATATAGTCCGGCAATACATCCTGAAGCCGGCGCCGCACTTCTTGAGTATCCAATGCTTCCGGCCCGTCCGGAGTGACGTACGCCACCAAGCGTCGCTGCCCAGGCTGATCTTCCCGTGCCATCACCACCGCTTCCAGAACACCACGCTGCTCCAGCAGTCTGGCCTCGATTTCGCCCGGTTCGATGCGGTAGCCGCGGATCTTTACCTGATGATCCACGCGTCCCACAAACTCGATTGTGCCGTCCTTCCGATAGCGGGCAAGGTCTCCCGTGCGATAGAGCCTGGCACCTTCATCCGATCCGAACGGATCCGGCACGAAAGCCGCCGCCGTCCGCTTGGGATTCCGGAGATAGCCGCGGCCCACTCCGACTCCCCCGATGCAAAGTTCGCCGGCAGTGCCGACCGGAACGGGAGCCAGATGGCGATTGAGAATATAGAGACGCAGACCGGGGATAGGCCGGCCGATCGGCACCGGACGATCCGCGTCGTCTTGAGGCGAACACATCGCATGCGTGGCAACGTCGTCCGAGCATTCTGCCGGCCCGTACACGTTCATCAACGGAATAGTCGGATACCGCGCGAACCATCGGCGAGAGAGAACCGAAGACAAAGCTTCCCCCGTCGGCAGCACCCACCGTATCCCTGCCAGCGCAGGCACGTCGCCCTCGACGGCAAGAAGACCCTGCAGCACCGCGGGAACCGGCTCGACGATAGTGATGCCGGCTTTATCCAAGTGGTACAACAACGCCGTCGGATCATGTGCCACGCCATCCGGAACGATGTGCACTCTTCCCCCGCACAACAGCGCCGCGAGAAACTGCCAGACGGAGATATCGAAACATTGCGAGGCGGTCTGCGCGACGACATCGTCGGCAGTCATCTCCAGGCTCTTCAGTTTGAATAGAATATTGTTGAGCATGCCGTCTTGTTCGACCATCACGCCTTTGGGCGTGCCGGTCGAGCCGGATGTATAGATCAGATAGGCCAGGCGTCCGGGTGCGCGGATCGGCCGGAGACCGGCAGGCTCGGCGTCCTGTTCCATCATCTGCTCGATGATCAAAAGCCGCGGCCTGCCATCTGCCGGACTATCGTTCAGCATGTCCGCCGCCCGTGCTTCCCATTCGCGCGTCACCAACAGGACGAGCGGACGGCTCAATTCCATGATCTGCGCCATCCGCTGTTTGGGATGCCGCGGATCCAACGGCAGATAGGCGCCGCCCGCCTCCAAAACGCCGAGAATCATCGCCAGCAGTTCGGGGCTGCGTTCCCCCAGCACAGCCACGACTGAGTCCGGACCGGCCCCTACCGCCGCCAATGCAGCCGCCGTCTTCCTTGCCCGGCGGTCCAGTTCCCGATACGTCCAACTCCGTGTCTGATAAACGACCGCCGGGACGTCAGGTGTCCGCTCGACTTGCGCGGCGAATCGCGTCACATAGTCGTTCGTCAAATCCGCGCTCGGAACATCGTTCCAGTCGACGAGTTGGAGGCGACGCTCGCGTTCCGTGAGAGCCGGCCGATCGTGCAGCCGTCCTTCAGGCTTGGCGATCATGAAGGTCACAATGTCCAGGAAACTGTCCGCAAACCTCCGGACGGTGCTTTCATCGAAGAGGTCCGTATTGTATTCGAAGGATCCGGACAGCCGGTCTGGCTCGACGACCATGTCCAGCGACAAGTCGAACAGAGAGGTGCCAGGATCGATCTCCACGTTCTCTACCCGAAGTCCCGGCGTCTCCATGGATTGTTCGGCCGATGTCTGCAGTGTGAACATGACCTGAAAAAGCGGAGAATGGCTCAAGTTGCGCTCCGGCTGCAGCGCGTCTACCAAATGCTCGAAGGGAAGATCTTGATGGGTTTGAGCATCCAGTACGTCTTTCTTGACCCGATCCAACAAATCGATCCAGCGCGGGTTGTCCGGGATGTCCGTCCTCAAGACAAGCGTGTTCACGAACAGCCCGATCAGCTCTTCCACCTCGATTCGAAGCCGGTTCGCGACTGGGCTGCCGACCAGAATGCTGGTTCGGCCACTATAATGGTGCAACAGCGCCGTGAAGGCCGTGAGTAGCGTCATATAGAGGGTAAAGCCGTGCCGGCGGCTGAAGACCGTGATCTGCTTCAGCAGGTCGCCGGGAACCGCAAACTCGCAGCAGGCACCGCGATACGTCTGTACGGTGGGGCGAGGCCGATCGGTGGGCAACTCCAATGCGGCAGGCGCATCTCCCAGGCGATTTTTCCAATAGGCGAGCTGCGTCTCTAGGACAGTCCCCTGCATCCAGTCACGCTGCCAGACCGCATAATCGGCATACTGGATAGGCAATGACGGCAACGAGGTCGGTTGTCCCGACAAACCAGCCTGATAGTGCATCACCAATTCCCTGATCAAGATGTCCATCGCCCAGCCGTCGGAGACGATGTGATGCAGGGTCATCAGCAGCACGTACTCCTCTTCTTCGACGCGCCAAACTCGCGCGCGCACCAGCGGGCCTCGCGTGAGATCGAAAATACGTTGCGCTTCGAACTCGGTTTGCTCGATCAACTCGGCCGGACGTTTTTCCGCAGGAACTTCGAGAAGATCGACGACGGGAATTTCGACCGTCACCGACGGCAGCACGACCTGCGTCGGTTGCCCATCGGTTTCCTGAAACACCGTCCGCAACGCCTCGTGCCGCGCAATCACTTGATTGAGACCGGCTGTCAATAGGATCACATCCAACTTTCCGCGCAGACGGAATCCGGCAGGCAAATTATAGAAAGGGCTGTCCGGCTCCAGTTGTGCGAGGAACCAGAGTCGCTGTTGCGCGAAGGACGCGGGCAGCGGACCGCTGCGGACGATCGGCACCAACGGCGGGGCTTGGTCGACCGCGGCCTCTTGCCGCGCGCGATCCACGGCTGTGGCCAAGGCCGCGACACTGGTAGATTCGAACACGGTCCGCAGCGACAGCTCGACGTGGAACGTACTGCGGAGCCGCGACATGATCTGCGTCGCCAGTAACGAATGGCCGCCCAACTCGAAGAAATCGTCATGAACGCCAACCCGCTCGACACCCAATACGTCCGACCAGATGCCGGCCAGAATTTCTTCCGTCGCCGTGCGCGGCGCGGTATAAGGACGGGCGAACTGATCGCCCAGGTCCAGTGCCACCAGCGCGAGGCGATCGATCTTTCCGTTCGGCGTGCGCGGCAGGGCCGATAGGGGCACGAACGCCGTCGGGACCATGTACTCCGGAAGTTGCGACTGTAACAGCCCGCGCAATGCCGATACGTCCGGTGTTGCCGCTTCATGTCCGGCGAAATACGCCGCCAATCGTTTTTCGCCCCGCGCGTCCGTATGCAGCAGCACGGCCGCTTCACGCACGACCGGACTCGACAACAGATGCGTCTCGATCTCTCCCAATTCGATCCGAAACCCGCGCAGCTTGATCTGCTGATCGACGCGCCCGACGAATTCGATCGCTCCATCCCGGCGATAGCGGGCCAGATCGCCGGTCCGATACATCCGTGCGCCAGGCTCGGACCCGAAGCGGTCCGGCAGAAAGACTTCGGCCGTACGAGCGGGGTCTTGCAGATACCCGCGGCCGACCCCGACCCCCGCCACGTATAATTCCCCGGGAACCCCAGGTGGCACCGGCTCCAGCCAGGCATTCAAAATGTGCAGACGAGTTCGTTCGATCGGACGCCCGATCGGCATGTGTGTCGTATCGGGAGTCGGAGGCTCGAAGATGGGATGGACGGCCACGTCGTCGGCACATTCCGCCGGGCCATACGCGTTCAATAATGGAATCGTGGGATACCGCGCAAGCCACTGGCGGCATACCGACGGCGGCAGGGCTTCGCCGGTCGGCAGTACCCACCGAAGCATTTCAAGTCGAGACACCGCCTCAGACCCTGCTTCCGACGCGGCATCCAACAAACCCTGGAGAAGAGCCGGGACGGTTTCAAGAATCGTAATGTCGGTCTGCTCAAGATGAGTGAGCAGATGAAAGGGATCATGCGCGGTATCATCGGGGACAATGCTGGTTCTGGCGCCGCAAGTAAGCGCCGTCAGAAACTGCCAGACGGAAATGTCGAAACATTGCGAAGCGGTCTGCGCGATGACGTCCGTCGGCCCCAGCGCCAATCCCGACACCTTGCTTCGTATATTGTTGAGCATGCCGCGCCGCGTCACCATCGCTCCCTTCGGCACCCCCGTGGAACCGGAGGTGTAGATGATGTAGGCAAGATGGTCGGATTGTCCTCGGTGGCCCGGATTATCTTCACGGCCAGCTCCCTCGAGCATCCGTTCGATTGCCATGAGTCGGGGACGTGACGCCTCATCGATCGACGCAACCGCTTCCTGCAGTCGTGCGAGATAATCCTGTGAAGTGAGCACGACCGGGGATCGGCTTAGCTTCAGAATCTGCGTGAGACGCGACACTGGGTGATGCGGGTCAAGCGGTAGATAGGCTCCCCCCGCCTTGAACACGCCCACCATCATCGTCAAGAGATCGATACTTCGATCGTCCAACAGTGCCACGATGGTATCGGGTCCAACCCCTGCTTCGGCCAATACATGAGCGACACGGTTGGCTCGCCGATTCAATTCACGATAGGTGGCTTTCTCTTGGAGACACTCGACCGCTACTGCGTCCGGACGATGCTCGACCTGTTGCTCAAACAGCCGCGGAAGACTTTCGGACTCTTTCTCTGCGGCAACATCCAAAACAGGATTCCATTCAGTCAACAACTGCCGCCGCTCATCTTGCTTGAGCGGCGACAGGTCGGCGAGCCTCGCGGTCGGCCGTTCAGCCATCGCTTCGAGCAGCGTCTTGAGATGCCGGATCATGCGGCCGGTCGTATCGGCATCGAACAGCCGTTTGTCGTAGGAAATCTTGAGCCCCAGTTCACGTCCCGGCCAACCCATGACGGTCAGCGGATAGTTCGTGTGAACCCGATACTGCTCCTCTTCCGCTTTGAAAATGATCCGCCCCTCGCAGAGTTCCGGATCAACCGGCGCGTTCTCGAAGACGAAGAGGCTGTGGAACAGCGCTTCTCCCCGCGGCACCTCACTCCATCGCTGCATCTGGACGAGCGGCGCATAATCGTATTGCCGCACGCGCACGTTTTCCGCCAATAGATCTTTGAGCCAGTCCATCAGCGGACGGTCCGGCTGCATGGAGATTCGCAGCGGCAACGTATTGATGAAAAGACCGAGGATCGACTCGACGCCCCGCAGTTCGGTCGGACGGCCGGCCACCGTGACGCCGAACAGGACCTCGCGCTCGCTGCTGTAGTAGCTGAGCAACAGGGCCCAGGCTCCCTGGAAAAAGGTGTTCACCGTCACACGGTGCCGTTGGGCCAAGTCGACCAACGTCGCCGACGTTTCGGCGCTTAAATGCAGACAATGATCTGCCGCGTCTTCGTTCTGATCGGCCAGCCCTTCGGGAAGTCGATCGTAAGGCAGCGGCGTCGGTGTGGAAAAACTTTTAAGATAGCCGCGCCAGAAAGATTCGGCCGCATTGATGTCCTGCTTTTGCAGCCACGCGATGTAGTCGCGATAGGGACGCGGTTTCTCGCGCGTGAGCTTCTCGCCCCGCACCAGCGATCCATAGTGGCCGAGGAAATCCATCAGCAGGAGCGAGATGCACCATTCGTCGAGCAAAATGTGATGGAAACTATGGACAAACTGGTAGCGGTCGTCCGCCAACCTGATCAGCCACAGCCGCATGAGCGGCGCCTTGGCGAAATCGAATCCCTCGCGGAGTTCGGCTTCCAATTCGGCATCCAGGCTCGCGATCTGCTCGGCACGCGTCCGGCCTCTCCAATCCATCGACGCAATCGGCACGTCCACGCGCTTGTGAACCGCTTGCAGGGGACGCTTTTGGTTTTTCCACACGAACGACGTCCTGAGCACCGGATGCCGGTCAAGTACCGATTCCCACGCGCGCACGAACGCCTCATGATTCAGGTCACCCTCGAGGAGATACCGATTCTGCATCAGATAAATCCCGGTGCCGGGATTCATGAGCGTATGAAACAGCATCCCTTCCTGCATCGGAGAAAGGGGATAAATCGAATCGATGTGTTCGGGTAATGCGGACTTTGTCACTCCGTCTCCTATTTCAATTCTTCCAACAGATTGCTCATGTCTTCGTCGGACAGCTCGATGCCCACCAGTCCGCTGGTGTCCGTCTCTTGAGTCTGCGTTTCCTCTCCAGTTACCTCGATGGGCACCGCCACAGCGGCTGCGGCCGCCACTGTCGGATGTTCGAACAATTGTTTGGGAGTCAGCTTCAGGCCGCGCTGATGGGCACGGGCCAGTACTTGCAGCGTATTGATCGAATCGCCGCCAAGCTCGAAGAAGTTGTGGAGCCGACCCACGCGGGGTTGGCCAAGCACCTCTGCCCAGATATCAGCCAAGATGCGCTCCGGCTCCGTGGCCGGCTCCTCATAGGCCTGCGAGAGCTTCGCTTGCAGATCCGGCACCGGCAACGCCTTGCGATCGACCTTGCCGTTGGGCGTCAGCGGCAGCGTTGCGAGCGACAGCACGATGCTCGGGACAAACGCTTCCGGCAACTGCGACCCCACCCATTGCCGGATCGTTTCACCCGCCACCTTCTGACCCGCTCGAGGCACCACATAGCTCACCAAACGCTTGTTCCCGACCGCTGTGTCCTGTGCCACGACCACGGCCTCCTGCATGTCCGGATGTCGGCACAGGCAGCTTTCAATTTCACCCAGTTCGATCCTCACGCCCCGAATCTTCACCTGATGGTCGAGCCGACCGAGATATTCAATCGCACCATCCGGCCGATACCGGGCAAGATCGCCCGTCCGGTACATGCGCCGCCCCGGTTCCGCGTTGAATGGATCCGGAACGAATTTCTCTGCCGTCAGTGCCGGACGTCGGTGATAGCCTCGCGCGACATTGACGCCGCCGATGTGCAGTTCTCCCGTGACCCCTACCGGTACCGGTTCACCCCGCCGGTCCAGCAGATAAATGTGTGTATTGGCGATCGGCCGCCCGATCGGGACCGGATCAGCCGGTGCTGTCGGATCGCACGGCCATGCCGTGACGTCAATCGCGGCTTCCGTCGGTCCATAGAGATTGTGCAGTTCCACACCCGGCAGCCGCGACCAGCACTGCCGCTGAACCGATTCACCCAGTGCTTCACCGCTGCAGATCACCCGCCGCAACGTCCCGGCACAGGCGTCCACTCCGGGCGTTTCCAAAAATGCCTGCAGCATCGGCGGCACGAAATGGAGCGTCGTGATCTTCTGCCGGATGATTCGCTCTTTGAGCCGCAGTCCGTCTTTGTGTTCGTCCGGCTGAGCCAACACTAATTCCGCGCCCGTCATCAGAGGCCAGAAAAACTCCCATACCGACACGTCGAAGCTGAACGGCGTCTTCTGCAGTACACGGTCGGCCGCTGTGAGACTGAAGTATTCCTGCATCCACTGCAGTCGATTGAGCAGTCCCCCATGTGTGTTACCCGCTCCCTTTGGCTGCCCAGTAGAACCGGACGTATAGATCGTGTACGCCAGATGTTCGAGCCGAACGGGCGTCGGCGGAAAACAAACCGTTTCAGACTCCTCCGGCATAGCGGCGGACAGATCAAGACATTGGCCGGTGAACGGCGGCAGCTTCCCGCGCAGACCCGGCTGTGTCAGCAATACCGCCGGCGCCGCATCAGCCAGCATGTAGGCGATCCGATCGGCCGGATAACTCGGGTCGATCGGCACGTACGCGCCGCCCGCCTGCAAAATACCCAAAAGGCCGATGACCAATTCCAGTGAGCGCTCGGCGCAGATACCCACCAACACATCCGGTCCGACACCCCGCCGCCTCAATTCGGCCGCCACTGCCGAGCTCCGCAGCCATAATTCCTCGTAGCTCAACGATTGCTCATCCAATCGCACCGCCACTGCTTCAGGCTCACGCCGTACACACGCATAGATCAGCTCCGGTACCGTCGCGGGCGCATAGCTCCGCTTCGTCGCGTTCCACTCTTCGACCACCTGCCGCCGCTCCTCCGCTCCCAATACCTCGATTGCCAAAAGGCGAGTGTCCGGCTGCTTGACCAACTGGCCCAGCACCACGTCAAGATGCTCAGCTATCCGCTGCACGCGTTCAGGAGAAAATGTCTTTTTCTGATAGGACAAGAGAAAACACAGCGATTCGCCAGGCACGACGTTGACGGTCAGCGGATAATTGGTCTGCCCCTCCAGGTACACGTCGTGAGCGGTTAAACCGGCACCGCCGTCGTCCAATGTTCGATCGGTCGGATGGTTGTCAAAGACCAGGAGGCTGTCGAACAGGTGACTGCCGCGCGGCATCTGACTCCAGCTCTGGATCTGCGCGAGGGAGGTATGCTCGTATTGACGCAGCTCAGCGTTCTGCTGCAGCAATTCCCGCAGCCAATCCCGCCGAAGAGCGTCCGGTGACACGGTGACTCGGAGCGGCAACGTATTGATGAAGAGCCCGAGCATCGTCTCGACACCCGGGACATCCGCAGAGCGCCCCGACACCGTCGTGCCGAACAGCACGTCTTCCTCACCGCAGTAACGGCTCAGTAACAGCGCCCAGGCTCCTTGCACCAGTGTATTGACCGTGATGCGCTCTTTGGAGGCAAAGTCATGGATGGCAGAGGTCCTGGCGGCTGAGATCGTCAATCGATGCATGCCATAGCCGGCTTCCGTCTGCGTGCCGTCCGGCGAGCGATCCGTTAGAAGGGACGTGGCTGAGGTGATGCCCGACAGAGTCTTACGCCAATACTGTTCCGCCGCCGTCTGGTCCTGCGAGACAATCCACTCGACATAATTTCGATACGCTGGTGACTGTGGCTCGCCCGGCTCAGGACCGCCTTTGAGGAATGCATAGCAGGCGAATAGATCACTCAGGATGATAGGAAGACACCAACCATCGAGCACGATGTGATGATGCGTCCAAATCAAGTAGCGCGCGTCTTCCGCAACGCGGATCAAAGCCAGGCGCATCAGCGGCGGTTTCGCCAGATCGAAGTCCGTCAGCCGATCGTTCCGAAGAAATTCCCGTAACCGCTTGCGCTGATCGGATTCAGGCGCGTCGCGCCAATCGAGCTCAATGATGGGCGGCGCCTCACCCGGCAACACGACCTGCACGGGCTTGTCGAGTTCCTGCCACACGAACGCAGTGCGGAGCGGTGTCGAGCGCGCGATCACCATCCGCCATGCATCGAGGAATGCAGCATGATCCAGGTGTCCGCGGAGGAGACAGCTCAGCTGCTCGATGTAGACGCCGGACTGTGGTTCGTACAGACTGTGAAACAGCAGTCCTTGTTGCAGAGGCGTGAGCGGATAGACATCTTCGGCTGTGGGATACAATCGCCGCGCCGCTTCGAGTAGGGCGGGATCCGCCGGCCTTCGAGCTTGGACTCGTGACCCCGAATCCTTCCCTTCAATCCTTTCGCCTGCAGCCTCCGCCAGTTCGGCGATCGTCTGATGTTGGAACAGATGTCGCGGCGTGAGCGGCAGGCCTTGTGCCTTGGCACGCGAGATAACTTGCAGGCTGAGGATGGAATCCCCGCCTAACTCGAAGAAATTGTCGTGAACCCCGACGCGGTCTAACCCCAGCACCTCGGCCCAGACCGCCGCCAACTGCGCTTCAGTCGGCGTGCGGGCCGCAGTCCATCCCTTCGCCGCCACATGGTCGGGCTCCGGCAAGGCCTGCCGGTCGATCTTGCCGTTGTCGTTACGAGGCAGCGCGCGAAGCGTGACGATGGCCGAGGGAACCATCGGCTCCGGCAATCGCTCGCGCAGCAGTCGGATCAACACGTCGATATCGCATGACGCACCGTCTCGAGGCACTACGTAGGCCGTTAACCGTTTTTGTCCAGGACGGTCCTGGCGCACGATGACCGCCGCTTCGCGAACGTCCGGATGGGCCCGCAAACGCAGCTCGACTTCGCCTAACTCGATGCGCACACCCCGGACTTTGACTTGATGATCCCGACGTCCGAGAAATTCCATCGTTCCGTCCAGGCGCTGACGGACACGATCGCCGGTTCGATAGAGGCGCGAACCGGGTTCATCGGAGAAGGGATCCGGTACGAAAGCCTCGGCCGTTCTGGCCGGATCGTGGAGATAGCCGCGGCCGACGCCGGCTCCCGCGACGCACAGTTCTCCCGCGGCGCCAATCGGCACCGGTTCCAGCCAATTGTCGACGACATAGCCCCGAAGGTTGGCGATGGGCTTGCCGATCGGAGCATGTGCTGAGGTGTCGTCCGGCGGCGCCGTAATCGTCGCCATAACGACGTCGTCGGCGCATTCGGCCGGTCCATAGGCATTGACCAACGGCACGTTCGGATATCGTTCGAACCATCGGCGAATCAAGGCGGGCGGTAACGCTTCGCCGGTAGGCAACAGCCATCGCAGCTGAGTCAATGCCGGTGCGCCGCCTTCGGCCGCGGCACTCTCGAGCATGCCTTGCAGCAAAGCCGGCACCGTTTCGAGAACGGTCACTTTCTGGGCGGCGGCGTAGTTGAGCAATCGCTCAGGATCTCGGGCGATTTCGTCAGGCACGATGAGGGTGCGGGCGCCGCAGAGGAATGCCGCCGTAAGCTGCCAGACCGATATGTCGAATCCCTGAGAGGCGGTTTGCGCGATGATATCGGCCGGGCCAAGCTGGAGCATGGAGATCTTGCTTCGAAGATGATTGATCAGCCCACGCTCCGTCACCATGGCACCCTTCGGGACACCGGTCGATCCACTCGTGTAGATCACATAAGCCAACTTCGCAGGCGGCGAGGCAGTTCGATCTTCGGACAGATTCGGCTCAAAGGAGAGGCAGGCTTCAACCGTGAGCACTACAGGCCGCGCAACCTCCGGCAGCTGAGCGACTAGATCCTGTGCCTTGGACATCCAGGCCTCCGTCGTCAGCACAACCGAAGCCTTGCTCGCTTCGAGAATAGACCTCCATCGTGATGGCGGATGTCCGGGGTCGAGCGGCAAGTAAGCACCTCCGCGCTTCCATAGGCCCACCATCATGGCCACGTAGTCGATGCCTCGCTCGCCTAGCACGGCAACCACCGTCTCACAGCCGACATCGGCAATCGAAAGCGCATGGGCAATCCGATCTGCACGATCGTTCAAATCCCGATAACTGAGTGTTTCCTGGCCGCCCGAGACCGCCACGGCCTCGGGCGATCGTGCCGCCTGCTCCTCAAAGAGTCGGGCCACCTGGCCGTCGGCAGCGCCCGGAACCGACGTGTCGTTCCAGTCGATCAGAATCTTCCGCCGTTCGGCGGCGGTCAGCATTGCGAGTTCGCTGAGCCGAGCCTGCGGATGGCTGACGATACTTTCCAGGAGCTGCCGCAAATGAGTTGCCATCCTGACCACGGTGTCCCGATCGAAGAGATCCTCGTTATATTCGAACGCGCATTCCAATCCGGCCTTGTCCTCCGTCATATCGAGCGACAGATCGAATTTGGCGCCTCCCGCATCCAACTCCATCGCGCTGACCTCCAGCGAAGTCATCGCCAGTGTCTGAGCAAGCGAAGTTTGCAGCGCAAACATCACCTGGAACAGCGGTGTATGGCTGAGCGCGCGGACCGGCTGCAGCGCGTCGACCAGTTGCTCGAAGGGCAAGTCCTGATGAGCCTGCGCGCCAAGAATCGTTTCCTGCGCACGCGCCAACAGGTCTGCAAACGGTGGATTGCCGGAAAGATCGGCCCGCAGGACGAGTGTATTGGCGAAAAAGCCGATCAACGGCTCCGTCTCCCGCTTCGGCCGATTCGCGACCGGTGTGCCGATGCAAAAATCTTCCATGCCGCTGTACCGCATCAGGAATACCTGGAAGGCCGCCGTCAGTGTCATGAACAGCGTCGTGCCATGCCGGCGGCTCAGCGACTGCAGCCGATCGGTCAGCGCACGCGATACCGAAAAGGGAAAGCGCGCACCCCGGTCGCTCTGCACGGCCGGGCGCGGGCGGTCTGTCGGCAAATCGAGTACCGGCAGCTTCCCACCCAATTTCTCTTTCCAATACGCCAAACGTTCTTCGATCACCGACCCTTTCAACCATTCACGCTGCCACACCGCGTAATCCGCGTATTGAATCGGCAACGATGGCAGCGGTGACGGAACACCTGCACCTGCATCGAACGCCTCATAGAGAGCCACGAATTCCCGCGCGAGAATCTGCGACGACCAGCCGTCGCAGACGATATGATGCAACGTGAGAATCAATATGTGCTCCAACGGTCCCAGCTTGAGCAGACGCACCCGCATCAAAGGATCCGCGCGCAGATCGAACGGACGGTGAGCTTCGGCTCGCGCCGCCTCGGCTGCCAAGGCCTGGCGCTCGGACGGTGGCTCGAGACTGAAATCGGTCACCGGCAAGTCCATCGGACGGTCTTCGGCGATGACTTGAACCAACTCGCCTTCCATCTCATCGAACGTCGTCCGGAGAACTTCATGCCGCCGGACGATTTCGTTCAGGCTTTGCGCCGTCGCATCACGGTTGAGCGGGCCTCGCAAGTGCACCGCCAGCGCAGTATTGTACGAAGCGCTGTCCGGCTCCAATTGGCTCAGGAACCACAGTCGCTGCTGCGCGAAACTCGCGGGAAAAACATCCGCATTCGATGGTAAAGCAGCCGGCGCCGACGCACCGATTATGAGTGCATCTGTATTTACAGGTCTCACCGTTACCCCTTGCTTGATCCGGCCATCGCCACCAGAATTTTCCTCGTGCCTTTGAACGGCGTGCGCCCATGCGCCGCCAGCATGTTGTCCAGCATCAGCACGTCGCCGTTCTGCCAAGGAAATTGGACGGCGTGACATTGATAGACGTCACGGATTTCATCCAATACAGCCGTCTCGATCGGGCTCCCGTCTCCATAACAGGCTTGCCGAGGGAGGTCCGCCTCGCTGACGACGGCCAACAGCGCCTCACGAACGGCCGGCTCCAAATTCGACACATGAAAGAGATGCGCTTGGTTGAACCACACGCTTTCACCGGTGCGGGGATGAACTGCGACCGCCTGACAGACCTGACGCGTACGAAGTTCTCCGTCAGGCTTCCATTCATAGGTGATCCCTGCCATGCGGCAGAATCGTTCCACGGCTGCGCGGTCCGTAGTATTGAACACCTTGGTCCACGGCACATCGAGTCCGTTTCCATAGTTGCGTACATACATGACGCCCTTCTCAACGAATCGCTCTCTGATGCGGAGGGGAATGTTCCGGTACACTTCACGGCTGTCCGCAATCGGCGTGTAGCCTCCTTCCGGCGACGACTGCGCGCAATAAAACCAAATTTTCATCGGCCATTCGGTGGTATAGGCTTGTTCGTTGTGCAGCGGGATGTGCTGATGCGGAGGATATTCCGTCGATGTATAAATTTGATTGTGGACCTGCGACCGGGGTGTCGAGCCAAACTCATAGGAAGCCAGCTCGGGCGAAATCATTCTCACGAACGCTTCGAAGTCGGCTACCGACTCGATAGGAAACCCTCTGAACAGCAAGCCTCCCACAGTCGAAAGATGCGCGCTCACCATCTGCTCAACGGCGTCTCGGTATTCAGCCAACGAATGGTTTTCTGTGGGACTCACGATGATGGGGAGTTGGGTATTCGGCTCCAAGTAGCTCACCCGGCAAACCGACAAACTGACGGCTTCTCCACAGGCTTCCTCTCCGGGTATCGGCGCAGTATTATTGTGATTGGTGTGCATGAAACTCCTCCACATGCGTTGACGCGATGAATCGTCCCGTGGAGCCGTACGGCGTGACAGCCGTGGGCCCTGTTGGTTCTTCGGCGACACCTCGCCGAAGTGTGTCCTCCTTCGCCAAGGCTTTTGAGGACACTCGCAGGCGGGTGACTACCTCCGTCACCGTCATCGCGCAGCCTCTCGATATTGGGACAAGACCGAGGAAAGAACTTCCAACAGCGGCCCCTGCGCGGTCCGCACGAAGAAATGGTCCCCTTGAAACAGCCATAACTGAAATCGTTCCCTGGTGTGCTGCCGCCAAGCCCGCAACATCAGCCCGTCCACATGCGTATCGCTCATCCCACCGAACGAGGTGATGGAACAGCTCAACGGAGGCTCCTCTCGGTAGAGATATCGGTCGCGAAGCGAGAAATCCGCCCGAAGCGCAGGAAGCATCATGTGCATCAGTTCCGGATGGTTCAGAACCTCGGACGGCGTGCCGTTGAACCGATACAACCGTTCAAGAAATTCATCTTCGGACAGGTCGCAGATCCGTTCTGAACACGGAAGATGTGGGGCAGGACAACCGGATACGAACAGATGGCTTGGCTCGATTCCACGCACCCGGCGTAACTCGCGGGCCAATTCAAAACTCACCAATGCGCCGACACTATGCCCCAAAAAAGCGAACGGCCGATCGAGATAAGGTTCCAACACCTCGCCCAACGTATGCACCAGCTGACGCAAATCACCCATAGGCGACTCGGCAATCCGCGCCTCTCGCCCCGGCAGCTGGACGGCACAGACTTCGATATCCGCCAGGTACTCATTGTCCGCCCAATTTCGAAACACAGACGCTCCCCCGCCGGCGTACGGGAAACAAATCAAACGCATTCCGGAGTCGAGGGGTCGCGGAGTGACGATCCATGGTGATACGCGTGCGGCCGTCAGCATGGGGATGCCGTCTTCTCCGTTTTTGCCTGTTCATCCATCCATTTCCTCAAGCTCAACGGCCGCATGTCCGTCCAGATCTCCGCGATATGGGCCAGGCATTCCGCCTTGAGTCCGGTCTTGCCCTCGTCTTTCCAGCCCAGCGGATTCTCGCGATACGATGGCCAGATCGAGTACTGCTCTTCATGATTCACGACCACCTTGTATACGGTTGTGTCTTCGCGTTCTTCGCTGTTCATCGTTCCTCCTCCAGTTGAAGTTAAAGTTCTTCGGATGCGGGTTTCCGTTCAGCGACAACCTGCGTAGTTCGTGAACGGGGAACCAGCGTGAGCGTATGGACCGGTGTCCCGGCCAAGAATGGGAGCGGTAGCCCATCACTCCAGTAATGTTGCTGATCCCGATAGTGAGGTGAGAACGGATGCCCTGACTGGCCTCCGGGCATATGGAGAATGCCTTCGTTTTGATGGCCAGGGGATACCACCAGTCTCTGACTCGCTCCGAGGCCATCTTGCATCACCCGAATGCACTGCCCGCATCCCGACGCAGGTTCATCCGGCATGTTAAGGATGTATCCAAGACCTGGCAAAGCGTCTGCCAGGGGATGGGCGATCTTGACACGATTCAGGTGCCCCCAAGTCACCTCGGTCAGCGCAACAGAAGGATATTCATCTTCCAATTCACGGACACTTTGCTCCACCGCGCTCAAAAGAAAATCCGGCCAACCGAGAAAGTGATCGGGATCAGGATTGAGTTCCGGGATTTTCGTCCTCAAAAGCTGACGTAGCGGGGTATCCAGGTCTCCGTTATAACTGAACTGCGCGTCCCGCTCCTGACACGTAGTCAAGAATGGCGTGAACACAGACCGAGCCAGCACTTCGCGAAAACGAATTACCAGCGAGAAGCCGCGGCTGTCGGCGTCGGCTTTCCCGTTCCAGGCCTCAAAGGCATGCCGAGCCTTCATCAAAGAAGGGTTGCGTTGAATCACACTGTTTGTTAAAAGCTCCAGCGCGAGCTGCCTATAGAATTCATAGAATTGGCTTGTCGAATCCAATTGCAGGTCAAGCAGGTCTCGCTCCCGGATTTTGGTCATTGTCTCCAGTCGCTCCGCGATTCTGAACGCACGATAGCCGCTGACAAAAGAATGGCCGATTACATAGGGGTAGGAGACATCCAACATGCGTTGATTGGCACTGACGATAAACCCCGACGGTGGATCCAGAATTCTTGGTAAAGCCTCCGGAGAGACATAGCCCGTCCAGCCAAAACGGGCATCTGCCCACGACACACTGAACGACCCATCAAATCCTCGGCGTATAGGAATCTTGCCGGTGTAAGTCCAAGCGATATGGCCGTCCCTGTCGGCCAGAATCACATTATTCGCGGGGCCGCCTGCACGATTCATTACCGCCACGGCCTCGTTCACCGACCGGACCCGATCCATAGCAAGCTGACCGAGGTCAACGGCCTCCGGATCGAGTGCGGTCCAGCGAACGGCCACAGGCGTCTTCAACAGAAGATCCTGTGACACCGGGCCCCAGATCGTCTCCTTGAACTCCGCCACGGAATCCTGAGCACCCTTCACTTTGATGACTTCCCGCCTCGTTGTGAAACGCTGCCATCCTTTCGACGTCTTGTACTCATTTGAATCGACGGGATTGATCTCCAAATGTATGAGATCCAAAAAATCTCCCTCGACATTCGTCACTCCCCACGCCACAAACCCGTTCGTACCGGCCACGACGACAGGAATACCTGGAACCGTCACACCCACGATTTCGATCTGGTCGTAATGAAGCTGGACGCGGTACCAGATATTGGGAACGGCCATATCCAGGTGCATGTCGTTTGCGAGAACGGCCCGTCCATCTTCCGTCTTGGTGCCATGAACGGCCCACGCATTCGAACCCAATCCATTCCTGCCGAAGCGGATCATGGCCGTCCTATCCACTTGTTTTTGATCCGCCGGCTTTCGTAGGGCAGCCAGCTGGCGTACGGGGATGGACGAATCGGCAGAAACAGAGGACTTTCTATTCAACAACGCTCCCGTGTAAGGATCAGTCTCCGGGACGAGAAAGGTGACGACTTCGGAAGGCAACGTCTGCTCCATCACCGTCCGCATCCGCTCTTCGTCTTCCGTTCCGCTCAACATTTGGAAGATTCCCAACAAAATCAGAAGACTGTCCTCTGCTGTCCAAGGATCCGGTTCATAGCCGAGCAGCAAAAATTCGAACGGCGGAGTTTTCATCTGAGTCAGATAGTCGTTCACTCCGCCCGCGAACGACTCTAGAACGTCACGCTGATCTCGAGGCAATCGCGCGGCAATGGCTCTGGCGGTGACGCTAAATCCGAACATCCGCTGCTTGAGATCGGTATCCCGTATCGTCTCACCGAGAACCTCGGCCAGCCGTCCTGCTGCGGAACGGCGAAGGAGATCCATTTGGAATAGCCGGTCGCGTGCGGTGATATAGCCGAGGGCGCGGATGGCATCGCCTCGTGAACCGGCCGAAATGATCGGGATCCCGTAGACATCAGAGGTGACGGTAACCGGTTCGCGCAGACCGCCCACTTCCAATGTACCGTCCAATACCGGCAATGAGGCTCTCATCGTCATCATGGCGTAACCGACGCCTGCAGCCATAACCAACAGGACGACGACCGATAAGCGGATAACTCGAGTCATACTCCGGATTCTCGCTCCGCGGCTTGAGCTGCTTCACAAAAGATCGTTGCGATCGTGTCCACCTCGTCGGCCGTGACGATGAGCGGTGACAAAAATCGCACCACGCTACCGTTACGTCCGCCCAGTTCCATGATCAGGCCGCGATTAAGAGCTTGCGATTGAATCTTTCTGGCAAGTTCCGGAGCCGCCGGATAGGCGTCACCGGCGTCGGGGCGCCCGCTCTTATCGACGATTTCGACGCCGATCATCAAACCACGCCCTCGCACGTCACCGAAACTGCACAACGACTCCTGTGCATGGCGCAGATGCGAGAGGAGACGTTCTCCCATGATCTGCGCGTGCTGATCGAGACGATGGGTGCGGACGAATTCGATGGTCGCGGCTCCTGCTGCCATGGCCATCTGGTTTCCTCGGAACGTCCCGGCATGCGCTCCCGGCTGCCACTGATCCAATCCGGCACGGTATACCACCACACTCAACGGCAGTCCCCCTCCGATCGCCTTGGACAGCACCAGCGCGTCGGGAATAATTCCGGCACGTTCGAACGCGAACAACGTACCGGTGCGTCCCAGACCGGTCTGAATCTCATCGATGATCAGCGGGATGTTGCGTTCCTCGGTAATCCGGCGAATGTCCCGAAGCCAGGCGTCCGGCGAAGGGATCACGCCTCCCTCACCCTGAACCACTTCCAGGATCACGCCGGCAGGTGCCACGACCCCGCTGTTCGGATCGTCGAGTAACCGCTCGATATAGGTGCTGGAAAGACGATGCCCTTCTTCGCCCCCCACGCCGAACGGACAACGATAATCGTAGGGATACGGAAGGAACTGGACGTCCGGCATTAGACCAGTGATGGCTTCTTTCGGGCCTAGATGGCCCGTCAGCGCCATACCGCCGTGCGTCATCCCATGATACGCGCCGTGGAACGACAGGATCGTTCGCCGGCCGGTCGCCGTCTTCACCAGTTTGACGGCAGCCTCCACCGCGTCGGCTCCCGAAGGCCCGCAGAACTGGATGCGCGCGTCTTCCGCGAACTCTTTCGGCAATGCGCCGAAGAGCGCATCGACAAAGCGGTCCTTCACGGGTGTCGTCAGATCCAGTGTCTGAAAAGGGACACCTTCCTTCAACAATTGCTGGATGGCGTCCAACACGACCGGATGGTTGTGTCCCAACGTCAGGGCGCCGGCTCCGGCGAGACAATCGATGTAGGTTCGGTCATCGGTATCCTGCACGTAGATGCCCTTGGCTTTGCTGAGCGCCAGCGGCAACCGTCTGGGATAGCTGCGGGCGTTCGATTCCCGCCCTGCCTGCCGTTTCAGGTATGGATTGCGCTCTCGTTCCTCCGCTACCGAGTGTGGCTTCGCCGAGAACATTTTCTTCATCTCATCCACATGAATGGTCATGACGCGCTCCTTCCTTCACACATGCGACAACCTCATGGCTATCGAAATGCGCCTACTCCTTCCGTCACCGTCGTGATCTTTCCCAGATCCATCCGGAGACATCGATCCGCGATCGAAAAGTATTGATCATCATGGGTAATGACCAGCGCCGTTTTTCCGCGAGCCTTCAGATCAGGCAGCAGCTCTTCATAAAACACTCTACGAAATACCGGATCCTGATCGGCCGCCCACTCGTCAAACACGTAGAACGGACGGTCTTCGAGATAGGCTGTCAATAAGGCCAGCCGCTTGCGTTGTCCTTGCGACAAGGCCTGCGTGGACAATTCACCGTCCGTGATCTGAACTTTTTTGCGAAGCTGCAAACGGTCCAGGTATTCTCGCGCTTGTCCATCGAGGCCCGCTCGATTCAAGCCGAACAGCGTGTCAAAAAGGTGGTAATCGGAAAAGACCGCCGAAAACAATTGACGGTAGTTTTCGCGATTAATCTCGTCGATCGGGACCCCGTCGAGACGAATCGCACCAGACTCCGGTGCATAGAGACCCAACAAGAGCAACGCGAGCGTCGTCTTCCCGCTGCCGTTCCCACCGATGAGGAACACCAGCTCACCGGGAGTGAAGCTGAGTTCGATCGGACCGAGATGAAAGTTGCTCTCTTCCTCCTCCCGGTAATATCGATGCGTCACACCGATCATTTCGAGCCGCTTCCACGAGACGTTGAGGAAGGGTCCACCCACGCCATTGGCCCTGATCTTTTCACGTTTCTCGACCTGATCCTGCGCGGAAGCCGTTTCGAGCGACAATCCCAACGCTTCGACTTTTTCCAGCGCGACATCGGCGCGGCCGACGCTGGGAAGAGTTTCGACGATCTGTGAAAACGGCCCCATCATGTAGAGGAGTACGAGCGTGGCTCCCGCGATGGCCTGTGGAGTTAGCGCCAGCCACTCGGGCAGGATAAACAGCGCGAACCCAATGACCGCATAGAACAGGAACATCCCCGAATTCGTGGCGATGGCATAGACCGTCATGCCCTTGACGAAATCCTGCTTGTACGCCGTCACGGTTGGGCGGAGAGCCGTGGCCAGAAACGCCTGGCGCCGTTCGCGGTGGAGCTTGAGTTCTTTGATGCCCTCGAGGATCGATTGAAAATGGCGGAACAGTGTGTCGTTCGTTTCGCGAGCCCGCTTGAACGAGTGGAGAGCCTGCTTTTCCTGCGCATGGAACGAGAACGCGCCGAGGATCATGAAGCCGAGAACGATGGCCAGCACCGGCCAGGACAGCCACCCAAGATAGCCCAGGCATCCGACGACGGTCGCGCCGTTCACACAAATCAACGGAATTTGCACGTAGGCCTGGGCGATCACATCCGTATCTTCGTTGAGCGCGGCCAGCAATCGATGGCGACCGAGTTCCTGCACGTGCCGGAGAGGTGCGCGAAGAATCTGTTCACTGAGGTGTATCCGCAGCTGCGCGATGATGTCTTGGCCCAGTCGTGTCAGCACCACCTCCGAAAAGGCCTTGGTGACCACCACGACCACGATCCCTCCGAGGAAACTCACCCCGAGAGCCACCGTGCGCTGGCTCTCTTCCAGCGCAGAATTGATGAACGCGATGATCCCCGCGCTTGCCAGGCCGCTGATCAGTCCGGCCACCATGGAGAGCATGACCAGTCGCCACGAATTACGGTACAAGAAGCGGATCAAACTCATCGCCGTGCGTTCCTCACGTTTTTGGCCCACCTGGAATACTCGACTGCGCGGCATCCGTCCGTTGAGGGCGGGCTTTGCGAGGAAGCGGAACAATGTCCGGTACCGCCGTGACACCGCCCTCTTGTTCACGCCGAATCTGTGCCGCGAGTCCGGCGACCGTGGGAGACTCGAAGAACGTTTTGAGGGAGACCTCCCTGCCGAACATGTCCTGCATGCGATTCAAGATCTGTAGAGCGGCCAGGGATTCGCCACCCAGCGTGAAAAAGTCGTCCTGCAGACCGACGTGGTCGACCCCGAGAATCTCTTGCCAAACCTGCGTCACCGTTTCCTCGATCGTTGCGCCGGCTGTCTGGTTCGCCTTGCCACGGGACAGTTCTCGGCTCGCGTTTCCTCTCTTGACGGTGGAACCAACGACCTGCGACAGCACGGTCCCGGCGCTCTGCGTCACTAACGAAGAACAGTCCCGAACGGAAACGATGACTTGCGGAGACGTCCATCCGTGCAGTATCCGGCCGAACACGTCCTGCGCTTCGGACGCCGCCATGCCGTCGAATGCCGAATCCTCGATCTGCAAAGCCTTCAGACGGGCTTCGGCCTGCACGGCCATTCCAACCTGATTCCAACGATCGAAATTCATGGAAATGACGCGCGCCCCCCGCTTCGAGAATGCGTGCGCCATCGCATCCATGGCGGAATTG
This sequence comes from uncultured Nitrospira sp., assembly GCA_964587955.1. Classification (GTDB taxonomy): domain Bacteria; phylum Nitrospirota; class Nitrospiria; order Nitrospirales; family Nitrospiraceae; genus Nitrospira_D. The sequence continues at coordinate 48,140 of CAZPNQ010000001.1, forward strand.
GCGGCACAATAGGCGACTTGCCCCACGCCTCCGGTCAATGCATTCAACGAGGAACACAAGCAGAAAAAATCCAAAGGTACATCCCGCAACAGATGATCGAGGACGAAAGCGCCGGCCACCTTGGGGGCGAATTCAGTCTCCACGGCTTCCACGGTTTTAAGGTCGATTAATCCTCCACCCGACACACCGGCGGCATGGATGACTCCGTGCACTGTGCCGAACCGATCTACCGCTTCCTCCAGTGCGAAACGCATCTCCTGTTCATGAGCCACATCAGCCTGGATGGTGAGAATTTCCCCGCCAACTTGTTCCAGCGTCTTCAGCCACCGTACCTGTCCTTCCGTCGGTTTTGAGCGACCTATGAGGACAAGACGCGCCTGCACGGTTCGCACGAGATAGTCCGCCAGTTGAAGACCGACTCCTCCAAGTCCGCCCGTGATCAGATACACCCCCTGCATCCGCAGCGCGGCCGGCCGTTCATTCGGATGGTCCAGCTTCACCGGCTCAAAGGTCTGAATCCACCGGTGTGTTCCCCGATACGCAATGACAGGCTCATTCCGCCGATCGATGTACTCGGCAAGAAGTCGCGCGATCACGCTCGGTGTCAGCAGTGCCTCTCCATGCTTCGATGCTTCGAGATCGATCACACGGCACGTGAGATTGGCGTATTCCTGAGGGATCACCTTGCATGCTCCCAGAATCGGAGCGAGCTCAGGATGCAGCGGTTCTTCACCGGTCACGTCATGCAACCCCGATGTCAGCACGCAGATGCCTGTCGGTTCTTCCGGTGTTCGGGTTCCCAAGGCCTGGGAGAGAAACAGAAGACTGTACAATCCTCGATCTTGAGCGAGGCGGAAGGTTTCCAGGGATAGCACGCGTTGAATGGGATGAAGATTCCAACAATGCACCACGTGTTGTGGCCGCAGACCTTGCTCCCGCAAATCGTGAATCAACGCATGATAATCTTCACGAACCCCAGGCCGGATGGAATACCGATTCTTCGCAAGTCGTTCGTATCTTTCTCCCGCCGATACCGTCACGACCGGCCGCCCTTCAGAATCCAATTGCCGGGCGATGCCGATGCCCTCGCCCCGTTCGTCGACGAATACGAGCCATGAACCGTCCCGCGTGGGTCCGATGGATGGTAGTGAGGCCGATCGCCTCCATGCCGGTTCATAGAACCAGTCGCTGATATTCGGATTTTTGACAAGTGCGGTTGTCTGACTGGCTTCAAAAGCGCGCTTGATCGGCTCGACCCAAAACCGTCGGCGCTCAAATGGATACGTCGGCAGAGGGAGCCGCCGCGGGCGTTCGCCTCGATACAACCCTGACCAATCGATCGGGATGCCGGTTGCCCAGAGATGGCCGACTGCTTCGAGAAAACTCGAAGGTTCGGCTGCCTCCGATGATCCATTGGGCGACTTTCCCAATGAAGCCAATGCCATGACCGGGCGCCAGCCGATCTGGTGCTGAGCCAACGAACACAGCGTGTGTCCCGGTCCCACCTCGAGCAGAATTCGCTCCGGCTTCCGGCATAGCGTCTCGATGCTATCGGCAAAGCGCACGGTCTTTCGCAGATGATTTGTCCAGTACAAAGGATCCATCGCCTGAGCAGGCGCGATCCAATCGCCGGTCACGTTTGAAATCCAAGGAACGGTCGGACTGTGACACGCAACGGTTGCCACTTCTGCTTTGAAGGATTCCAGGATGGGGTCCATCATGCGTGAATGGAACGCATGGGAAGTTCGGAGTCGTACGCTCTGGACGCCTTTTCTCGTCAACATTTCTTGCAGAGTCTCAATAGCGATCTCTGACCCGGACAGGACACACTGTTTGGGCGCGTTGATCGCTGCCAGGTCCAAGTCTTCGTGCAAAAGAGTTGTCGCGTCAGTTTCCGACATCGGCACTGCCAACATCGACCCGGGCGGCATGCCTTGCATGAGCCGTCCGCGAAGCGCCACCAGCCGCAACGCATCTTCCAGCGAGAAGACGCCGGACAGACAGGCGGCGACATATTCCCCGACGCTATGCCCGACCATGCCTTGCGGATGCACGTCGAGACTCATCCAAAGTTTGGCAAGCGCATATTCCAATACGAACAAAGCCGGTTGAGTAAAGGCAGTTTGGTTGAGTCTGTCCGGATCTTTCGAAGACTCGTCAAACAGAATCGATTTGATGTCCATTCCGATATGAGGGGCGAGCACTTCTGCGCACCGGTCCACCTGTTCTCTGAAAATCGGTTCCTGGGCATAGAGGCCGCGGCCCATCGAACGATATTGGGCACCTTGCCCTGAGAACATGAACACCACGGTCCTCGGCTCGCCGACGTGCGCGACCGCTTTCACGGAATCTGGTCGGCTCAACGCGCGCACTGCCGCCTCGACGCTGTCGGCCACGGCCCATCGACGATGAAGAAATGCCCTCCGGCCGGTCTGCGTCGTATAGGCAACATCCGCCAACTCTGTCTCAGGTTGTTGCTGGAAATGGGCGACCATACGAGCCGCCATCTCGTTCAGTGCTGCCTCGGATTTGGCGGACAACGTGATGAGGCGTGGGCGTTTCTCGACACGCTGCTGTTCGCGCGCAACAACTGGGGCTTCCTCCATCACCACATGCGCGTTGGTGCCACCGAGGCCGAATGAGCTGATACCGGCTCGCCGAGGGCCGTCTTGCGCGTTCCATCCGATCAGTTTCGTATTGACGTAGAACGGAGTTTCGGCAAAATCGATTTCCGGGTTCGGGGTAGAAAAGTGCAAGCTGGGAGGAATCTGTTTATGCGACAGGGCGAGGGCTGCCTTGATTAACCCCGCAATCCCTGCCGCAGCATCGAGGTGTCCGATGTTGGTCTTCACTGATCCGATGGCACAGAAGCCGTTTCGATCCGTGCCGGCGCGAAATGCTCGAGTGAGCGCCGCGACTTCTATCGGATCGCCCATGGGCGTGCCGGTACCGTGCGCCTCGACATATCGTATCGATTCCGGCTCGACCCTGGCGGCCATGTGCGCCGCCCGAATCACCTTGGCCTGCCCCTCAACTCGCGGGGCGGTGTATCCGACCTTCCGCGCTCCATCATTGTTGATCGCGGTGCCTTTGATCAGCGCCACAATATGGTCCCCGTCGATTTGAGCCTCTTCCAATCGCTTCAAGAGCACGATTCCGACTCCGCTTCCTCCGACCGTTCCGCGCGCATCCGCGTCGAACGCGCGACAGTGCCCATCCGGCGAGGCGATCCCGCTCTTCTGGTAGAGGTAGCCGACCTTTTGCGGAACATTGAGGGAGATGCCTCCCGCCAGCGCCATGTCGCATTCACCTGCGAGCAGCCCCTGACAGGCCATGTGAACGGCGACCAGAGAGGTGGAACACGCAGTTTGGACCGCGATGCTTGGCCCTTCCAGATTCAACTTGTAGGACACGCGGGTGGGAAGCGAATCTTTCTCCACGCCAAGCAGTCCCGCCATATCGGAGGCCGACTGCAGCAAGACACCCTCAGGAAAAAGATTGAACAGGTAGCCGCTGGTGCTGGAACCCGCATAGACGCCGATCGATCCGCCGAACCGCTCCGGGTCATATCCCGCATGCTCGAACGTCTCCCACGCGCATTCGAGAAACAACCGATGCTGCGGATCCAGCATCTCGGCTTCTTTGGGCGTCACGCCGAAAAAATCAGCATCGAAGAGATCGATCCCGTCGATGATGCCCCGCATGCGGACATAGTTCGGATCCTGACGCAAATGTTCCTGAACGCCGGCCGCTCGCAGGTCTTCCTCGCTGAGCGTGCTGATGGATTCCACACCGTCGCGCAGGTTGGTCCAGAATGCCGTGCTGTCATGGCTGCCGGGAAAGCGACAGGCCAGCCCGATGACGGCGATGTCCAATCCGTCATGCTCGCTGGTCTGATCGCTGTTGTGCCGATCCATCTCAGATTTCACGTGCCATCGTCCGTCGTTGTTCCCGCTGCCGCTTCAACCGTTGTGAGCCCGCTAGACGTCGTTCTTTTACCTGTTGCGCATGTTCGGCTCGAGCACCCGATCCACGATTCCCTTCGTGAGTCTCTTCGTCGGCGACATACGCGGCCAAAGTCTGCACGGTGGGATATTGAAACAAATCCACCATTCCCAATGAGCGTTTGCTCAGTGAGCGAACCTGCGTCAGCACCTTACCGAGGAGAAGGGAATGCCCTCCGAGATCGAAAAAATTGTCTTGCCGACCGACCGTTTGAAGGCCAAGGACTTCCTTCCAAATTTCCGCAATCGCCCGTTCGGTATCGGTCTGGAGCGGAACCGACTCCGGCTCTGCCCGTTGAATCCGTCCTGCTAGACTCCTCAGGGCTTGGCGATCTGTCTTTCCCCGTGACGTCAGCGGTAAGGCCTCGAGAAAGATCCAGGCGGCGGGAATCATATATCTGGGCAGACGTTCGCCCAGGAAATTCCGAAGATCCTGCGCCGTCACGACGCCCTCAGTCCGAGGCACGACATAGCCCACCAACTGCGGCCCTCCGATTCGTTCCCTCGCCGGCGAACCTGGTTGATCGCTCAATTCCTGTAAGACCCGCGCCTCTTTCACGCCATCATGTTGCGTCAGCCAAAACTCGATTTCAGCCGGCTCTACCCGAAACCCGCGAATCTTGACCTGATCGTCGTATCGACCGAGGAACTCCACATTGCCGTCCGCGAGTCTTCGGACCTTGTCGCCGGTTCGATACAGTCGATGGCCCGGTTCTCGACTGAAACAGTCCGGAATAAACCGTTCGGCGGTCCGAGCCGGCCGGCAATGGTACCCTCGGGCCAACCCAGTCCCGCCGATGTAGAGCTCTCCCGTCACTCCCACGGGAACCGGCTGCAAGGCAGGATTGAGGACGTACAATTGAACGTTGGCAATAGGCCGGCCGATGGGCACGGTGGATACTGAGATCCAATCCGTTTCTCGCTCCGGCACAAAACAGCTCGCCGTGATCGTGGTTTCGGTCGGTCCATAGGAATTGCACCACGCGATGCGGTTACCAGCCAGCCGCTGCCAGCGAACCAGACTATCCGGCAGCGCTTTCTCACTCCCCACGATCACCAAGCGGATCGATTGCGGAAGAGCCGTGCCACTCTGTTCAATGGCATCAATCCATTCGGCCCAGTATGGTGTCGGCAAGTTCAATACAGTGAGTCCCTGATCTTCGATAAATTGCTGAAAATCCGAAAACGCCGGAATCGGCTCGTTGGGACGCAACACCACCGTTGCGCCGGCCGCCCAGGTTGGAAAACATTCCTCAGCCGCCACATCGAAACTGATCGAGGCGAATTGCAGCACACGGTCAGCCGGCTGAAGACCGTACGTTTTTGCCATCGCCGTGCTGTGATTGACTAAGGCGCGGTGGGAAATTTCGATACCCTTCGGTTCACCCGTCGTCCCCGACGTATACAGGACATACGCCACATTCTCCGGCACAGCGCCCCACGGACAATCCATGCCGGATAAGACAGTAATCTCCGGCCACGCCTCGTCCAGTGCGATGATCTGAACCGTTTGACTCTGAAAGTCGTCGATACATCGCTTGTGGGTGAGCAGCAACCGCGCTCCGCTGTCCCGAATCATAAAACCGAGCCGCTCGCGGGGATATTGTGGATCCATCGGGACATAGGCCGCCCCTGCTTTTAGAATTCCCAGCAACCCGGCTACCATCTCAAGAGAGCGTTCCATGCAAAGAGCGACGCGGCTTTCCATCGCAATGCCCAGTGATCTGAGATAGCGGGCAAGTTGGTTGGCTCGTTCATTGATATCCCGGTAGCTGTACGAGACACCGTTCCACACCATCGCGACGGCATCCGGCATCATTCTCGCTTGTTCCTCGAACAGCCGATGGAGGGAGCGATCGCGGGGATAGAACGCTGCGGTATCGTTGCAATCCTCAAGCAGATACCTTCTCTCCTCCTGGCTCAACATGCCGAGTTCGCTTACGCAGGCTTCAGGATTCCGAACGATCTGACTCGCCAATTCCTGAAAGTGTCGCGCCATGCGGGCAATGGTTTCAAAGGCGAAGAGATCGGTGCTGTACTCGAACACTGCCTCCAACGCTCCGTCTTTCATTGCAACCAGTTCAAGAGTGAGGTCAAAGGCGGATGTGCGTGTGCTCGTCTTCATCCGGCGGACGTCTAGGCCGTCCAGCCTGCAGAGTTCGGGCTGGTCTTCCTCCAAGGTCAGCATGACTTGATACAGCGGCGTATGGCTGAGACTGCGTGGCACACGCAGCGCGTCGACCAACCGCTCGAATGGAAGGTCTTGGTTGGTTTGCGCTCCAAGTACGGTTTTTCGGACTTGCGTCAGCAACTCCGGAAAAGACGGATTGCCGGATAGATCGGCGCGCAACGCGACAGTGTTGACGAAGCAGCCGATCATCGACTCACATTCCGGCTGCGATCGGTTGGCCACAGGTGTGCCGACGCAAAATTCAGACTGTCCGCTGTAGCGGGCCAGGAGGACATTGAACACTGCCAGAACGGTCATGAACAACGACGCATGCCGACTGCGACCGATCGCTTGGAGCTGCCGTCCCACTTCCGCGTCTATGGTCCATGAATATCGCTCGCCTTTCTGTCCTTGAACGAGCGGACGCGGGAAATCACATGGCAGCATGAGCAGATGCGGTACGGATTCCAGCTGTCGGCGCCAGTACACTTCCTGCTGTGTCCATTCTTGACTGTCCACCCGTTGACGCTGATGGAGGACCGTATCCAGATACTGTTTCGATGGAACGGGCAAAGGTGAATCAAGCCCGTCTTTCAATGCCTCGTACAGTTGCGTCAGTTCCCGGGCAAAGAGACGCATGGACCAGCCGTCAGCGACGATGTGGTGGATCGTGAGCAACAGGACATGTTCCGTTTGACTGAGACGAAGCAGCAGCACTCGAATCAAGGGCCCAGTCGTCAGATCAAACGATCGCCGGGCTTCGTTTAGTGCCGACAGTCCAACCTGTTCTTCCTGATCCAGTTCCGGCACAGCTGTAAGATCCTCGATTGGAAGGGACAGATCGAGATGCGGAGCGATAACCTGGCCGGGATAGCCCTGCGAGACGACACATCTCGCGCGAAGGATGTCATGACGCCGCACGATTTCAGTCAAAGCACGCTGCAGCGACTCACAATCGAGGACTCCGGTGATTTTCAAGGCGACCGGAATATTGTTGAACGAACTTCCAGGAGAAAGCTGATCGAGAAACCAGAATCGCTCTTGCGAAAAAGACAGGGGCATGACGTCATTCCGGCTCACCGGCTCGAACGTCTTTTGCGATGGAAACGAGGCCGATCGACGCCATGACGTGATCAACGCCGCCAGACCCGCTACCGTCGGAGCGTCGAACAACGCTTCGAGAGGAAGATCGATCCCGTAGGTTTCCCGTATCCTTGCCAGTACTTGCGTGCCGCGCAGTGAGTCTCCGCCCAGTTCAAAGAAATTCTCGTGAGGCCCGGCGGGGGTTCGGTCAAGCGCCTGCGCCCAGATTTTCGCCACCGTTTCTAGCATCTCATCGTCGAAATCCTCCGCTGCGGCATCAATGAGTCCTTCAGAGCTCTTTTCGCGGAACGTTGTTCGTACGGTCTCCAATTCATTCGCTACGAATCGTGTCCGACATAGATGTCGCTGTACCTTCCCGCTCGACGTCTTGGGGAGAGTCCCTGGCTTGATCAGAACCACGGCATGCACTTGGATTTCGTGATGCTCCGCGACGGCCCTGCTGATTCTCGCAGCGACGTGATCGAGATCGACCGTGGAGCCTCCGACGACTTCCTGCACCACTGTCAATTGCTCCTCATCGTCGACCTGGATCGAGAAAGCCGCGCCGCAGCCGGGCTTGAGGGACGGATGGCTTTCCTGCACCGTTGTCTCGATGTCTTGCGGATAATGGTTCCTGCCACGGATGATGATCAGATCTTTCAATCTCCCGACCACGAACAGTTCTTCGTCTTTGATCACTCCCAAGTCACCGGTTCGAAGAAATGGGCCTTCTGCCGTATCCGCCGTCGTTGCCATGAACGTAAATGCTGTCGTGTCCGGGCGATTCCAATATCCCTGCGCCACGCTCGCGCCTTTGACCCAGATTTCTCCGACCTGATCGTGAGGACAACGCAATAGAGTCTCAGGATGGACAATCGCCAACTGCTGATCAACGCCGGTTTGACCACATCCGATCAACCGATGGGTAGAGCGATCGGCCTGGGAGGCCTCAATCATCTCCCCTCGCTCCATCGCAACTTTCTGAATGGTTTTAAGCACGGGAGAAGCGCCGCGCTCACCTCCCGCCACGAACAATGTCGCCTCGGCCAACCCGTAGCAGGGATAAAATGCTTCGCGCCTGAACCCGCAGGAACCGAACATTTCAGAGAATCGATCCAGCGTCCCGGCATGAATCGGCTCGGCTCCGTTGAAGGCGACCGACCACGAGCTCAAGTCCAGCGAATCTCGCTCTTCCGCTGAAATCTGACGTACGCAGAGGTCATAGGCGAAATTCGGAGCGCCGCTCGTTGTGGCGCGATACCGCGATATGGCGGACAGCCAGCGAAACGGCTTTTGCATGAAATGAACGGGAGACATCAACACACAGGGTCTGCCGAGATAGAGCGGCTGCAGGACGTTTCCGATCAGTCCCATATCGTGATAGAGCGGGAGCCACCCAAGCACCGTCGTCGCTTCGGTATGGCCGAATGCCTGCTGAATCATGCGTTGGTTGTGCAACAGATTCCCGTGGCTGACCATGACTCCTTTCGGAGATCCGGTCGAACCCGAGGTGTACTGGAGAAAGGCAAGCGTCCGCGACGTCAATCCGGGCTGTTTCCAAGTGCTTTCGATATCTTGGGGCGGAGCATCGGTTTCGATCCATTGCACCTTTTTGAACTCGTCAATTCCTGAATCCTGGACGGAAAGCCGTTCGACACCGGCGCGAATCTTTGTCGTCGTCACGGCAAAGACGGCGTCCGAATCCGCCAGGACAGCTCGCAATCTTCCGAGCGTGCGCTTTCGTTGCGGAGGATAGGCCGGCACGGCAACGACGCCCGCGTACAAACACCCGAAAAATGCTGCAATATAGTCCAGACCCGGTGGGTAGAGCAGGATGGCCCGTTCGCCCTCAGCTCCCAATGATTGAAGCCAAGCGGCGATGGCGCGCGCCCGGCGATCCAATTCGGCATACGTGAACTCACACGTCTCCGAATCTCCGTCGGTCAAAAACGTGTACGCCGATCGATCGGCGAGGTTGGACGCTCTTCGGCGAGCGAGATCGACGAGCGTCGCAATGCCTTTGTGTTCTTCAGATATCAACGGAGTCTTCCTCAGGCATTAGACACACCGGGTGCGTGGGATGTAGTTGCCCTTCATCCCGAGCCGAAATGAACCTCTGTTGGGTTTCTCTTTTGCCTCAGCCGGTGAGCTCGAAGGCCATCTGCATCGAAGGGAATGGACCTAGCGGAGTGACGAAATTTCGTCCCTTCTCTGATGACTGAAGCGCTCTTTACTACTTAGACGGAACACGAAGCATTTCCCTCACCCCAGCATGGCACCATGTTAATCCAGGGATACAGAACCCACTTTGTGCACCGATTAACTCAAGGAATAACAAGGTAAAGACAAGAACATCTGCCACTAATCAAGATAATGTCTCAGATTAGAACACGAGGACGAATCTCTCGGTCTGCCGGCAGTCTGGATCACGGGCGAGACTTGAATGGTTCGCTCAAAAGGTGACGGTCCTATGAGACGGATCGTAACGATCTCGGCCTATAGGCGGGAGAGCAGGAATGATCCGCACGTTGGCATCGCTACCTGAACACCGATCAGTATCGGAGGTATCAATCTCCCGGCTGAAATTCGCACCTCCTTATCTAAAAGTACTCCAGCTTTATGGAACCGATCACCGTGAAAGGCGCGCCGGTATAGACAACTTCTCGGAAATCTAACGTGCCGCTAAAGTAGCGTTGATCCAATACGTTGGTGAAGTTCAAAGCAGCCAGCAAGTTGGTTCTGGAAAATATTTCCGGCTTTCGATAATACACTGCGGCATCCATGCGGGCAAAGCCAGGAAGCTCGAACGGCGCCTGGCAATTGTCCGGGTTCGGACATTGGAGTACCCCATTTCGCTTTCCTTGCGCATACATACCGAGTCCAGCACCCAGACCTTTGAGGGGACCATCTTGTATAAAATATGTTGTCCAGAGGCTGCCCTGGTGAAGGGGAACATTGGTGAGCCGGCTTCCTATGAGAAAGTTATTATCTCCGCTGATCCTCGCGTCGACGTACGCATAGTTCGCGATGATATCCCACCCCGGCAAAATCCTTCCCGCCACATCAAACTCAACGCCTTGGCTACGCTGTTCACCGGTCGCGACAGAAAATAGCGGCCCATTGAAAGGATCCGTCGTGACGACATTTCTTTTCTTGATGTGAAACCCCGCGACGCTGGCTCGCAATCGACCCTCAAAAAATTGAAATTTGACCCCGCCTTCAAAAGCTTTTCCCCGCTCGGGTTCAAACAGCTGGTTGTTGATGTTTCTGAGTCCAGCCGTTTGAGGCGCAAAAGACTCGGTATAGTTGGCAAACAACGCAATAGGTTTCCAGGGCTGATAGGTCACCCCGATCGATGGGCTGAATGCGAGATCGGTTTTGCTATCCTGGGTTTCCGCCGGATCGAAATCATCCGGCCGCTTGGTGAGATGCTGCTTAAAGTAATCAAATCGACCACCACCATGCAGGTGGAGATTCTCCAGAAGACTGATGTGATCCCCAAAATAGAATCCAAGAATATCGTTGACGTTTTTCGTGTTGCTGAATTTTGTCAGAGGTCCGCCTAAGAAGAGTCTGTCGCTAGGATTGAAGATATTGATATAACTGAAGGCACCTGGTGTTAATGGGTCAGTGAGCCCTCCAAAATCTCCGGACACCGAGGCTGTATTGACTTCGCGCCCCAACTCGACCCCAACGATCGTCTTATGCTTGAACGGACCGGTGGAGAATTTTCCGTGCAACTCATTCTGCAGGAAATGACTCTGCGTGGTCGTCGGAATGTAATACTGTGCCAGATTGAGAATGCCGGCGGCTTCGTCTATGAAAAAATTCGATTCGAGGCTGGAGTACCGGCTACGGGTCACGGCCGACCTAAAGGCGCTGCGCCACGTAAACATATCGTTGAATTCGTGCAACAAGATCAGCGTGGCTTTCCCATTTTGAGTTTCGTTCTTTCGTGTCGGATCGCCTAGGAAGCGGCCGATCGGAATAGGCGCGACACCCCCGCCGAGAGCGACCAATCCGCGGTCGATTGGAGCGCGGCTGAACAAATATTCCGCTTCAACCCTCAACGTAGTCCTGGGACCAATTTCCCACCCAATCGTCGGTGCCAAAAATGTGCGTGTAGACGTGACATTATCCCGGTAACTCTCCGCTGCCTCGTACATCCCGTTGAACCGAAACGTCAATGTTTTGCTGGCGTTCAGTGGGCCACCAATGTCGAACTGTGGACGATACAGGCCAAAGTTACCGATGATCATTTCTGCTGAGTAATAGGGGTCTTTCAACGGTGCCTTCGTGATTTGATTGATGAGACCACCCGGATCAGCACGGCCATATAAAAATGAGGGAGGTCCCTTCACGACTTCAATGCGCTCGATATTGATGATGTCTCGCTGCGTCCGTATGCTGTTCGTATCGTCGCGAAAGCCATTCTTAAAGACGTTCCCCTCCGACCTAAACCCGCGTATCATGAATTCACCGCTCTGGCCGCCCTGGTCATTGGATTGCGAAACACCGCTCACATTCCGAAGGGCATCACTGAACCGGATGACTTTTTGATCATCCATCACTTGTTTGGTTATGACCTCGACGGATCGAGGGGTGTCATGGACGGGCACAGGAATTCGCATCGCGGTCGATGTATCCTCGGCGGTATAGGTATCTCTCCGCTCTCGAACGTCCTTCACCACGACTTCCGGCACCTTGATCGGTTTCGGCTCCGCAACATCGAACGGTTTGCCTGCAGAATCTTCCGTGACGACCTGATCTTCCCTGTTCGGGGCAAAAACGGCACCCGGCGCTGCATTGTCCGGCACCAGCGTAACGGCGTTGGTATCGGCCCTACGATACGTGATGCCCGTCCCGGCCAGCAGAGCTTGCAGTGCAGTTTCAGGTTGGTGATTCCCGCTGATTCCGTTCGATGTCCGACCAGCGATCAATTCGGTCGGCATGCTGACCTGCCAGCCCGTTGCTTCGGCGAAAGCGTTCAGGGCTGCCCCGAGCGGTTGTGAAGGAATGTTGAATTCAACAGGGGCGCCTTTCGTTCCCGATGGAACGCCCTGTTGGGCAAATGTGTCATCACCTCCCATGCCAATGAGCGCAAGAAGGAGCAGACCCCAGCGCAGCCCCATCAACCACGTGTGAGACCAACCGTAGTTTCGACCTTGATGCCATGAAATAAGTTCCCTATCTCCAAATCTCCATCGTTCCATTCAGCTCAATCCTCCTCTTCCAGTCCGTCCATGTAGACGGAAGAGGACGCGTTTTCCCTCACCTAAACCTTAAGATGTCGAAAATATTGAGGAAGGGAAAGAGTCTAAAATAGAATTACGAGACGATCGGCCACGCCAACCTTCGACACGGGGATAGTCTTGACAAGTAGGGCAAGTGCTCCCACGGGGTCGTTCACATTGTAAGTACCAGTCACTTCTATTTTTTTGACGTTCTGATTCCAGAGTACGATCCGACCTGGATGGTACCGTTGCAGTTCTTCAAGTACCTGTTCAAATGGAGCTCCATTCACAACAAGCCGCCCTCGCAGCCAAGCGGATGCTACCGGCATATTGACGGCGTATGAATTTCCCAGTCGACCTCTTTCCATACGAATCTGCGATCCCGAACGTACCGTTGCCGTTGGGTCGGATTCGCGTTTAGCACCGACCTCGACGGCACCTTCGATCACCGTGATCTGATCTCTTTCGGATTCTGTCCGCACAATGAACGCCGTTCCGGTAGCTCGTATGGCGGCCTCGCCACTTTCCACAATGAACGGACGATCCAAGTCCTTTTTGACTTCGAAAAACGCTTCGCCCTTGAGCAAGCGGATTCGGCGAACCGTTCCATCGAACGAGAGCGCGATGGCAGATTGAGTATTGAGCGTCGCAATCGATCGATCCGGCAACTCAACCGTGCGCTGTTCTCCGGCCGCGGTCCGATAATCTGCCTGCCAACGCGTCACCAGATCGAACGAGATCGTGATGATCAAAAATAGCAGGGCACAAACAGCGGCCAAGATCGGCCACCGTCGATGAGAGACGGTCGTCTCGGTGAGCACATACGACTCAGGCTCAGCCGCGGCAGACGCTGCCTCACGCAACTCTCGACTATCCCACACGCTGAAGACCGTCTGAAACATCCGCGCATGTGCCGGGCTCTGCCCTCGCCACGCATCGAATGCTCGCCGGTCCTCCGGCGGCACACGATCATTATGTAGTCGAATGACCCAAGCTACAGCTTCCTTTCGGAGCTGAGCTTCTTCCTCAGATGGAACCATGTCGTCTGAATCGTCTGTGCACTGCATAAGTCGGCCTCGCCGACAGAAACCCGACGAGGCCGTTAGTATACACTGTGACGAATCAGCCGACCAACTTCCTCACTTGGTGTTGTCTATCGCCTTCAATGCTTGGCAACTCAAATCAAGCGCGCGCATGAGCAATTTCTCCACACCGCTTTCTGAAATATTCATGCGCTTCGCGATTTCTTGATACGAGTAGCCATACACTCGGCAGAGCAGAAAAGCCTCGCGAGTGCGAGAGGGGAGATGTTCGATCGCTTGCAGGAAAAGTTGAAACTGCTGTTTTCCGACCAACTCGCGTTCGGGAGAAGGCGCATGGCACGGCACAGCCATAGCCGCATCCAGACAATCGATACCCTGAACGCTGTGTTTTTCTTTCCGCAAATGGTCGATTGCCAAATTGGTGGCAATTTTGTGGAGCAAGGCACGTGGCTGCTCAACGACATGCTGATCGCCTAACCGGAGCAACCGCAGATAGGTATCTTGCACAAGATCCGCGGCTGTCTCGCGAGACTTCACCATGCCGATTAGCCTGCGTGTAAGTTCATCACGGTACTGATGAAACAGACCTGCAATCTGTGCATAGGTGAGGGCCATGGGAGCACTCACAAGACCACAGGCATCGTGCGATGCCGCGGTCTCTGCTCCGACGAGATTTAGACCCTGGGTTCTCATCGCGCTTCTCCTTCTAAATTACGTCCCTCAACGAATAAGCCCCACGTGTCTTCGACCACCTTGAAATCCGGTCCCTAACGACCTCAGCTCATTTTCTAATGGTGGCGGCTATGTATACGAGTTTTGCAACTAGACCTGAACGCAGCCGAAGCCCTGTTTATCCTCGAATCATTTCAGCAGACGGATCTATTGCACTAGGTTCCTCTGCATCTACAGCTCCATATTTGATACGAGTTCTCAATATCAGCCTTGAGACGCTGTTGTCAACTCTTCATTCTAAGAATATTAAACTCAAAGTTATCTCCGGTGATGAGGAGGACGCACAACGATGATGGCTACGCGCCGGTCGCACACGAAATTTCGCCCGCCTCTATATTTTTTATCGATTGAGAGCCTGCCGCCATTTGCAGAAGACACCGCGACTCCTACGGGACACCCGACCCTCTTTCGACGATCACCGTGACCGGGCTCTCCGAGACACTTGACCATACCCACATCGAAACGGCAGCTGACACTAGAATGCTGAGTGCCGCCGCTAAACTGACGACGACGGCAAGATCATCTCGAGACTGCATGTAACGTTTGCTCATCTTCAATTTTCCATCGGCTATTGTCTCAATACTCACCGAGTCTATCCGGCGAAGCACCTTCATCCTCTAGTGACATATCTCGCTCGAACTGGATTGTGTGATCACCGAGGCTGGTCCGAAAGACGGTTGGGTCATGATCGTGGCAACGCGCCGTATCGACTCCGCAAATACCAAAAATTCATCGTGTGTGAGGTGGAGTGTCACTGCGCCACAAGTCATATGCAGCTTGCCGCAGCCACACAACACCAGCTTCATCGGACTTTCTGTAGTCAACGCTTTCTTCATATCCATCTTCCCTTCCTTCGATTGATCTTCGACCTAACTGCAGACGACTTGATCCATTTGTACGGACGAGCCAGCTTCAGGAAAACCCGACCATCTTCGCGAGCCCGGCCGCAGTTGACACACTTCCAGCGCCGCACTTGATAGTAATCAAGCACACGTTCCCCTAGGAGAAGTCCTCCGCATTTATCACAGCTTGATGTCATCGTGCCTCCTTCTGCACCACGTAAAGAATACCCTCATTCCCTGCTCTCTCATCGTAAAAGTGTCCTATCTTCCGCTCAAATACATCGCAACGGTCCGACTCCGTCCTGTCCTCTGATTCTCGATTAGACCGGTATCCGAATGATCGAGCCTGACAACATGCTGACTGTCGACACCGACATGAAGTTTCGCACAATGAGAAAAGCCCAAGACGCCGCATGACGTCTTGGGCTCCGGTTTTCAATAACCTCTGGCCTCATTCTCTTCGTGACTATTCGCGCGTCACGAGAGTTTTTCATCTGTACTTTTGACTCAAGCTGGACGTGCGTTCAGCTCAAAGACATCCAGCGTGGGCAATCAACTACTTCAAACCCTCCTTCCAACTTAATATTGATATGAGTTCTCAATATCACTACGATGGACCCGTGTCAACCCTTTTCCGTACGATCCATAATTAAATTTTCGTGTGGAAGTTGCCCTCTAAGCAGAGCCGGAGGGACTTTTATTTGGAGATCTAACTTGTAACGTGGCTGGACGTCACGTTTAAGAGGATGCGCGAGCGGACTAACACCTCAGTTGGAAGACTGAAAGACTGTCACCCATCTCACGTCGTTGATAGGAAACGCAGAATCGTCTCGATGCCCTCCGAGGGTGTTTCACGATCGGTGTCGACAATCACGTCAGGATGAGAGGGTTCTTCATACGGATCGGACAGCCCGGTCAGCCCCATGACTTCCCCCCGCTGTGCCTTGGCATAAAGACCTTTCGGGTCACGTTGCATACAAACACTGAGGGGACAGCGCACATACACTTCCACGTAACGTCCGATCATCCGACGCGCTTCGGCCCGTGCCTCTGCATAGGGAGCAATAGCCGCAACGATCGCAATGCCGCCGACCCGAGTGACACTGGCGGCAACGAACGCAATCCGCTGAATATTCTCGAATCGATCCTCACGCGAGAAACCCAAATCCTTCGTGAGGGTTCGCCGTAATTCGTCGCCATCGAACAGTTCCACCGGCCTGCCTTGTTGCCGTAAATGGTCAGCGAGCAATCGCGCCAAAGTGGTTTTGCCTGCCCCCGGCAGCCCTGTGAACCAGATAGTCAAACCCTGCAGCATTATCACGACATTTTCAGTCCCACGCTACGCGAGGTGACAAGTTTGTTCATCGGATGACACAAGCAAAGAGATGCTGTCCGGAGGGTTCTCTAGCCCACCGATACGGGATCAAGGCGCTTCGCGTGGCGCTGCTCGCGTCTTCGATAGGCAGCTTGTTTCCGCCACCAAATAACGACCCCGGTTACGGAGAGGATGGCAGTTCCAAGGCCCATAATGGAAACAAGGATCCGGCCCGGCAAACCGAGAATCCGGCCTGAATGCATCGGAAATTGCGCCTGCACAAAGATATCGGCTACGGTCCCTTTCCACGGTTGGAGATCGCCAAGGTACCGGCCGTCACTCTGATCGTAATAGAGTGCTGGAGGTCCCACGCCCGCAGCCCCATGATCATCGCCTGGCTGAAAGAAACGCACCCCATAGATGCCGAATTCTTGACTGTAAAACACGTCGCCGAGCGGCTCCTGCCAACCACGCTTGCCGGCTTCCCGTTGCGCCTGTTCGAGAATCGCAGCATATCCGACGGTCGGAACAATCGGCTGATGTTTATCGTTCGGGGTGCGCACATCGAACGGAGACGGCGTCACCTCAGTCACTAACGACATGACCGGATAAAAGATCTCTCGGTAGAGATTCAGGGAAAACGCCGTGAAGGCCAGCATAAACAAAAAGACCCACGCCCACAGGCCAAAGGCGCGATGGGTGTCAAAATTGATTCGTCGAAGGGTGCCGGCCGTCTTCACTCTCCAGGCCGGTTTCCAGCGTCCCCACCAGCTCGGACGAGATTGGCTGAGCGTGCGGGAAGTTTGCGCCGGCAACGTCAGATAAAAGCCGACGAAACAGTCCACTGCCCATAGAATGGCAATGCCGCCCATGAGCCACAGGCCCCACCGGTCGATGCCCCACATTTCTGGAACGTGCAGCGAATAGTGCAACTTATACAAAAAGGACACGAAGGTTTCTTTCGTGATCGGCCAGACGGCTCCCCATTCCCGTCTGCCCAATTCTGCCCGGTCGACGGATCGATGAACACCTGGTTATAGCCAAGTTCATAGAGTCGGCCTGTGGCGGGATCGACGAGAGGGTCGATACCGAAGGCGAGGGAGTCACCTTGCTCAGGAGCGAGGGGAACGAATGTCACGCGGGCCCGCTGATCACGCGCTTCGATCGCGCTGACGAGGTCAAAGACAGGTTGTGGAGGCCCCTGGCTTTCCACGTGCGTGAGATGCGGGTTCAGAAGCTCGTCGAGTTCGTGATCCCACGAAATGATAGCGCCGGTCAATCCAGAGACGACCAGGAACCCGGCTATAAATAGGCCGACCCAGCGATGGAGCAAGAGGAAGAGATGATTCATAGCATCGTCAATACGTTTTTTGGGATCTTATGCTTACACAGCTTAGACCCTGGAAAGCAATGATCGGCCACCAGACACATAGGAATACGATGATCAGAAAGCAAAACGACCGTGTAGCGGAGTGAATCCCGCAGCGCTGCCTTGAATGGAATGGACGTTACTCACGCGCCGGCAGGGCCTTTTCAAAGTCCGGCAGATAAGGAGCATAGGATTTCCACCGTCCTACCGATCGGGAGTAGATCGGCTGGCGCACCTGCCAACGGCTCGGGGTCTGCACCGCCCGTTCCTGTTGGTGAAACTGGAGACAGCGATCATCCCACGGCGCGCCAAGAAACGCGATCAACCGCCTCGCCTGGCCTTCGAGATCGGCCACCACGTCCTCGTATTGAATGGTCAACATCTGCAACGAAAGCACTCTCTGCCAATGCGCCATCAGCCGCCGCTCCTGCGCAACAAAGAACGCTAGGTCCTCGAAGTCCGTCGCATAGTGCTGGTCGGCATTGAAATTCTCCATCCAGATCGAGAGCGCGTTATCGCGGGTATCTCGTCGGCAATGAATCACGCGAGCGTTGGGAAACAGCAGTGCGGCAAAGGCGAGATGAAAAAAGTTGAGCGGCTGTTTGTCGCTGATCCGGGGACAATCCGGCGGTGCATTACGCCGGAGCGCGCGGAGATACTCATGCCCCAGGAGTCGGCTCACCATCTCTTCGAGGTGCGCGGCCGCCTGCCAAGGCGGGGCCTGTCGATCGGCAAGCGATTGTACGGCCAATCGCGCGAGATCGGGCAACTCACCCGCGCCATGCATGGATGGATGCGCCGACAGAATCTGTTCGGTGAGCGTGGTGCCCGAGCGGGGAAGCCCGACGATGAACACCGGTTGATCCGTGCCGATACCAAAGTGCTTGCGCTCGGCGAAGAAATCAGACGTGTACGTGTTGATGATCCCCTCTATTCGAGCTTCTAACGCCTCTCGATTGAGCGACCCTGCCTTGCGTCGGCGAGCGGCGTTGGCCAGTAATCCAGCTTGTGCCGCCGACTCATACTGTTGACGTCGGTCGAAATACTTGGCAAGGCCGTAGCCGATCAGCGCCTTCGCTTCATCCGGCGTCTCCTTCCGTGCCAGGGCATGTCGGGCATGATCGACCCATGAAGCCGCCTCGAGATCATCCTTCACCACCGCCAGATATTGCCCTAAAGCCAGGCCATGGCCGGGTTGCCGCTCCAGTACGTTCAGATAACAGGTCGGAGCCAGCTTCACGTGGCCAAGATCTTCCATGGCATGCCCCAAGCCGACCCACGCATCGAGATCGTTTGCATTTTGTGCAAGGGATTGCCTGAACAGCATCTCGGCCTGCTCGACCTGGCCGAAGTCTGAGAGTTCCTGCGCCAGCCGATTGCGAGGGCGTGGAGACGCGGGGTCATGTGCCGCCGCCCGTTCGAAACACCACAAGGCTTCGTCCTGCTGACCGTCTTCAAGTAGAAGGCCCCCCAATGCCAGGTACGTTTCGGCGCGGGTGGGCTCGATCGCGAGCGCCCGTTGCAAACATTCGAGTGCGCGTTCGTGGTTGCCGAGTTGCTTGAGGGCAGCTCCCAGGTTATGCCAGCCGTCGGCATAGTCGTCCTGGAGACTGACCGCTTGGCGGAAGCCGTGTACAGCGGCCTGCCAGTCTTTCGACAAAACCCACACGCGTCCCAGATCGGACCAGGCTCGGGGATCAAGCGGCGCCAGTTCAGTGGCACGTCGCGCCAGCTGACGCGCTGTCTCCAGATTCCCCTGTCGTGCGTGGATCTGACTCAGATAGCGGTGGGCGTCCGGATCGTCCGGTGCACCGGCAAGCCTCTCCTGGCACAGATGCACGGCTGCCATGGCATCATCCGCCGCTAGTGCGGCGTTGATGGCCTCCAGCAAGGACACAGGAGCCGAGGATTCACGAAGTGGTTGCGCGGGATGCATGAACGATCCTTGGACGAGGTTCTATTAAGATAGACGAATGAGAAGCACAAACCCGGATGTGCCTTGGCAGGAAATTAATGTTTCCAAAACCACTCGCGAGAGATCGGCCAGAGATGTCCCAGACTACGCAATCGATCTTTACACATCTCTCCAAAGACAACCGAACATTGAAGGAATCACGCTCGCCGGCATGTCCAGGATCTTGCTAAAACGTCATCCGTACCATCCCGATCACATGCCGCGGCGCACCGAAATAGTTATAGGCGCTGTAGCCATTAGCTCCTTCAACATAACGAGCATCGGCGAGATTGTTGAGGTTGACTTGAAAACTTAACCAGGGAAGCGGCGCGTAGATGGCGAACAAGTCGGCCCTGGTGTAACCATCAAAAACATCCTGTTGGCCAAATCCAGGAGAAGAACTCACCTGACTTCGGTAGTAAACTACGGCACCGAGCTTCAGGCCCTTTGTAAGTATCTCGGAGAAATCGTAGCTTCCGAAGGCACTAAAACTATGGCTCGGAGCATTAAAGGCTCGTTGACCTATTGCTGTGGGGTCCGTACTCTTCGTGATTTCAGTGTCCAGAAAGGTATAGGCCAGATTGACTCGAAGCTGCGGGAAGGGATCGCCTTGAGCTTGAAATTCAAACCCCTGATTACGCTGGCTCCGCCCCCCGATGACAAACAGAACCGGACTTACTGGGTCTGGACTAGAGACATTATCGAGATCGCTTCGAAACAGCGCGGCAGTCAGGCGGATCTTTTTGCTGAATGACTCCCACTTGCTTCCGATTTCGATCGTCTTTCCAGTCTGGGGAAGTAACAACTCACCGGTCCTGACGAGGCCAAAATTCGGTTGAAAGCTTTCTCCATAAGAGGCATAAATATTGAGCCCTTCGATAATGCGCTGGGACAGGCCGATCTGGGGAGTGAGTTTAGATTCATTGAGCCCGCGTTGCTCTCCCAAGCCTCCAGTAAATCCTGACTCCGCTTGCTGAGTAAGCCAATTCTGCCGAAGCGCGACCATGAGCGTTGTGCCAGCGAAGGGACGCAGCAATCCCTGGATGAACGCGCCAGTTTGATTAAAGCGCAAATCGCTGACAAAGTTTGGTGCTGGGTCAAGGAAGCCCGGCGGAAACAGCACGTTGACTATGGGGTTGGCGATATTTCCCGTCCCAAGGGAAAGAAATCCAGCGCTGTTAAATGCTAACCGCCCAGTGGAATAGTCCATGCCGGCTGCTACCGAACTGACATTTCCGAAGAGGGAGAAGTCTTTGGTCAGATTTACTTCTCCTGCAAAAGATTCTCGTCTGGTGTCGCGACCATAGCCGTATATGTTGAAGTTTCCGTCCGGGCCTATACCTCCCGACTGAAAACCGTAGGCATAACGATAACTGCTCGTGCTATGGCTATACTGGCCTCTCGCTTTCAGCCGAAAGCCTTGCGCAAATTTTTTGTCCGCTTCTGCATGAATACTTCGGTAATCGCTTTTAAGCCGATTGTCATTGCCCAGAAAACTATCCTCGATGCCTGCGGGGATGAGGCCTTGTGTAGTCGTCGGGGTACCGTATTGGCCTTTCCCTCGCAGACGCTGCACGTTGCCGGTGATGGTAAGAGTGAAGTCTTCACGAGGGGCAAACCGGACCGATGGCAGGAAGGAGTATCGTTGATTGCCGGTATTGCGGAAAAACTCGGGATCTTCGTTTTGAGTGAACACGAGACGGCCAGCAATCGGCAGATTTGGCATGACACCGTTGACATCCAACGCCGTCCTGTAATGCCCGTGTGATCCGCCGCCTGCCTCACCGACGACGAAATTCGCAAACTGCGGCGCTTTCAGCAACCGATTCACGAAGCCGCCTGCATGGACTAGACCGCTAGTAAACGATGCCCCTCCCTTGATGACTTCTATGCGCTCGTAGAGCGTCGGATCTGCCACGTAGTTATTGAATGCCGCCAAACCATTGTCGCGTGTATAGCCAGGAGTATTTGAATTCACGAAGAATCCCCGAATGATGTAATTATCAGCTTGGATTCCTGCGAACTGAGGAGTTTTCGACATACCGGCAATACCCTCTATGGCCTCTTGCTGCGTGACAGCACGTCGCTCGCGGATGCTATCCTTGGTGACGACACCAACGGACATCGGCAGTTCTTGAATCGATGCGGGAAAACGCAGCACTGCTTCCGAAGACACGTCGGCCTTGTAGCCGTCAGGCGAATCGACGACCAGAGCACGCTCCTTCTTCTCTTTCACGACGATCTCCGGAACCTTCACTGCTTTCGATTGTGGCTCCGACGACCGGTTTCCGGCAGGTTGTTCCTGGTCCATTGTCGATCCGACGCCCACACCGGTTGTAGGCGCCATGGATGCTCCGCTTTTTTCCAGCGTGATGGTATTCGAGCCCGTCACTCGATACTGGATCCCAGTATTGGCGAGTAGCCGTGCAAGGGCCTCTTCGACCACGTGCATGCCGGACACACCGGCGGTATCGACTCCCTGGACATCCTCCGTCGTATACGCGATTTGCACATTGGCCTGCTCCCCGAATCGGAGCAAGGCGGATGACAACGGCTGCGAGGGAATATCGAACGCGATCGGCTTCTCTTTATCGTTCAGCTGAGCGACGAACCAGTGCCGAGCATGGATTCGTGATGGGCCCAAGGGAAACTCTGATGATTGCCAACGGTCTTCAGGTCGATACGGATTGTCCGAATCCCGGCCCCAGCGGTCCGGACGTCCCGCTCCTTTGCGGTCAAACGGGTCTTCGGTATTGGGCTCCTTTGCCCAGACCGATTCCGGCGCGGCAGCGCTGAATTGCATCATAGCCGTAGCGGCCATGAACCACGCGAAGTTGAGGCCTGTAGGGTTGCCCAACTTTTTCTTGCGGCGAATCTTCATCGACGTCCCCTCTTCGGTGATGGAGGGGCTCAGTGGCCCGCACAGTGGTCCGGTGATTCTTGAGAAGAGTTCTCAGAATAACGGCTTGTCAGTTGTATGACGAATGACGAAAGATTTCCCTTGGTTGCCCGGAAAAAATCTTGGTGCTAGAGGATGAGGACGAGGTAGTTCGTGACGCGTATCACGGAGAGACCTTGCGTGCTAGCCAATGCAGTGAGCGCATCGTCAATGCCGGTCAGCAGGAATCGTCCGCTGACCGGTTGGGTGCGGGAGACATCCGCGAGCACCACGATCCGACCCGGCCGATAGCGGTCGAGTTCAGCCATTGCTTCTGCGAACGGCTCTCCTTGTATCACAATGGCGCCGCGCGTCCACGCGGTGACGGCGTGGCTGTCACTGTCCTGCACAATCTTCGGCGTCGCGCCGGAACGATAGGACGTCTGCTGGTCCTTGCGGACAGCAATCGATGGGCCTGACTGCCGATCACCGCTGTCGATGACGGCTACATCCACGATGCCCTCCGTCACGGCCACACGGGTTTTCTGCTCATTGGCCTGTACGACGAATGCGGTGCCGACCGCGTGCGTCACACCGCCTTGCGCAAACACTCGAAACGGTTTCTGCCGATCCGGCATGACCTCGAACAACGCCTCTCCTCGCAAAAGGTCGATGCGACGCTCTTGCTCACGATAGGTCACGGCAATAGCGGTATCCGTATTGAGACGGACGATCCCTCCATCCGGGAGAGTGACGACCCGTTGCTCACCGACCGCGGTGCGATGATCGGCCAGTAAGAACAACCGAATGTCCTGATACAGCACGGCCAGCGCGATGCAGGCGGCAGCCACCCCTCCCGCAAAGATAGCGCGGCGGGTCCGTCGAGGAGGCGTTCCCGGGTCCGATGCGGTTCGGCGAGGCTCCCCTCCCCATTCCGAGCCGGCGCCTTTGAGTTGTTCTAACTGCTGCCAGAAAGTTCGTTCCTTGTCGAAAGCCGCTCGATGCGCGGGAGACTCGGCTATCCAGTGCTTGAACCGGCTCATTTCATCTTCCGTCACTCGGCCAGACGCCAAAAGGACGATCCACTCGCGAGCTGTGCTCGCCAACGACTCCTCGTTCGACCCGAAGCTTTGGTCGTCGCGATTGATCGATTCACTCATGACGGATTGAAACCTGACGCAGCACGGCGACACCCCCGTGGTTTCTCATCGATTCCATAACCCAAGACTCCTCTTACTGTAAAGACGAGTGAAGGGGTACAAACCCTTGGTGGGGAGAACAAACCGCTTTCAGCGATCTCGAACGGCGGCGAGATGGTGGAGCACTTTGCGGATGTGGGCTTCGACCGTAGATATGGACACACCCAACTCTTCGGCAATGTCGAGTTGTGTTTTGCGCTCAAACCGATTGAGGTAAAAAATTCTTCGGCTCATGGGCGGCAACTGAGTCAACGCCTGTTCCAGACGAGCCAGCTCCTGCCGTGCGATCAGCGCACGCTCCGGATGGCGATGCTCAACGTCTCCCCACAACAAATCATGGGCTTCCGCCAACAGAGCCGACCGGTTCTGCACTGAACGTTGATGATCGGTCGCCAGATTCGCCGCCATCCGAAAAAGATAGGCTTTGCGGTTGCGAATATCCGGGACTTCATGCTGTGTGGTGATTTTGATGAACAGTTCGTGCGTCAAATCCTGCGCGGTCAGCGCACATTTCAACCGCCGCAGGAGAAAACGAAACAGATCTTGTTCGTGCTGGAGAAAGATTTCCGACAAGTGGCTTGCCGACATGGAGCTTGTTCCCGCTAAAATCCATCGGGTCGACGACCCGGTCGGCTTATAGCACTCGAATTCACGCTCGTCAACGGGTGGGGACGATACGTATGATAAGCCGTGACGGCAGGGGAAGCGGCTCCACACGCGTTGGCAAGCGTGTAGAGCCGCAATATCATCTTACTTCAGGGCCTCGAGTTTGGCTCCGAAGTTAATATGAAAGGGTAGCCCGTCAAGGACGAGGGCCGGTACGGACTTCACCCCGGCAGCCTCGGCCTCTGTGACGCGGCCCTTCTGCTGTCCCAAATGCACGATCTCGAGATTGTAGCGCGAGCGGTCCAGCGCATTCGCAACGTTCTGCTCCGCTTCAACACATACAGAACAACCTGCGTGGTAAAATACTGCCTTCGTGCTCATGGAGTACCTCCTTACAAATGTGATTAAGACAAATCGTCCTAGACACTATTCTTGACTTCAGTAACTTTTAAAAGCAGGCACAATATGGTTCCCACTAACAAAATGGTTCCTGTGAAAACTGTGCGGGCCCGCCCGCTCACGCGCATCACCGTGCTATTGGAGAAGGTGTTGGGTTGCAAGTGGTCCTGGAGCATTTTACGCGCTATTCATGCCGGCACGATTCGCCCTGGACAGATAAAGCGCGCCATTCCCGGCCTCTCGACCAAAGTCCTCAACGAGCGCTTGCGAAAGCTGGTCTCGCACGGCGTTCTTGAAAAAACAGAATTCCCCAGAGTTCCGCCACATGTCGAGTATGGCTTCACGGGGCTGGGCAAGAAGTTTCTGGCGGTGTTGCAGCAAATAGAAGCATTGGATCGTGAACGCGCCCAACAAGATACTCCACAGGACGAACGTGATGCCGACGTACGGCGCCAAGCCCGCGGGTGAGAAATCGTTGCTCTGAAGGAGCAGGGAGTTATCGAGGCTATCAAATTTCGCATGGATCAACTTGGCATGACCCGCAAAGATTTGGAAGCCGTCCTTGGAGGGCGTGGGTGTGTCTCGGAGATGCTGACCAAGCGCCGAGCGCTTTCCTTGGCAATGATTCGTCGGCTTCATCGCACACTTCGCATCCCACTGGAACGTCTCATCGGTACGGCCGTGTGAAACTTCAGCCTGCCTTTTTCATCTCACCTACTAATAGATCATTGATCAGCGACTGATACGGGACGTGTCGCTTAGCCGCGAGGGATTTCAACCAGCGAAGCACAGTTGCATCAAGCCGGATGGCGATCATCTGCCGCGGTTCTTCGCCCAATGGAGGCCGCCCTACTCGTCGCATGGAGGCGAGTTGCTCATCGGAAAGAGGAGGTATGTCCGAATAGTCAATCTTGCGCTTCTTGATACCGCCTTTTTTCTTTGCGATTCGCCAGTCGCGCACTGATGAGTCGGATAGTTTTTTCATGGCCATGGCTCCGAAGTGTGTACACGATAACGAGGATACGTCCGGCTGCCGATCGTGCCACTCGAATTCGACGCGACTCGCTGGTGGAGTGGCCGACATCCTCACCGTCAATTCCATCTGAATCGAAGAACGCCGTGCCGGCCTCTTCGAAAGGAACCCCGTGTTTTTCCTCGTTGCCGACTGCCTTCTTCGGGTCCTATTCTTTGAACACCTATTATGTATATACGAAAATTAGAGGGAGGAGACAAGACGCCGGCACGATCCAGTCGGCTTGCTACCGCGGGCTATTCGGTGTACGCCGTTGTCGATTCTCGATTAACGATTCACGAGCAACGTCCCCTCAAAACGTCATCCGTACCATGCCGATCACGTGCCGCGGTGGGCCAAATTGATTGAACGCATCGTACCGGTTCGGCCCCTGGATGTATCGCGCATCGGCGAGATTATTGAGATTGACCTGGAAGCTTAGCCACGGGAGCGGAGCATAGATGGCAAAAAGGTCAGCCCTTGTGTAACCGTCAAAGATTTGATTCTGAAAGTTGGGCGGAAAAGACGATACGTCGCTCTTGTAATAGACTACAGCACCAAGCTTCAGCCCCTTGGTAAGCACTTGAGAAAGATCGTAACTGCCGAAGACGCTGACTGTGTGCGCTGGTGAATTGAATGCTCGCGCACCAACGAACTCCGGGATCGTGCTTTTGGTGAATTCGGTGTCTAAAAAGGTATAGGCCAGACTGACTTGGAGTTGCGGTAGCAATGCGCCGCGTGCCTCAAATTCGAAACCTTGATTCCGCTGACTCTGGCCACCGATTGAGATACCTGAATTCGGAGGAAACGCCGGATCTGCGCTGGCGACGTTGTCCAATTCCATGCGGAATAAAGCAGCCGTCAAGCGCATTCGTCCCCCGAGCGGCTCCCACTTGCTTCCGACTTCAACCATTTGTCCGGTCATGGGATCTAAGAGAGATCCATCACGCGTGGTTGCAAAGTTCGGCTGAATACTTTCGCTATAGGAGGCATAGACATTCAGTCCTTCCATAAGCCGCTGTGAGAGGCCGATCTGGGGCGTGAGCCTGCTTTGATTGAGGCGTTGTATGCTCCCCGCCCCTCCAGTGAAAGCAGCCTCAGCCTCTTGAGTGATCCAATTTCCACGAAGCGCGACCATGAACGTCGTGCCGGCAAAAGGCCGAAGCAATCCCTGCGCGAAAGCACCTGTTTGATTAAAGCGCATGTCTTGATAGAAACTTGGAAAGTTATCGAGAAATCCAGGCGGGAGCGGCGCATTGATTCGGGGATTGGCAATATTTGCGGTGCCGAAGCTCAAGAAATCCCCGAAATTAATATTTTGGTGTCCGATGTTATAGTCTATTCCGGCGGCCACCGAACTGAGATTTCCAAAGAGGGAAAAATCTTTGGTGAGGTTCACCTCACCTGCCCAGGAATTCCGCTTGAATAAACCACCAAAGCCATAAATATTCACGTCTCCGCTCGGTCCAATTCCTCCCGGCTGGATGCCGAAGGCGTACTGATACCGTGTCTCGTCCTTGCTATATTGCCCTTTTGCCTTCAGCCGAATGCCCTGGACAAATTTCTTTTCTGCCTCGACGTGAATACTTTGATAGTCGAGCTTCAACCTATTGTCATCTC
The DNA here is from genome assembly GCA_964587955.1 of uncultured Nitrospira sp. GTDB lineage: Bacteria > Nitrospirota > Nitrospiria > Nitrospirales > Nitrospiraceae > Nitrospira_D. The sequence goes on from CAZPNQ010000001.1 coordinate 75,600, forward strand.
CCAAAAAACTGTCTTCGATAGCGGCCGGAATCAGGCCCTGACTCGTCGTCGGTGTGCCGACGTTACCTTTACCTCTTAGTCGCTGTACATTGCCGGTGATGGTGACGGTGAAATCCTCGCGAGGGGCGAACCTGACGGAGGGCAGAAAGGAGAACCGCTGATTGCCGGTATTACGAAAAAACTCGGGATCTTCGTTGTGAGCGAACACGAAGCGACCCGCCACTGGCAGATTTGGCATGACACCGTTCGCATCGAGAGTGGTTCGATAGTGCCCAGCGGACCCTACCCCTGCCTCGCCGAGCACAAAGTTTCTGTCTAGCGGTGCCTTCAAGAGTCGATTCACGAACCCACCCGCTGACACGAAACCGCTGGTGAACGACGCAGGACCCTTGATCACCTCAATTCGATCATAAAGCGTAGGATCGGAGACATAGTTGTTAAAGGCCGACAAGCCATTGTCGCGGTTATAACCGGGGGTATTAAATTGCATCTCAAATCCTCTCAAGACAAAATTGTCAGATGAGAGGCCGCCAAGTTGGGTGGTGTTTGAAATGCCCGCGACCCCCTCTAACGCTTCTAGTTGCGTGACGGCTCGGCGCTCGCGAATGCTATCCTTCGTAATCACGCTCACGGACTGCGGCAGCTCTTGGATCGAGGCGGGAAAGCGGAGCACCGCTTCGGACGACACGTCGGCTTTGTACCCGTCAGGGGAATCGACAACCGGTGCCCGCGTCTTCGTTTCTTTCACGACAACCTCCGGTACCTTCACCGGCTTCGTCGGTGGTGGTTCCTCCGTCAGCCGTTTGCCAGACGGCTGGTCTTCTCTTATCGCAGCTCCAGTTCCCATATTGGTCGCAGGCGTCATGGACACTGCGCTTTTTTCCAACGTCACGATCTTCCCCGTGAAGCGATAGTCCAAGCCAGTACCTAGTAACAAGAGACGCAGCGCTTCATCCGAGGTTCGCCGGCCGGCCACGCCCCCCGTTCGTACGTTTTCCACGTCCTCCGTCGCGTAAGCAAACTGGACGCCGGCTTGTTCTCCGAAGCGATGGAGGGCGGACGCTAACGGCTGTGGCTGGATGTCAAAGTCGAATTCCTTCGATGTATTGTCATTGGATTGCGCCACTACCATTTGTCTTGCTGGACGAAAGCCGCGAGAAGGTGGATCGGATAGTACCCAACGATCATCGCGATTCGGCGTGTATGGATCCCGATCTTTTCGATCGGGAAGTCCAAATCGCTTTCTGGCGAGATCTTCTTCGGTATTCGGTTCTATCGCCGAAGCCGACTGGGGAGCATACACACTGAAGTGGACCATCGCTGTCGTGGCCATGAGCCACGTGAGACCGGGTTGCCACGCGTTTGCTTTCACTTGCCTGCGCCGAATCCTCATGGAATTCTCCTCTTAATACGGAGACGGATGAACGGCGCGTCGAGCGCTCAGGAGAAGTCTCCACTTCATGGTGAGAAACGTTGTCATCTATCAGGCTTCACTAGTATGACGAGTGAAACGAAGAGTCGCGTGTCGACAGAGAATAATTTTTGATTGTGGGTCAGTTTCTTTTTGCGTCATGCCTGCGAAGTTTGCCCTCGACACCAACCTGGATTCCCGCGTGCGCGGGAATGACGGAGTGCTGAAGCCTGCCCTCGACACCGTTCGGGGGCGGGAATGACGGACCTCCTTTTCTGTCATTCCCGGGCGTGACCCGGAATCCAGGTTTTCCGGTCTGGATTCCCGCGGCAGCCTGCCCTCGACACCGTTCGGGAGCGAGATGACGGCCTTTCTCCTCTGTCATTCCGGGCTTGACCCGGAATCCAGATTCTCCTAGATTCCCGCTTTTCGCGGGAATGACAGAATGGAATAGGTAGTGAGAGGCTGGGTGCGGGGAACAGGGAATCCAGCGAGATGAAGCCTGATCGACAGCCGGTCGTTTATATCCTAGCCAGTAAACCAAACGGCACGCTGTACATCGGGGTGACGAGCGATCTCCGCAAGCGTGTCTGGGAGCACAAGAACGATGTGGTCGAAGGATTCACGAAGCGCTACGGCGTTCACCGCCTTGTTCATTACGAATTGCACGCAGATATGGCATCGGCCATTGGACGGGAGAAGCAGATGAAAAAGTGGAACCGGAAGTGGAAACTGAAATTAATTGAGCAACACAACCCTGACTGGAGAGATTTGTGGGACGAGATTCTATGAGACAGGGTTTAACCTGGATTCCCGCTCCCCGCTTAAAGCTTGCGAGGACAAGCTTCGCGGGAATGACGGATCTCCCTTTCTGTCATTCCGGGCTTGACCCGGAATCCAGATTCTCTGAACTGGATTCCCGCGTGCGCGGGAATGACGGAAAGGCGACTGACGCCACGCTTCACACTTTGCTCCTCCCGCTTCACGTTCACGAACCACCAAGGCGGGAATCCAGGTAACACATCTGATCCATCCTCAGAACGTCATCCGCACCATGCCGATCACGTGCCGCGGCGCGCCGAATTGGTTGAAGCAGAAGAGGGGCCTGGGCCTCTTTTCTCTTTCCCACGCCGTCATTCCCGCGCAGGCGGGAATCCAGGTTAGATCCCGCTTCCCGAATGACGATTGGGACGGGACAGGCCCAATGCGAAGAAGGATTTCGCTGGATTCCCGTTTCTACGGGAATGACGGAAAGGGAAAGCGGGAATGACGGAGTGCTGAAGCCTGCCCTCGACACCGATCGGGGCGGGAATGACCGACTTCAGTGCCAACTGATGGCAAACTGGCCCATTACGTATTTTGGGAGACTGGTTGCAGGGTAAGGTTTACAGAATGAAGACGAGGTAATCCGTGACATGCACGACCCGGAGTCCCTGTATCTGCGCAAGAGCCGTGATCGCATCGTCGACGTTCTGGAGGGCGAATCGCCCGCTGACGGATTTCGTACGGGAAAGATCGGCAAGGACAATAATGCGGCCGGGGCGATATCGATCGAGTTCCGCCATCGCGTGCACGAAGGATTGTCCCTCGATCGCAATTATCCCCTTCGACCAGGCTTTGGCCGATGCGCCATCGGCGGCACGAGCATGTTGGGGCGTTTCTCCCGGACGATACAAGGTTTGTTGATCGCGATGGACGATAACCGATGAACCGCTTTGTCCATCAGCACCGGCAACGATGCTGACCGTGCCTTCCACCACCGTGACCCGCGTCTGTCGATCCTCCGCGCGTACCACGAAGGCCGTCCCGACTGCCTGTGTCGTTCCATCCTGTGCCCGCACGCGAAAAGGCCGCTGCGGGTCTGGCACCACTTCGAAGAGCGCTTCACCACGCAAAAGATGAATGCCCCGCTGCTGATCCGAATAGTCGACTGCGATAGCGGTATCCGTGTTGAGATGCGCCAGACCTCCGTCCGGCAGAGTCACGACTTGCTGAAGGCCAACACCGGTCTGATAGTCGGCTAGTAAAAAGGTTCGAATGTCCTGATAGAGAACGACGAACGCGAGACAGGCAGCGGCGAATCCTCCGACAAGGGCGTACCGTCGGGCAGGCCGAGGCACCACGGTCGGTTGCTTGGCATCCCAATGATCTCCGTTTGCCAGGACTGCGCTTGTACTTTTGAGCTGATCTAATTGTTGCCAGACCTTTCTTTCTCGCTCAAAGGCCCGCTGATGAGACGGGTCCTCGACAAGCCAACCCTTGAGACGATTCAGTTCTTCTGCTGTGATCTGTCCGGAGACAAGCCGCACAACCCACTCTTGTGCTGTCTCTGACAATCGTGGGTCGGACGTTTCGTCATCCAAACCGTCATGGTCGCGAGGTTCAGTCATGGTGCGCCAGAGGACAGATCGAGATTGCTATACCAGTCCAGGGACGTGAGCGTGACACGGGTGAACGCTTCCTTCTACTTAGAAGACGAGTGGAAAGTGAACATCCGTGGAAGGAAATTAGGACGCCGATGTCAAAGATCCCGTACTTTTGAGAGCTGCTTGAGCACGGTCCGAATATGGTTTTCAACGGCGGCAGGAGACACATTCAGCTCCTTCGCGATCTCGGGATAGGTCTTGCTCTCAAATCGACTGAGATGAAAGATTTTTCGGCTCAAGAGCGGAAGATTCGTCAGGACTTGTGCAGACCGTTCTAATTCCTGCCGGGCGATCATGATGCGTTCCGGGTCCCGACTGTCGATGTCTCCCCCTAACAACTCATTGGTCTCAGCAAGAATTGCCGCACGATTCTGTTCAACGCGCAAATGGTCCGTTGCAAGATTCGCGGCCATGCGGAAGAGATAGGCCTTGGGGTTCTGGATGTGGAAGGTCTCGCCCTGCGCGGAAATTTTCAGGAAGAGATTATGGGTCATATCCCTTGCCGTGAAGGCACACTTGATCCGACGGACGAGAAAGCGAAACAGATCTTCTTCGTGCTCCAGAAAGACCTGGGACAGCTGCGTGTGTGAGATCACCTGCATCTCCCGAAAAATACGACTGGGATTGCGATCGAGGCAATCGGCTTCCGCCGATAGGACGGCCTTATAGCATTCACCGAAAATGGGCGTCAATGCTCATTCGCCGGAAAAGCGGGAACACTCACCGCGATTAGTGGCCAATTTCCGCGTCATCCCCAGGATTCGTACCGGTCGGCTATCACGTGATCCATAGGACAATGATGGATGCCATTCCGAGCACAGCTAGGGAGAAGACGACACGCGGCGCATACGGCAATAGGCACACAAACACGAGGCCGGTGACCGCAAGGTGGCCGACCCATGCCACCGGCCCAAACGACCATCCGTCGACCGACACGGAAACGGCCAACGATCCCGCGAGGCAGCCCCAGCCGATTATCTTCAAGACATGCTGAATCGGCGGAGCGGCATCATGGTGAAGAACTTGCCTGAAGTACTTGGGCATGGCCAAGCACAAGCCGAGCCATCCGTTGTAGCAGAGGATGAGAGCCATCCATCTCATGTCACGCCTGTGCGGCACTCGCGAGTGAGTTGGTCGTAGGATCACCAGTCCGTTCCACTTGTTTCACGCGCCACGCCGTCCATCCCAACAAGAGACCGGAGAGAAGACATGTCAGATCGACCGCCGCCAGCCGCCACGTCCCCGCCGGTATCGTCACGAGGAGGTGGCTGTGCGTGGTCGCCATATTGCAGAGTGGAATCAGGACGAATAGGACCGCCGCCACACCCAACTGTTCTTGCCATGCCTGCCGGGCATGTGCTCTGACGACACTGTGTGTCGCGCAGAGGCCCCAGGCGAGAAAAAAAGCTCCCATCTCCCAACCCGCACGATCAGCCAGCGTGAGGGGAAGCAGGCGATTGGCCAAAAAGAAGACGGCCGTCGCGACCGGCAAGCCGGCGACGACGGCCACATTGAGCGATTCTACGATTCTATACCCGACATGATGGCCGGTGTGCCGATCCCTCCGCTTGATGATCCACAGCAGCAGCCCCGTGGCGATCATGACCGTGGCCGCCAGGCTCATGCCGAAGTACAGCCAGCGAATGGCATCGTGATCGAACCAGAGATAGTGCAGCCCGATCAGCACGGAATAGGTCGTGACGGCAGGCAATTCACTTTTCCACACCTGTAAGCGCTCCCCTGTTGCCCCGTCGAACGTGACACGATCCGCAAGCATCGACAGGCGGTCATCCGCACGGCGCGAGACACTCACGAGGGCATGACGGTCACCCGGATGCGTGACTTGAATCCACTCTGTCGAGCCGCCGTTCCACTCGCTTCGCGCATGCCGTTCCATGTCGCTGAGCGAGGCCAATGCGGCCGGGCTCCGTGATGGTTCCCGTTCGAGATGTCCTTCGATCTCGTTGTAAACCTTCTCGTTGTTTCCGCCATACATCAGCTGAATGCCAACCGGCATGTAGACGTTCCAGAAAATGACCAGGCCGGTGAAGGTAATCACCAGATGAAAGGGAAGCACCAGCACGCTGGTCAGGTTATGGGCGTCCAGCCAGGCCCGATGCGACGTTGCGCGGGGACGAAAGGAGAAAAAGTCCTTGAAGATGCGATGGTGGATGACCAGGCCGCTGATCAACGCGACCAGCATGACCATCGCCGAGGCCCCGACGATCCACACCCCCGTTTGATCGAGATGCAAAGAATAGTGAAAGCGGTAGAAGAAATCCCCGCCCCGTGTGTCACGTACGTGAAGGAGCTCCCCTGTGGAGGGATCCAGCTTTCGTTCGCCGGACGTCTGCTCATCGCTTCCCTGCCAATAGACGGTAGCCGCCGGAGCCCGAGCATAGGGAGTCATGATCCACCACTGGGTGGCCTCCGGTGCCAGACTTGCCAGCTGCCGGCCGGCGGCGTCGATATCGAATTGTGACGAGTCGACGTGATGCAGCTCCGGCTGCATCCAATACGTGATGTCCTTATCGAAGACGGTAAGCGTACCGGTCAGGAAGATTGCAAACAGAATCCATCCGAATAAGAGGCCGCCCCACGTGTGGAGCCAATCCATCGACTGAGTGAAGCTTTCTTTCATGGAATACGCAGACGCGTGGCGTTCCTTCTCATACGGCGCTCATTGGCCAAGAGCGAATACGAATGGCGCCGTAATCGCGGCAAGGACCGCAGTCGGAGCCAACAAGCCGAGCCAGGCGCGCCACGGCGTCGCCGCCGCAAAGGCCCAGATAATGGCTCCGGCGTATAAGAGAAACGAGAGCATGGCGGCGGTTAAAATCGCCTCGGTCTTGGGCAACGGCAACAGCACCGTCAGGCATGCGGTAAAAACATAGGTGAGTGCATAGCCGCCCAATGCGGCAGCCCCCACCCGAGAGGCCACATTGCGCCAGGACAATGGTTTTGAATTATTTTTCTTACCCATTGTTCGATACCATGCACACGGTGACTCCGCCGCCGCCCTTCAAACGGTGCCGCCCGAATCAGATACCGGGCATAGCAAGGGAAGACGCCTCGAAAGAGTAGACGAATAAGAACGCGAAAACCGCAGTAGCCATTGAATACATCAGTGCATGTCCGCGCTGAAATGGAGACTTAGATGGACGGACGGATCTTACCAGAGGGGGGAGATTGGAAAACACAACTTCCGGCTGGCAGAGTAAACGTCGGGCTAATACGCTACGAAAGTGAGCCGATAAAGGTCAGCGGTATGCCCGGTATGTAATTGACAGCACGAGGAGTAGCACCTGAGATGACAGAGAAGGTCTTCTCTCTGCCGAAGTACTAGAAATACACCCGCACGGTGCCGATGGCGGTGATGGGAGCGCCGAATCCGTTAAAGCCTGCCACGAGGCCGGGACTTTCGATATATTTGGCGTCGAGCACATTGCGGATGTTGATGGATACATCGTATCGGCGGTTTCCACGGTAAAAGAGCAGCGCATCGACACGCTGATGGGCGTCCGTACTGATCGCGTTGGGGAACGTCAATTCATACCCACCTTGGAAATAGACGCCTCCTCCGAATCCGAACCCTTGCAAAGGTCCGGACTGGAGCTGATAGGTTGTGAAAAGGCGCCCCACATAGTTGCGTGGAACCCGCGTCGGAAACATGCCGACCAATGTTGGATCGTTGTCTTCGGTTATCACGGCATCCAGATAAGTGAAATTCGCGTTCAAATTCAGGCCGGGAATCGGTTGCCCGTTCACGTCAAATTCCACGCCTTGATGGCGCTGCTCACCGACAGCGATGGAGAATCGAAAGTCCGACGGGTCCTGCGTCGCGACATTGCGGCGATAGGTGCGGAACAGCGCGGTCGTGAGCAGCAGCCGATTCTCGAACAGGTTGAGCTTGGCGCCGACCTCGTAATTGATGCCGGTCTCCGGGTCGACCAAGAGATTATTCCGAGTGCGAAAGAAAGGTTGAGGGGCAAAGTTCTGTTGGACACCGCCGTACACATTCATCCAGTCGGTGACTTTCACGGTCACCCCGGCTCGGCCGGTCAATCGTGAGTCCGTTCGTTCGTCTTGTTCACCTGTCAAGGTGTTGCGATTGCCCGAGTCCGCATAGTCATGACGTCCCGCCAAGACGAGCGTCAACCGTTCGAAGGGACGGATCACGGTCTGTGCGAACGTGCCGGCTTGCTTCAAGGTGACTCGCCGGGGATCGCTTACCAGGCTGGCCAAGAATGCATCGGGCGCTGCCGGAATGCCGTTTCTCGGGTTAAACACGTTATCGATCACTGGTGTCCCGCCAGCCGGCAAATAGGTGTAGCCGATCATAAAATGTCGTGTCATGTCGCGATAGTCGGCCCCGGCCAGGATCTCCTGTTTCTGTCCGAACAGCGAGAATTCCTTGCCGAGAAACAACTCGCCTGCATAGGTATCGAACCGGCTACGACGCAACGCATTGTTGACGTAAGAGTCGCCGCTCGGGGGAATCCCGCCGAGGGCATAGCTATACACGCTGTTGTCAACCAGGTCGGACTTCGAGTACTTGCCCTTCACCGTGAGCTTGATGCCGTGAATGAACTGATGGTCGTAATGCGCTTCGCCGTTGTAACCCGTGAAGTTGGTATGGGCGCCCACGTTGGCACCGCCACCGTAATTCCTCGTGCGCGGCACATTGACCATCGTCCCGTCGCTCGCGAGCGGCCAACCCGAAAAGCTGGCGCCATCGAACTTTTGATAGGTTCCGACGAGCAGCAATTTTCCGGCGCCTCTGAAGAGATCAAACTCTACCGACGGCGCGACGGTATATTGCCGGGCGGGTGTGAAATGGACGAAGTTGCCGCCGTCCTCGACGGCCACCACCAGGCGACCTCGAATGTTGTCATACTTCGGCATGACGCCGTTGACATCGACCAGGCCACGATAAAAATCATACGACCCGAAATTGGCCTCGACATTCGCAAAATTCGAGCGCTGTGGTGTTTTAGTGATCCGATTGATGACGCCCCCGGGGGTGGCGGCACCGCCGATGATCGAGGCCGGCCCCTTCACGACTTCATACCGTTCGACGATGCCCCAATCCGGCGCCCACGCGCAATCAGTCGGCAATCCATTGACCTTCATGCCGTTAAATCTGCCGCCAAATCCGCACACCTCAAATCCTCGGATATTGATGGCTTCGGAACGTCCCAATGCCGCAATGGTGGTGCCGCGGGACAGGCCGCTGACTGCTTCGAGCGCGTCGTTCTGAGAGCGTGAAAGAGTATCTTTGATGAGATCCCGCGTGACAACGCCGATCGATATCGGTATTTCGTGGATGGACATGGTGCTGCGCGTGGCGCTTGACGAATAGTCAGCCTTGTAGCCGTCCACCGGCGTGGTCCACGTCGGTCGTTCTCGGACATCCTTCACGAGAACTTCTGGCACTTTGAGGGGCTTTGTAGTTTCTGTTTTTCTCCCGCCTTCGTCCCCAGTGATAGTCTCAGCAGCCTGCGACGCGAATGGCTGTCCATTGCTCCCCGTCTGCGGATCCGCAATCTCCAGCGTGACCATGCCGTCGCCAGACACACGATGCTGCAAGCCGGTGCCGATCAGCAAGATGCCCAAGGCTCGAATGGGCGTATACGTGCCTTGGACGCCTTGCGTTTGACGTCCTTCCGTCAGCCCGGATCGATAAAACAGTTCGAGACCGCTGGTTTCCGCAAAGATGCTCAGAGCCGTTTTCAACGGTCCTGCCGGCACTTCGAAATATTTTGCCTTGTCTTCCGCGCCGGTCTTGGTTTCCGACGCATCGTGGCTTTTGGGCGGATTGAGCATGGAGTCTTGAGCCACGACGGTTCCGGAGGCCATGAGACTCAACACGTGGCCGGAAATCAGATACGACAATGCCTGTCGGCGGGAGCGGCGTTTCTTGCCGGCGGTCTTCCGAATCTTCATGCCCCTTCTCCTTCAATCCGATCCCGACTCGTTTTTTATTCCACCAGTGACAACACGATTGAAAGAGAAAAACCCACACATCTTTTTTTGGGGTCATGAAAAATAATGCCGTGATCTAGCCCTGCGACCGGCATCTTTCCGGACAATGAACATGGCCATGCGGCACCTGTACGTGGTAGCTTTGCCGCCCATTCCGGGAGTCGGTCATCACCATGCACCCGAATCTTCTGCCGATCTTTGAACGCCATGCCCTGGAACTTCAACGCTATTTCGCGGTGCGAGTTCGGTGCGTGGCCACTGCTCAAGATCTGGTGCAGGAAACGTATCTCCGCCTGCAAAAACTCGAGGGGTCGCACCTGATCGAGGATTTGCGTACCTATATGTTCCGTGTGGCTGCGAATCTGGCCATCGATCATCTGCGCGCGGAGCGACGCCGTGCTGCCCTTACAGGATCCGCTGCAGAGTTTCTTGCCATCGAAAATCCACGCGCCACACCGGAGCGAGTCCTGCTGGCCAAAGAAGAGTTCAAAATCGTGGAAGAGGCGCTCATGGACCTCTCTCCCGTGTGTCAGCAGATAGTGGTGCTCAATCGATTTGAGGGAATGAAGCATCGTGAAATCGCCGCCCTCTTGGGCATCAGTCAAAGCGCGGTGGAGAAACATCTCGCGAAAGCCCTGGTGCACTGCCGACGCCGGCTCAAGCGGTCGTAACAATCCCTGTATGGGTTTTCCATTTCCAATCGTGTTACAAGAAGATCCGATTCCCCCCAGTCGTTGTGGTCCAGAGACTGCCATGAAAAATGGTCATGCCCATCAGAGCCCCGATGATCTCCTGGAAGAGGAGGCCGCCCAGTGGATCGCCCGGCTGGCGTCCGGCGATGCGACAGCGGAAGATAAACGCCAAGCCCAAGCCTGGCGTAACCGCAGTCATACCCACAAGCAGGCCTTCCAAAATGCGAAGGAGTTGTGGTTGGGCATGGGCGAGGTGCGTCCGCCGATCGCGGCAACTGATGTGCTCGAACAGCACTCCACTGTCATCGGGACGCAGACGAGGCGGCGGAGATGGGCCGTGGCGGCTATGCTGGTGTTGGTGACTATCGGCGCGCTATTCCAGACGGACAGGTTGGCCTTATGGTTTGCAGAACATCGAACGAGCACAGGCGAGCAAACGAGCCTGACGTTGGATGACGGGAGTATCGTTCATCTTAACACCAGAACCGCGTTGTCCGTGGATTACACGTCCGCGGTCCGTCGCATCACGCTCTTGAGCGGCGAAGCGCAATTCCAGGTGACCCCGGATACCGCACGCCCGTTCGTGGTGCATGCTGCAAAAGGTTACACCCAAGCCATTGGAACGGCCTTCGCCGTGCGCGACCATGGGCCACGCGCGACGGTCACCTTGATCGAAGGCGTGGTGGACGTGGCGGTGGATCATCCCACTCCCGGAACATCGTCTCAGGTCCGTCTCCATTCCGGCGAACAAGTAAACTACGACACACTCAGCGGGTTAGGCCAAACCCAAGCGGCCAATCTTCGTCTGGCCACGGCCTGGCAACGGGGTCTTCTGATTTTTGAGGAGACCCCTCTCCGTCAGGTGGTGGAAGAGATCAATCGATACAGAGCAGGGTACGTGCAGTTGACCAATGAAGCAATCGCAAACGAGCGTGTCAGCGGCGTGTTTCACATCGACAATCTGGATCGTGCCTTAGATACGATACAAACCCAATTGCACCTGTCCTCAACTCGCCTTACAAACTACGTCGTGCTCTTGCAGTAAGTGATCCAGACTAGCTGGCTAGAACGTCAGCCGCACCATGCCGATCACGTGCCGTGGGGCGCCGAACTGGTTGTACGCACGATAGGAATTAGGACCCGCGACATACTCCGCATCGGCAATATTGTTGAGGTTCACCTGAAAACTGAGCCACTTGAGCGGGGAATAGATAGCAAAGATGTCAGCCCTGGTGTAGCCTTCTATGGGTTGATTCAGAATCCGTGTTGGAATAAACGACACATCGCTGCGGTAATAAACTACGGCGCCGAGCTTCAGTCCCTTCGTGATCAGATCGGAAAAATCGTAACTCCCGAAAGCGCTGAAAGTGTGTTTCGGAGAATTGAAGGCCGGCTGGCCGACCGCAGACGCAATCTGACTCTTTGTAATCTCGGTCTCCAAGAAAGTGTAGGCCAAATTCAGTTGTAGATTCCGGATAAGCGCGCCACGCACTTCGAACTCGAATCCCTGATTCCGTTGGCTCTGTCCACCAATTGAAAGCCCGCTATTCGGAGGAGTCGTCGGATCTGGAGTGGCGACACCGTCCAATTCGGTACGAAACAGTGCGGCGGTCAAAAGAACGCGGTTTTCAAGCGGTTCCCACTTGCTTCCGATTTCGAACGTCTGGCCGGTCATGGGCTCCAAGAGCGATCCGTCTCGCGTGAGAGCAAAGTTCGGCTGGATACTTTCTCCGTAGGAGGCATAGACATTAAGTCCCTGGATGAGCCGCTGAGACAGGCCGACCTGCGGAGTCAATTTACTGTGCTGTACGCTTGTATCGATCACACCATTGTCTTGCGTGATCCAATTTTGACGGAGCGCGACCATCAGGGTCGTACCGGAGAAGGGACGGAGCAATGCCTGTCCAAAAGCGCCAGTTTGATTAAAGCGAACGTTAAAAGATGGTGATGCTGTTGACGGATCTATAAATCCAGGGGGAAATGGAAGGTTAACTTGTGGATTGGAAATATTCCCGGTTCCAAGGGAAGCGAAGCCTCCGGGGTAGATGGTATTAGTTCCGGTGGAATAGTCCATCCCGGCAGCCACCGAGCTGAGATTGCCGAAGAGTGAAAACTCTTTCGTCAGGTTGACTTCTCCGGCGAAAGACTCACGCCTAGTATCACGACCATAAGCGTAGAGACTAAAGTTCCCGTCCGGCCTAATACCGTTTGACTGATACCCATAGGCATAGCGATAACTCGTCTTGTCATGGCTATATTGACCTTTCGCCTTCAGCCGAAAGCCTTGGACGAATGTTTTTTCAGCCTCGGCATGGATGCTGTGGTAATCGAGCTTTAAGGAGTTATCGTTTCCGAGGAAACTGTCTTCGATTCCCGCCGGGATCTGTCCTTGTGTCGTCAGTGGAGTACCGTAGTAGCCTTTCCCACGTAGGCGCTGCACATTACCAGTGATGGTGAGAGTGAAATCTTCGCGCGGGCTGAAGCGGACGGAGGGCAGGAAAGAAAAACGTTGATTACCGGAATTTCTGAAAAACTCGGCATCCTGGTTCTGAGTGAAGACCAAGCGGCCGGCGATCGGCAAGTTCGGCATGATACCATTAGCATCGAGGGTCGTCCGATAATGCCCGTATGAACCGCCGCCGCCCTCGGCAACCACAAAGTTTCGGTCCAACGGCGCCTTCAGGAGTCGGTTGACGAAGCCGCCTGCTGACACGAGCCCGCTCGTGAAGGAGGCCGCGCCCTTAATGACCTCGATGCGTTCGTACAGAGTTGGATCGCCGACGTAATTATTGAAAGCTGATAGTCCATTGTCGCGGGTGTAACCAGGGGCTGACGAGGGTGCAATAACGCCTCTTATGAAGTAATCGTCAGTACCTTGGCCACCAAATTGTCCAGATTTCATAATTCCAGCGACTCCCTCCAAAGCCTCAGATTGCGTGACAGCGCGGCGCTCGCGGATGCTGTCTTGCGTCACGACGCTCACAGACTGCGGCAATTCCTGAATCCGCGCTGGAAAGCGCAGGACCGCTTCTGACGACACATCGGCCTTGTAGCCGTCCGGCGAATCGACAACCAGCAGCCGCTCTTTGACATCCTTCACCACAACTTCCGGCACCTTAATAGGTTTTGCTTCTTGTTGCGTGGTAATGGTCTCCGTCGTCTCGGAATGCTCCGCCCGTTGAAGAGTCACCGTGTTGACGTCGGAGAACCGATAGCGCAGACCCGTACCGGCCAGTAACGCTTCGAGGGCCTCTTGGGGTGTGTACATGCCTTTCACGCCGTGGGTTTGCAGGCCCGCCACTACCTCGGACGTGTAAAAAATCTGCAAGTCGACTTGCTTGGAAAACGTTTGCAATGCCGACTGAAGACTCCCCGCAGCAATATCGAAGGACTGCTTTGCACCCCCTTCCACATCTTGCTGCGCCACAAGCCACGAGCCGGGCAGATAGCGCTGCGGCTGCTGATCTCCTCCCAACGGCCGGCCGGATGTATTGAGCCAGCGTGTTCCGGAATGATTTCGAGAGGAACCCCCATCATCGGGCGTTGGTTGATCTCCTTGCCAATCCTGTGCGAGTGCTGGGTTATGCGAACTGAGCGCCAGGGAGGAGAGCCCTACCATGATGCCCCAGGCCAGACTTTGTGGGCGGTATCCCTCACAGGCTTCGGCGACTTTCTCATAGACAGACCGTAGATTAGAGGCCTTGGCATGGCGTGTGGCTTTGCCGGAACGTCGCTTCAGTTTGTTCTTCCGCATGGAGGCATTCCTTTCCTGCTCATCAACGTCCATTCCACAAACAACGAGCGGGCCGGCGAAACCTTCTTTACGCCCGTTGCAGACTAGGACGAATACCCTCCGCAAGATCGGACCATGAGGCAGAAACATTTTTCCGATGATCATCTTTGTATGACCCCGGATTACGCAGTTGAACAGTTACGATCATGATCGAACGATCACAACCCCTTGCCGGATGGGAAGACGACACGGTCTCTGAGAAGCAAGGTCATGCCCGCGCCTGCGGCGCGAAGGCGGCCATCCAGGCGATCTGAACTTTCTGGATTCCCGCTTAAAGCATGCGGGAATGACGAGAGAGACCGTCGTCAACTGCGAAATCCTGGATGAAAACCATGGGGAGGATGCGAACAAGAATTTGCCATTAATGACCGGATCAGGGCAGCGAAATATCGAAGGACTGATAGGAAGTTGGCTAGCGTTCGAGAATCACCAGGCGGGCGTCGGCGCGGCGCGCTTTTATGGAGAGCCCGTCTTCCAGGGCCTGCAGGAAGCTTTCCAGTTGGTCGATGCGGAACTTGCCGTTGACGGGAAGACTGCGGAGACTTGAATCGAGGAGTCGCAGCTCCTCAATTCGATACCGGCCCCATTCTTTCAGAACCTCTCCAAGAGGCGCGTTTTCGAAGACGAGAAGGCGTCTGGTCCACGCCAAGGCCGTAGCGGCATCGAAGGCGCGAACTGAAGACAGCTGACCGGCGGAGGTAAACTGCACGTGTTCGCCCTCCACGAGCCGTTGGGGCTGGCTAGTGCGGAAGATAAACGCGTTCGTCTCCGGAACGTCGACTTCGACGATCCCCTCCAACACAGATACCTCAACATGCTCAGGAAACGAGTGGATAAGAAATTGCGTGCCGATATCGCGAATGCGGCCGTTTTTCGCAATCACCGCGAACGGGCGCGTTGCATCGTGGGACACCGTGAAGAACGCTTCACCCTGTTGCAGAGTGACTGCGCGTTCGTATGTCGAGAGTTGCACGGTCAACACCGAATCGGTATTCATGACGACGGTGGACCCATCTTCTAGGCGAACGGTTTGTTGTTCGCCTTTGGCAGTCTGATAGTGCTGAATCGGAGCCGGCGGTTCCCACATCCACCACAAGGTAAGCGCGCAGATGGCCACAGCGACTCCCATGGCCGGCACCCACGCTTGCCAATCGAATAGGTTCCGTCGCGACAAAACAGAAGCCTGATTGCTTCCCGCAACGGCCGCCTGTTGAGCGGCTTGCCGACGGGCCTCCACCCAGAGCGGCTTGACCTGATCCATGTCGCCCCACACTCTATTCGCCCGTTCATATTCCTCTCGATGCATCGGGTTTTCATCCAGCCAGGCCTCGAAGCAATGACGGTCGTTCGCCGTGGCATCGGATGATTCTAGACGCAGGCACCAATCGATAGCCTGTTCGCGGATAGAATTTGATGAAGGGTGCTTGCGTTCAGTCACACGCATGAATACGTTGCTCCGAGTCTCCCTGTCCACTCAATAAAAGGTACTCTCTTGAAAAGTAGACGAATAACTCCCCGAAAATCTGACCTCACCGGTGCCTCCTCTCATCAAGGACATCACGCATCTTGATCCAGTCGGTTTCGGCAATGGAGGAGCGCTCTGCGGAGGTGTTTCTCAACCATGCTGAGAGAAATGCCCAAGCGTTGCGCGATCTCACGAGTGTCCAGCTCTTCGAACTTTCGCAGAATCAAGACCTCTCGACAGCGCGGTGACAGTTCGTCCATGGAACGGAGCAGGAGTTCCAAGCGCTCCTTATCGGCCAGTATGGTATCGGCAGACGGAGCCTGATAGCGCAGCAATTCGTGAAGCGGCTCCGAGCTGATATAGGTGGATCGGATTTTGTCCTTTCGAAAGAGATCCGTCGCCAGATTGGTGGCCATGCGGTACAGATAGGCCCGCGGATTGTCGATGTGAAATGCGGATCCGACAGCTCTGGCTCGGAGGTAGGTTTCGTGAATTATTTCTGATGCCAGCGAGGCTGAGCGCAGCTTTCTCGTGAAGTGAGACACCAGCTCACTATAGTACCCCTCGAAAAATTCCGAGAGGTTTACCGATTTGCCTTTAATGGTCACCTATTCGTCCTGCGTTGCACCCTCAAACGTTGTGAATGCCGCGCTCAATGCCGGAACGTATTCCTGGTAGCGCATCCACCGTTTGACCGACTTGGAATAGATCGGTTGCCGCACCTGCCAGCGGCTCGGCGTCTGTACCGCGCGGTCCTGTTGATGAAAGTGGAGACAGCGGTCATCCCAAGGGGCTCCGAGAAAGTCGATCAGCCGCCGGGCTTGTCCTTCCAGATCCGCCACCACGTCCTCATATTGGATCGTCAGGATACGGAGAGGGAGGACCGCTTTCCAATGCTCCATCAACCGCCGCTCCTGCGCGATAAAAAATGCAAGGTCGTCGAAATCCGTGGCGTACCGTTGGTCTGGATTGAAGTTCTCCATCCAAATTGAGAGCGCGTTGTCGCGGGCGTCTCTGCGGCAATGAATCACGCGGGCGTTGGGAAACAGCAACGCCGCGAAAGCGAGGTGGAAGAAATTCAGCGGCTGTTTGTCGCTGATGCGGGGACAGTCGGGCGGCGCCTGTCGTCGAAGCGCTCTCAAATAGTCCTGGGCCAATCCCCGGCTGGCCATTTCCTCAAGATGCATGGCTGCCTGCCACGGAGCGACCTTAGCCTTGACCTCGACCTCAGCCTTATCCTCCGCTTCGACCACGACCTGGCGAGCTAACCGGGCCAAATCCGGCAATTCGCCTGCCCCATGCATGAACGGATGGGCCGCCAGAATCTGCTCGGTCAGCGTCGTGCCCGAGCGCGGCAACCCCACGATGAAGACCGGTTGGTCTGTTCCCAGCCCCAGCTGACGCCGTTCGCCGAAAAACTCAGGGGTATAGGCCGCCATAATCTCATCGACACGAGCCTGCAGTCCGTTTCGATCCAATGGTCCAGCGGCCTTCCGTCTGGCACTATTCGCCCGAGTCGCGGCGGAGGCGGCTTCTTTATAAGAGCCTCGGCGGTCGTAGAACTTAGCCAGCCCGTATCCGATCAAGGCCTTACCTTCCAAAGCATCTCCTGGCCGGTCGAGCACGTGCTCGACTTGCTCCAACCATTCGAGACCTTCGTCGCCTTTGACGAGGGCGAGATACTGCCCGAGCACGAAGGCATGGCCCGGTTGTTTTCGAAGAACCGCGCGGTAGCAGCTCAGTGCTGCTTCGGCTTGCCCGAGATCCTCCAGCGTCCGGCCGAGATCGACCCAATTGTCCACGTCGTTCGGATCGAGCGCGATCGAGCGCTGCAGCAGCGATTGCGCCTGTTCGACGTCGCCCCGCTGGGAGAGTTCCTGCGCGAGGCGCGCGTGGGCGGAGGCACGCTGAGGATCATGGGCCACGGCGCGTTGGAAGCACACGAGGGCCTCATCGAGTTGGTCGTGCTCGACCAACAAATTTCCGAGAGCGATGTAGCTGTCAGCGCGCGTGGGGTCGATCAACAGGGATTGTCTCACCGCTTCGAAAGCCCGCTCGGGTTGGCCGATCTGCTTGAGCGCCAACCCAAGGTTGTGCCAGCCGTCGGCATAGCCTGGGGCGAGGGCGACGGCCTGTTCGAAGCAGGGTATCGCATCTCGGACCCTGCGGGACAGCACCTGGACCCGTCCCAGGTCCGACCAGGTACGCGGATCGCGCGGTGCCAGTTCGGTGGCCCGAGTCGCGATGGTCCGCGCCTGGTCGTGCTCGCCCAGAAGAAGTAATACGTGTCCCAGATATCGGTGGGCATCGGGGTCCTCGGGAGACGAACGGAGATGATGTTCGCAGACGCGCTTGGCAACCGCTGGGGTGTTTTCGTTCAGCGCCATTTGCACCGCGTGGAGAAGCGATGAGCTGTCACTCTCGACATCGTTTACAGTCGTCATGTTAATTCCTCACCCAAAATAGGCCCGCAATGCTTGTTAGCATTCAAAAATTGGGACGGACCGTACCATGAGCAGGTGAAGAAAGGGAATGTTCACTTTCCGGAAATCAGTCTGTGTGATCGGCAGGCTGGAGAGCGACGAATCGGCCCTACATTTTCACGATGAGAGGGGCCGACAAGGCTTGTCGTACGAATCACCGTCGTGAGATGTCGAGAAATATTTTCTTCCTGTCCCCAAGTATTAGAAAAATACCCTCAGCGAGGCGATGGCGGTGATCGGCGGACCGAACGTGTTGATGCCGCCCGCGAAGGCGGCGTGTTCGATATAGGTGGCGTTGAGCACATTGCGGACGTTAACGCTCACATCATACCGTTTGTCACCTCGGTAAAAGAGGACCGCATCCACTCGGTGATACGGTTCAGTACCGAGCGCGTTGGGCAAGGACAATTCATACTTACCTTGGTAATAGACGCCTCCTCCGAATCCGAACCCTTGCAGGGGACCGGACTGGAGCTGGTAGGTCGCGAAGACGCGCCCCATATAGTTACGCGGAAGTCCAGCCGGATAGCTCCCGACAAACCCTGTGTCGTTGGATTCGGTAATCACGGCATCCAGATACGTGAAATTGGCGTTCAGCCTCAAGCCGGGAATCGGCTGACCGTTCACATCGAATTCCACACCCTGATGGCGCTGCTCACCGATCGCGATGCTAAACAGAGGGTTCCCCGGATCAAGCGTCGCTACATTGCGGCGATAGCTGCGAAAATAGGCGGTCGTGAGCAGCAGCCGGTCATCGAACAAGTTGAACTTGGCGCCGGCCTCATAGTTGATGCCGCGCTCAGGATCCAACAACTGATTATCTCGTGTAAATGAAAATGAATTTGGGGCGAAGGACTGTTGGATGCCGCCATAGACGTTCATCCAGTCGGTCACCTTCACAGTCACGCCGGCCCGGCCGGTCAAGGCGGAGTCCGTCCGCTCCAGCAACGGCCCACCGTAATTATCGGTTGACGAGCGCGCCGAGTCGTAGCGTCCCGCCAGAACGAGGGTCACCCGTTCGAGAGGACGGATGACGGCCTGCCCGAAGACACCGGTCTGTTTCAAGGTCGTGTGGAGCGGGGGGCCTGCCAAGGTGCGTAAGACATCATCGGGCAACACACGGGTCACGTTCCTCGGGTTGAACACGTTGTCGATGTCAGGCAACGTGGGAAACGCGAGAAAGGAATTCCGCGACATGTCTTTGTAGTCGACGCCCGTCAGGATCTCATGTTTCCGCCCAAACAATGTGGATTCCTTGCTGAGAAACAACTCACCCGCATAAGTATCTAACTTCAGATCGCGAAAGCTATTGTTGAAGTAGGTATCCCCGCTCGGGGGAATCCCGCCGTAGGTATAGCTATAGATGTCGCTCGTGAGCAGTTTCGACCTGGAGTATTTGCCCTTGATGGACAGCTTGATATCGTGAATGAACTTGTGATCGTAATGAGCCTCGCCGGAATAGCCGCTGAAGTTGGTATGAGCCCCGTTTTGGACGCCACCGCCGAAGTTTCTCGTGCGAGGGACATTGAGTAGTTTTCCGTCACTCGACAGCGGCCACCCGAGATAGTTGGCGCCGTCGAATTTTTGATAGTTGCCGATCACGAGTAATTTGCCTGCGCCTTTGAAGAGATCAACTTCCACGGAGGGCATCACGGTATATTGCCGAATCGGCGTGAAATCGACGAAGTAGCCCCCTTCTTCAACGGCCACGACCAAGCGGCCCCGAACGTTGTCATACTTCGGCATGATGCCGTTGACATCGACCAACCCTCGGTAAAAATCATATGACCCAAAATTGGCTTCGACGGTCCCAAAATTCGAGCGCTGCGGAGTTTTCGTGATGCGGTTGACGATGCCGCCTGGATTCGACGCGCCGCCAACGATGGAGGCCGGTCCCTTGACGATTTCATAGCGTTCGACGATGCCCCAATCCGGTGCGAAGAGGCAGTCAGTCGGCAACCCGTTGACTTTCATGCCGTTAAAATCACCGGTCGGTGAACAGCCAGAGAATCCTCGGATCGTGAAGGCTTCGCTTCGTCCCCCGTTGACTTGGTCGCGCGCCAGACCGCTGACGCCTTCGAAGGCATCGTTTTGTGTACGAGAAAACGTGTCGCGAATCAGATCGCGTGTGACCACGCCGATTGAGGTCGGGGTTTCCATGATTGACATGGTACTGCGTGTGGCCGTTGAGGCATGGTCCGCTTTGTAACCATCGATCGAATCTGTCCATGTCGGCCGCTCCCGGACGTCCTTCACGACAACTTCCGGCACCTTGATCGGTTTGGAAAGTTGAGGTGATCCGTCTGCCTCACCCTCCGTGGCCTGACTGCGTGGTGTTGTGACCGCCGGAGGCAAGGTGCGCATCGTGTCTCGCTCGATAGTGACCATTCGCACGCCATCGAATCGATAGGTCAGGCCCGTATCGGCTAATAACGCTTTCAATCCATCCGCTCGCCGGTAGGTCCCCTCAAGTCCTGGAGATTCGACGCCGTCGGTAAGGTCCGTCGATGCGCTGACTTGCCAGCCGGCCGTGACGGCAAAGGCGTTCAATGCCGAGCCCAATCGTTGCCGAGGAATATGGAAGTCGATGGCGCCGTCTTGCGTTTCCGCCGTCCCTTCTTGCGCCAGGCTGACTTCTATCTGTGGTCCGCCAACCGTCAGCAGGAATATCCCGGCCTTGAGCGTCATTCGACGCGCGGCTTGCTTGACTCTGTTCGCTCGCTCAAGACTCACCATATCCGTCTCCTTATCCGTGACCTGATAAGTAAGACGGAAGGGCGTTTGGTTTTTCGCACTTCGCCATAAAAAAAGATATGGCGATCTAATGGAAGCGTCAGAAGAGTATCACGGCGCGATCGGACAGGCTGACCGTTCGGAGCGCAAAAGTCTTTGAAAGGTGGCGGAGAATTTTGGCAGGGTCATCCAGCTGATAGGTGCCGGTCACACGCTGTTTCGCCAGCTCGCGATTCCACAAGACGATGGTCCCGGCATAATAGCGCTGCACCTCGTCCAGTACTTGTTCAAGCGGCATGCCATCGACGACGAGCAGGCCCTGTCGCCAAGCAGCAGCTGTCGACGCATCCACCAAACGCACCGGCGCCAACCGACCTTGGTTCGTCTCCGTCATGCTCCCCGCCGAGACACGTTCGACTGAATCGGCATCCCGGCCGAGGCTCACTGCAACCGTGCCCTCTAGCACAATGATGCGATCTGAGGCGGTCTGCCGCCTGACGACGAACTCCGTTCCGACGGCTCGCGTGGCCGTCTCTGCTCCTTCCACCACGAAAGGCCGGCTGGGATCGGGCTGAACCTTGAATGACGCTTCGCCTTGCAGGAGACGCACGCGTCGCGCGGGACCATCAAACGACAAGGCCAGCGCAGTGCCGGTGTTCAATGTCGCCACTGACTGGTCCGGCAATCGCACGTTCCTACGCTCGCCGACGGCCGTGTGATAGTCGGCTTGCCATCGAATCAGCACGTCGAAATACCACGCCCCTGACAGGAGTGCCAGCATACAAGCCACACCTGCGATGACATAACGCCATCCAAGCGGGTGTATTCTGTGAGAGGCATGAGCGCCTTGAGCTGAATTAGCATGTGCAAGTTGGACTGCGGCGTGCGTCAACTCGGGGTCGGCCCACTTTCCGGACAGTTGCTCGAACATGCGCGCATGGGCGGAGCTTTGAGCTTGCCATTGTCGGCAGGCTTCCCGGTCTTCCGGCGTCACGTCGGGATCGCTCACCCGGGCAAGCCACGCAATCGCTTCTTGCCGCAGCTCGCTTTCATCGGTGTTTCTAAGAGGTTGATCCATTGAATGGCGTGGAGCCTGCATAGTTTCTCTGCTGTCGCGGTTAGAAATACGCGAACACGAGATCAGTATACTGTGTGACGGATCAGCAGGCCAATCATCTCACTCGTCGTCATCGGACGGGACGGCGGCAGGACAGGTGCGATCGATGGCACGGCGAATGTGTTTATCCACTCCGCTCAGGGTAATGCCCATGCGGGTTGCGATTTCACGGTAGGAGTATCCGTAGACTCGAAACAGGAGAAAGGCTTCTCGGGTTCGCGGGGGAAGTGCGTCGAGAGTGCGCATGTAGCGATGCAGCCGTTCTTTTCCGAGCAGCGTCCGCTCGGGCGAAGGAGCGGCGCTGAGCAGATCCAGCGCATGGTCCAATGACTCGGCGGCGCTCGGTCCGCCTTTGTGCGCGCGCAAATGGTCGATCGCCAGATTGGTGGCAATACGATGGAGAAAGGCGCGCGGCTGATCGATGCTCGTCATGGGGGCCGTGCGGACTAACTTCAAATACGTTTCTTGGACGAGATCGGCCGCCGTCTCACGCGAACGGACCATGGCCACCATGCGCCGTAACAACTCGTTACGGTACCGGTGAAAAAGATCCTCGATACTCGCATAGGAGAGAGTCATGATCCCACTCGATGCTTGTCACCGATCAAAACCGGGCTGGACGGTACCACGGAGAGATCAAGAAAGGGAATGTTCAATTTCCGGAAATCGGCATGCGCCATTGGCAGGCTGGATAGAGACGATCGACTACTGCCTCACGAGGAGTGCCGAACGCCGAACTCGATTTAGTTGACAGTTGCGAAGCGCCTCCCCTCCACTAAAAATGAATCCGTACCGTCCCAAAAGCGCTGACCGGCGCGCCGAATCTGTTGCCCCAATTGATCGTGCCGGGGTTCTCAATATACCTCGCGTTCAAGAGATTCCGAACATTGATGGAGACGTCCCACCACTTGCTGCCGCGGTAGAATAGAACTCCGTCGACTCGTTCGTATGCATCTGCTCTGACCCGGTTGGGAAGATTTTGCGCAAAATCGCCGATGAAATAGACGCCACCGCCGAAACCGAACCCTTTCAATGGTCCCGATTGCATTTGATACGTGCCAAAAACCCTTCCGACATACTCGGGAGCGAACGCCCGTTGTCCGACAAGAGTAGGATCCAAGTCCTCCGTAATCTTGGCATCGATATAGGCAAAATTCGCGTTGAGATTTAGCCCTGGAATCGGTTGACCGTTCACGTCGAATTCCCAACGCCCCGGCAGGAATCTCGAAATGCTGCTTTGGAGTCTCACGGAAATCCTGCTGGGCCACGAGACGAATGACGCCATGAGTATTGCGCAGAAGCTCATCCGACAAGAGAGGATGATCGAGCGGGTGTAATTCCTGTTTGATGGCAGGAAATTGATTCCACGGTCCTGAACCTCGATCAGGCTCCCGTGGCGGTTGACGGTCTCGGCCTAGTTCATCCTGTGCCATGGCCGGATGATAGAGGCCGATGGCAACCGAAGACACACCTACGATCAATCCCCAGAATATGCGACTTGCCGAGAAATTCTGTCCAACCTCCTCTCGCCCCTCGTCTATCCGTGCTCTCCAATTGTTTCTCTTCTGTTTCCGTTTGAGCTTGATGCGAGGCATACGTCCCTTTCCATGCTGCCGTGCCATCACTACTCAGGGCGATGTTTCGGACCAGATACAACAAGAGCCCGACGACTGCGTATCAGCCGTGGGCTCAGGATTCAGGATCCGTTGGCCTGGACAAAAGTCGAATGTGGAAAGGCGCTACGCATCCACGGAGATGTGACGCATGAGCGGAACTGAACCTGACGTGGGTTCGATAGGGCAGGACAATTTATCTGCCCGGAGGAGATGAAGGAACGTCCGCATTTCTCGTTGCGTATGGGCCGGCTCGGAACGTCTCCGTGGCGAGAACTCGAACGATCGCACATTCGCTCATCGGATCCGCCGCATTCTTGCGCGATGGCGTGCTTTCTCGACGCTCTCACCTGGACTTAAAATTAGGCGAGAAAACATTTCAGGCTGTGGCCGTCGCAATCCATCATCATTTCCTTGAATCTCTAGGCCGACTGGCTAGCCCTCCAAGCGGTAGCTGATCGGAACCAAAATGGTGATCTGTGGCCCTTCGAGTTGATATTTTAGCCTCAAGGGCGAGGCCTTCCTCATAACCGTCACTGCCTCCTCATCCAGCAAGGTGTTCCCCGAGCTTTTCGCCACTCTGACATCCCCCACCGTGCCGTCCGCCTTGATAACCGCTTGCACGATGACGTGGCCCTCCCAATGGTTGGCTTTGGCCAGTGCCGGGTAATGCTTGAGCTCGTCGAGTCGATTCCGGAGCATGTCACGAAGCCATCCATAATCCGCTTGAGTCTGAAGGTACTGTACCTGCCGATGAAGGATCGTGCGATACTGGATGATCGGCTCCTCAGGCTGTACCACCGCATACTGTTCCGCCACTGATTTGGCGCGTGCCATGATCGGCGCCGGGTCGGCATGGTCTGCGCGGGCCATCAACTGCGCGGTGTCCTTCGATGGTGTCGCCTCCTGTAAGGGCTGCATCTGCGGCGTGACGCTCTCCCGATCGGCATGCTGTACGGTTTGAGCCGTCTCGACAAGAGGTCGAGAATCAACCGACCGCTCGGCTTGCGTCGGCTGAGGCGGCATCGGAGTTGCGGGGGCATGGGCCGGAGTCAGCATCGGCTCCGCCTCTCTAGGCGCGTCCACGATGGAGACTTGCCATTGAAATGTGTCGGGATGGATCGATTTGTCAAACTCCGACATATAGAACAACACGCCTGAGAACCCGATGAGATGATAGAGGACAGATACCGTCCAACTGAGAGCATGATGCCCGCCGCTGTTGCGCATCAGTCGATCAAACTTGAAGGCAGTCATGATCGAATCCTTTCGTAGGAGACCGCGATACGGTTTGATTCCCTCACAGGATGCATCGTTCCAGGAGCTTCACTGATCGACACGCTGCATCCTATGCATGTAGGTTCATCGTTATTCGCTCAGCGTGATGACATTTCCGTCGGCCGACGCCAATTTCGCTTGGGTGGCAGCCTTCACGGCCCGCAGAAACGCTTCCTGCGCGATATCCAACGCTTGGTCGCGTGAGCGCAATTTGACCGTCAAAAACCTGACGAGTTCGTCGTAATACTGCCGAAAAATGACAAACCGTTCTGCTGTGATCTCATTTGCCACGGAGGATAGATCCCACTATCTGCTCGTGAGGTCATTAGACTATAACTATGATAATGAGAAGCGGTTTCAATTATGGGTGAGGCGAGTGCGAAAAATCAAGACGCTAAGGGGGAATTAACTGAGGTTTTTAAGCGACAGACCGATCGATAGATGCTCAGAGCCGAATAGGACAGGACCCGCTGCCCGCAGGCAGCGGTGGAATCACGATCCGCCAGCCCTCGTGAAATTTTTCCCCTGTAGATAGACGGTTTTCAGCGGGCTGGATCTCGCATCGCACAAAGTCATGCCGCCGATGGCCGACGATGAATTAGGATGAACCGTCGGCAGGCGACATGCCAAGCGCAGTGAAGTACTATTACTTGAAAGTCAGTTTTTTCAGCTCTGCAGCCGGTAATTCGACTTCCCCGAATTCGGAAAGCCCTTTGAAACTGCCGGCGACGGCCAGGATAAACTCGCCCGTTTTACCATCGTTGAGCGTAATGGTGACGTTCGGCGCTGTGCCATTACTGGATGGTTTAAGGTCGATATTTTTGATGCCGTCAAACTTTATTTTCACCGTGCCATTCCCCCGCTTTACCGGTAATTCACGAAGCTCATGCGGGACGAAAGCGGTTTCGCTGATCTTCTCTTCATAATAAAAAACGATATTCTTGACGTCTGTTTCGACACTCTTGGCATCGACCGCCACGGCATGGAAGGCTTTTTCGCCCTTGTGCTGGGCCCAGGCGGGACCGCCGACTAGACAAAGTGTCCCTATTACAGATAGGACCGACACGGAGCAAATGATTGAACGTCTGACCGTCTGGCGATTCATCGTGATTCTCCTTATGTACGTATTCGATTCGACTAGAGTTTTTTGCTCTGCTCGTTACCCATCCAAGCGATAACTGATCGGAACCGTAATGATAATCTGCGACTTCTCCAAATGATGTGTGAGCCTCAACGGTGAGGCTTTTCTCATGACCACCAATGCCTCTTCATCAAGCACCGCGTGCCCCGAGCTCTCCGCCACGCGAACATCTCCCACCGTACCATCCGCCTTGATGACCGCCTGTACGACGACTTTACCCTCCCAGTGGTTGAATTTCGCCTGTGCTGGATAGCGTTTCAACTCTTCAATCCGCTTCCAGAGCAAGTCCCGAAGCCAGCCATAATCCGCTTGAGTCCGGCGATACTGAACTTGCCGATATTCCACCGGTTTGGACTCGACTGTGGGACTTGACGATTCCACGGGCACGGTTTGTTCAATGACCGACTCAGTGGGAGTTTGTATCGGCTCCGCCATGACGACTTGAGGCATAACTTGTTGAATTTCCGTCGACTCCACCAGAGGTTCCGCGTTTACGGCAACATCGGTCTGTTGAGGGGTTTGTTGGACGATCGGCTGAACCGCCTTTCGGATAGGCGGATTCGGCTTGACCGGTGTAGGCGGAGGCTGGACTACCTTTTGAACCGGCGGGGGCTCAGATTGCGAGGGCTTCTCCGCATCCACCATCGAGACGTCCCACTGAAAGAGGTCTACAGCAACGGGTTGGTCTACCTTCGCCATCAACAACACAACCCCCGCTACGGCTACGCCATGAAGCAGCACGGACACCGTCCATCCACGGGACTGCTCTGTATAGCCGCCGGTCAATCGATCGAATTCGATGGTTGTCATGATCGGAGGACCTCCAAACTGACCTGTCGAAACCCAAGTCCCTTGACTTCATCGACCACCGTCACAAACCGCTCTAACACTGTGACGCGATCAGCCCGCAAGACAACCGCTGACTCGCGAGAATGTCCGTTCAGGGCAGTCGCCAGCCCCTCCGTCTGAATAGGCTGGTCGTTCACAAACAGGCGACCATCGGCCGTCAGCGTAATCATCAACGGCACATCTCGATGATCGTTTACCTCCTTGGCCTTTGCCAATTCGACCGGAACTTGCCCCGTTGATATGAATGTGGCTGTAGTCAGCACGATGACCAAAAGCACCAGCATGACATCTACCAGTGGAATCACATTGATCTGATTCAGCTCACGCTCCATGCTGCACCTTGTAGAGCGTCAGGAGTTCGGAGACACGCCGCCGGAGAAGGTTGTTCAGCGCGACACATGGGATCGCCACCAGCAACCCAATAGCCGTCGCCTTGAGCGCCAGACTTAACCCGACCATGATCGTGCTGACCGCCATCGTTCCCGAAGTGCCCATCGTATGGAATGTCAACATGATCCCCAATACGGTTCCCAAAAGCCCGATATAAGGCGCATTGGCTGCCACCGTGCCGATCACAACCAGCCGTTTTGTCAGTGCTATTTCCATGGTCTGAATGTCCTGAAATTGATTCGGGGTCACGCGGCGATAATAGAGCCAACGTTCCACCGCTATGGCCAGTGCCCATAGGCTGAGCACGACCAGCAGCCCGATGATTCCGTAATCAACCAATTGTGTCAGTATGTTCATAATAGTGAATCCTTGATTCCGGTTAACATTGTTTTACGAAGAAGACCGTCGCAGGTATCACACTTCACAAACCTTGGAATGATCCTCAGAATAACCCGAATTTATAGAGGCTCCGTGTCAAGTCCATAAAAAATCCCATGGCCGACTAAAGGCCATGGGCTCTGGACTTTAAGTACTCTGGCCTTTAACCGAGGTTCAATGTCACAAAATCGCCTCGGGCGTGATTATGATAACTAGTATCAGTAATCTACGATGCTGTGTTTTGTCAATCCCTCTAATTCACCAACATTCATTAATTCATCCGGCGAAAGCTGGCGCCCCATGGGATCTGACCAACCCATGATTTCATCCGGCGTCATCCTTCGCCAGCAATCGACTTTCTCTCGAGTCATACCTCATGCTACGATTCCCTGATGTTGATCGACACGCACGTCCATCTCGATGACGTCCGCTACCAGGAAGATAGAGAGGCGGTCATCGCCCGTGCTCGGGAAGCCGGAGTGGAGGCGTTCGTCACCATCGGCTGCGACCTGACGACCAGCCAAGCAGCCGTCGCGCTCGCCGATCAATATCCTTTTGTCTATGCGTCAGTCGGTGTGCATCCGCATGAGGTCAAGCACATTCAGGACGACTGGTACGATAGCTTCCGGCGTCTGGCAAGGAACAAGAAAGTCGTGGCGTACGGGGAAATTGGACTGGATTATCATTACAATCATTCTTCGCCGAAGGAACAGCGCGACCGATTCCGTGAGCAGATTCAGGTCGCGCGGGAACTGGCACTGCCCCTCATCATCCACACGAGGGAAGCACAGGAAGATACGCTTACAATTCTCAAGGAAGAAAGAGCGTCAGAGATCGGTGGGGTATTTCACTGTTTTTCCGGAGATGCTTGGCTGGCTCAAGAAGCGTTGGGTCTTGGATTCTACCTGTCGTTTTCGGGAATCCTGACCTTTCAGAATGCGGCGCCACTGAGAGAGATTGCCGAACATACACCCATCGATAGAATACTGATCGAAACCGATTGCCCCTACCTCACTCCGGTTCCCTATCGAGGAACGCGCAACGAACCAGCCCATGTATCCCAGGTGGCCAAGCAGCTTGCCGCACTCCATCCTGAACTTTCCCTGAACGATATCCAAAGAGCAACCACCGTGAACGCCAAGCAGCTTTTCAAAATCGCCTGAGCCGACGATCCCGTTGCCTTCGCGACTTTGGGAGCTTGCGAGGATTTCCCTTCTTCTCCGGCCCACGCATTGGGCGATCGGTACTCTCAACGTCGAGTTCTTTGTTCGGCAGGGCACCTGTCGCCGAGGACAGCGGCCGCAGCTTACGCGCAAATTCCTGAGATCCCATGACAAAGGCGCCATGAGCTCTGGCTGCATTCACGATCTCGTGATCGGAACTGACCACCGCACAGTCTGCCCCATACTCCCGTGCCAGCCGTTGGATGACCTGATCCGCCCGCTCACCTCGTTTTGAATACATCACCTGGACGCCAGCGCGATGCTCACGTTGTTCCGATAGGTGCCCCTGTTGCCAGCCATCAAACACGACCGTGATGAGATGGTGCTTTCGATGCCGATACGCTGCGAGATCCCGCACCAACGTTTCGCGTGCCGATTCAACGTGTCCGGAAAAGACTCCCGCAGCGGCCAGCAAATTATACCCATCGACGATCAGATGCGTAGGCATGCCTCACGCTATCGTGGTCATGGGCGGACGTCAATCCCGAATTCTGCATGGCTAACTGGGGTAATTCTTGACAAGGCGGCGGACATCTGAGAATAGTTTCCCATTGTCTTCTATCGATAAAATCCCATGCAACCACGAAGGCCTCGTCTGCTTTCAATCAAGCCCCCCGCCCTCCTTTCGTCCAGTGCCATTTTTCTGTTGTCTGCATACGGAATCCTAGTCCCGGCAGCCTTGGCTTGGTCCCCCGATGATCACCGGCCTCTCCCGGTGCTATCGTCGGAACACAGCCGCGTCAGAGGCACGACTGCTTCCTTGGTTCCCGTTACCGTTCGCAATTTCCGTGTGATGACGAGCGCGGAGAGAACCAGACTGGTATTGGATCTTGATCGTCATACCACGGTCATCGAGCAGCGAGCGGCCGATCCAAGTCGTGTGGTGATCGCCCTTCCGAACGCATCGCTCAGCCAACCCGCGAAAATCAAGGCCGCCAACGGGACCATCCCGTCGCCTTTCATGGTTGCTCAACTGCCTTCCCGCGCTGTCGCAGTGTCTCTTCCAACCACATCGGTCCGGACTTACAGGCATTTCACACTTTCCCATCCTCCTCGTTTGGTCATCGACGTGACCCCGCCCATCGCGCAAGACTCTCCTTCCGCGCTTGACCCGCATGAAGTCCTTCGGCGGCCAACGTCTCCCGCCTCGCAACCCGTGACGCCGCGGGTCAAGGGATTTAGGACCATCGTCATCGATCCCGGCCATGGCGGGAAAGATCCGGGGGCTCGGGGAATCCGAAGGACTGAGGAGAAGGATATTACACTCAAGGTAGGGCTCCAGCTTCGTGAGATTCTGAGCAAGCAACCCGGCCTGCGCGTGTTGATGACCCGCGACCGGGATGTGTTCATCGAGCTGGAAGATCGCGCCAAATTTGCAAACCGCAACGAAGCCGATCTCTTTGTCTCCATCCATGTCAACTCTCATCCGTCACGTACGGTCAAAGGGATTGAAATTTATCACTTCGGAGAGGCCAAGGATCAGCGGGCTCTGGAGGTCGCAGCACGGGAGAACGGCACGCCGATCGGCAACACCGCCGTCGGATGGGAATACCTCGTGGCAGATCTCTTAACGACGAAGAAAATCGAGGAGTCCCTGGAACTCGCATGGAACGCCAAAGAAGCCATGGTGTCTCAGATGAACGGGCAATACGTGGTCATCGACCATGGCGTCAAGACGGCGCCCTTTTACGTATTGAGGTTTACCAGCATGCCCAGCATCCTGGCCGAGATCGCCTATATTTCCAACCCAGACGAAGAAGATCTCATCAGAAAACCGGCGTTCGTCCGCGATGTCGCTCAATCCCTCTACCAGGGCATCGTTTCGTTCCTCGCGAACAATCGGCCGGACACCCGATGATCGTTTCGCTCATCGCCATCTGCGTGCTTCATGCCCATCATCAAACTGATTCTGGAATATGACGGCACAGCCTATGCCGGCTGGCAACGCCAGGCCGACCAGCCGACGATTCAAGAAGCCGTTGAAGCGGCCATCGAAGGCGTGACGCAAATCAAAGTCCCAGTCATCGGCGCAGGGCGCACCGATGCGGGTGTTCACGCGCTGGGGCAAGTGGCGAGCTTCCGCATCGGCCGTGACATGACTTCCCGTGAATGGACGAGGGCGCTGAACGCCCATCTTCCGGAAAGCATCGTCGTGCGATCAGTTGCCCTCATGCCCGACTCATTTCACGCGAGGCACTCCGCTCGAGGCAAACTGTATGAATACCGGATTGTGAATCGCCCGGAACGTCCGGCGGTGGATCGTGACTATTGCTGGCATATCCACCGGCCTCTCAACGACGCGGCGATGAATAAAGCAGCACTTATCCTGATAGGGTCGCATGATTTTTCTTCATTCCAGACTCAGCCTACCGACAACGACGATCCGATCTGCCGCCTGCAACGATTCACGGTCTTCCGCGAAGGCGATCGGCTGCGAATCGAGGCCTATGCCAATCGGTTTCTTAAACAGATGATCCGCTCGATCGTCGGCACGCTCGTGGAGGTCGGCTTGAACAAGCGCACACCGGAGAATCTCAGGACCGTCCTCGAGGCGCGTGACCGCTCGGCTGCAGGGAAAACAGCTCCTCCTCAGGGACTTTTTTTGGTGCGCGTCGACTACGATTGACCATTGCCACATTCATATTAGTGACAAGTACGTATTATTTTGCTATGCTTTAACCAACGCCTGCATCACACCTCTTACTGTAAAGGAGATCCAGCATGGTAGCATCCTTGCGTGCTCTCACACTCGGGTTGTTAGTGCTCGGTCTTGCAATGACCCCTTTCGCCATAGCCGAGCCCGGCCAGCAAAATAAGATGTCGGCCTGCAACGAACGGGCAAATGCAAAGGGGTTTGGCGAAGGGAAAGGCGAGGAACGGAAGGCGTTTATGAAGGAATGCCTCTCCGCCAAGTCTGCGGAAAGTAGCAAGGGGAATCAGCAGAACAAGATGAAGATGTGTAATAAAGAGGCGGGGGAGAAGAAGCTGAAGGGCGACGAGCGGAAAACCTTTATGAGCACCTGCCTATCGAGCTAGCCGAATGCGGACCTTCCCGGCGTGGCTCAGACCACGCCGGGTTGATGTGATCCGTGGGCTTCCTGCATTGAAAATCGTTACCGATGGGATTGCTCATCGGAATTTTCGAGTCTTTTTCTGAGTTCGATCAGTTCCTGCTCAAGCGCGAAGAACCGATCGCTGATGGGGTCCGGCAGATTGACCTGATCCATCGTCACATCGGGAAGACGCTCACCCTGTGTCTTGATCACCCGCGCCGGCACACCGATGACAGTGGAATTAGGGGGAACATTCTTTAGAACGACGGAATTGGCCCCGATTTTCACGTTGTTGCCGATCGTAATCCCTCCCAAGATCTTGGCCCCTGCACCGACCACCACGTGATTCCCCACCGTCGGATGTCGCTTGCCTCGCTCTTTTCCTGTGCCTCCCAACGTCACGCCTTGAAAGAGGGTCACAAAATCTCCGATTTCAGCCGTTTCTCCGATCACAACCCCCATCCCGTGGTCAATGAAAAAGCCGGTCCCGATTTTTGCGGATGGATGAATCTCCACACCAGTCGCCCAGCGGGCCAATTGCGAAATCACCCGCGGCAGGATCGAGACATCGTGCGCCTTCAGCCAGTGCGCGATGCGATAGGCCAGAATGGCATGGAACCCGGCGTAGGTCAGAATGACTTCCAGCTTACTGGTGGCAGCCGGATCGCGATCAAAAACTGCTTGGAGGTCTTGTCTGATTTCGACCCACATGAAATGGCTGCCTACTTCGTCAGGCCAGTTCGATCAAACATACGGCGTGAGCCATCATGCCCTCTTCGCGTCCGACCGCACCCAAGCCTTCCCCGCTTTTCACCTTGACATTGACCAAATCCGGATCAATGTTGGCCACCTCTGCCATTTTCTTCTGCATCGCCGGAAGATACGGGCCAAGCCGAGGGGCCTGGGCCACGATGACCGTGTCGATGTTCCCTACCCGATACCCCTTAGCGTTCAGCTTCGCCATCACGTCTTCCAACAGTTTCAAGCTTGAGATTCCCTTATACCGGGGGTCCGAACTCGGATAATGTCGGCCGAGATCCCCTTCTCCCATGGCCCCCAATAGGGCATCGCACACCGCATGGACAAGAACATCGGAATCCGAATGGCCGAGCAATCCCTTTGTGTGGGGGACTTCGATTCCCCCCAAAATCAATCGACGGTCCGGTCCGAGCGGGTGGACATCATAGCCATAGCCGATGCGAGATCCTCTCTTCATGCTGATCCTTTCATGCCGGCCGATCGACGCGCGACGCCAATATCGCTTCGCCGATGACCATATCCTCCGGTCTGGTCACCTTGATATTCTCTCCACTTCCTTCCACTACGACGACCGGATGGCCCGCCCACTCAAACAAGAACGCATCATCGGTGGCATGCACACCCTCCGCATGGGCTTTGCGATGGGCGGCCAGCAACAGATCGCGTCGAAATGCTTGTGGTGTCTGAGCCAACCAAAGCGGCTTCCGATCGACCGTCCGTTCGATACGATGTTCCATTCCCACCTGTTTGACGGTATCACGCATCGGCAAAGCCACGATGGCTCCGCCCACGCGGCGGGCTGCCTCGACCACCTCAGCCACCATACGCTCGGTCAGAAACGGCCGGACTGCATCGTGTACGACAATGATCTCCGTCTCTATAAACACATGTTCGAGCGCATGCCGGACCGAATCCTGGCGCTCCTTTCCGCCAGGTACCACCTTCGTGATTTTCGAGAATCCAAATCGAACAGCAAGATCGTTGAGGCAATAATCGAGATCGGCCTCTGGCACAGCCAATACGACCTGATCGATGACGGGAGAGTTCTGAAGAACGCGGAGCGAATGGACAACCAGCGGTTCGCCACCCAAAGCCAGGAATTGCTTGGGAACGGCGCCGCCCATGCGAAGACCCCGTCCAGCGGCGGGGACGAGCGCCACGGTATGATTATTCACGACCGGTGTCTAGCAAGATGCTGAAATAGTCCGCCAGCGGCGTTCCCGCGGGACACGGCGCTCCTCACCGCGGGAAGCATATGGACATACAGTCGCTGCGCAATTTTAGGCATGAACAGTTAAATCCTGACTGGTCCATGAGTGCTCATGGACGGAGCGTCAAGTAGATCGTCCGTCCCTGCCGTTTCAACAACAGCAACACCGCTTGATCCTTCGGCAGCTTGGCGGCGATCCGCTCAAAGACCTTCACGGATGTCACAGCTTGACGATTCACTTCGAGGACGATATCGCCCTCCCGGACGCCCAATTCTTCCGCCGCGGTCCCAGGCCTGACCCGAACGATCACGACACCTCGTTCACTCGACTTAAGCCCATAGCGGCTCGCCAACTCTTCGGTCAAGTCTCGGACGTCTAAGCTGGAGAGGACTCCGGTGGGCGTGGCCGACTCCCCTCCATCGTCTTCGCCGGTTTGCGACATGGATTTAGGCTGTTCGACGATGGTGAGATCGACGGTTTTCGGCTTTTTATCGCGAATGAACTTGATCGTGACTTTTTTCCCCACCGGCGTTTGCGCCACGGCATTGCGCAAGTGGGTCGGTGAATCCATGGGTTTCCCGTCGTACTCGACGATGACGTCGGCTCGTTCGAATCCGACCTTTTTCGCGGGGCTGTCGTCCATGACATCACTGACGAGCACGCCCTTTGTCTCCGTAATGCCGAACTGAGATGCCAATTCCGGCGTCAGCTCCTGGATAGAGACCCCAAGCCAGCCACGGACGACCTTTCCGGTATGCACGAGCTGGCCCATGATGGACTGCGCCATATTGCTCGGTACGGCAAATCCGATCCCCATGTTTCCGCCACTCTGGCTGAATATGGCGGTATTGATCCCCACCAACTCGCCCCGCACATTGACCAGGGCTCCGCCGGAGTTACCAGGATTGATAGCGGCGTCCGTCTGAATGAAATCTTCATACTCGGCAATACCCGCCGCTCGCCCAAGGGCGCTGACGATTCCCAAGGTGACCGTTTGTGTGAGTCCGAATGGATTCCCGACGGCCAGGACAAACTCTCCGACCTCCAGCTTGTCCGAATCGGCCCAGGCCACGGTGGGAAGCCCCGTCGCGTCGATCTTCACGACGGCCACATCGGTCTTTGGATCGGTGCCGATCAGCTTCGCCTTAAATTCCCGCTTGTCGGATAATGTGACGCGAATTTCATCCGCCTTGCCGACCACATGATTATTGGTGATGATGAGACCGTTGGCTTCGACGATCACGCCGGACCCAAGCCCTCGCTCTTTTCTCTCTTTCGGATGTTCGAACTTCCGGAAAAACTCGTCGCCGAAAAACTTTCTAAACAATGGGTCATCGAACGGCGCTGTGCCGGACCCGTCAGACCGTCCGCTCTTGGTCGCATAGATATTCACCACGGCCGGCTTCACCGACTTGGCGATGTCCACGAATGTTTGAGTGCCGCCACTCAGCACGGGCTGAGGTGCGGTCGAGACAGGCCTGGCGATCGGCGGTGGTTGGACCACAGAAGAAGAGTCGGGGACCGCATGCCCCGTCGGTAACCATCCCAGGTCCGAAGCGACCACAAACCCAATGATGATCCCGGCCGTCAACAAGGTTGCGGGAACAAGCCAACTTCTGGTTTTCCGAGGCGGTTTGTGGTCAAAATTTATTGGGTTCATAATGTCAATACACTTTTATCAAACGGCGTGGGAGTTCACTGAATCTCGCCGTTGTAAATTCCCATAATGGTCTGGAGAAACTTGATGGCCTCTGCCTTCGGACGTTGGAACGAGTTCCGGCCGATAATGCTGCCGAATCCTCCACCCTCCCGTATAGCCCGTGCCTCTTCGAACACGTTCTTGTCTTCGCTCTTGGCCCCGCCGGAGAAAATGACGATCCGACGGCCGTCGAACGAACTTTGGACGACATGTTTGACCCGTTCCGCCAGCGTCTTAATGGGAATCTGTTCGCTCTCATAGATTTTTTTAGCCGCCGATTGCTCGAGGTGCGCACTTGGAAGCTTGACCTTGATCACATGGGCACCGAGTTGAGCCGCGATCTGTGCCGCATACGCGACGACATCCATGGCTGTCTCACCCTCTTTACTCAACACTGACCCACGCGGATAGGACCACACCACGACTGCCAGGCCACTTTCTTTCGCTTCCTCAGCAATCGCCCGCAGTTGCTCATACATGGCGTTGCAATGGGCGGAACCCGGATAGATTGTGAACCCCACGGCTGAGCAACCCAACCGGAGCGCATCTTTCACGCTGCCGGTCACCGACGGTAGTGGATCCTTCTCGTCATGCAGCACGTCGTGATTGTTCAGCTTGAGAATGAGAGGAATCTGGCCCGCAAACTCACTGGCTCCTGCTTCTAAAAATCCCAGTGGTGCGGCATAGGCATTACACCCTGCCTCGATCGCGAGCTGGAAGTGGTAGTGCGGATTGTACCCAGCAGAGTTCGGTGCAAAGCTCCGGGCTGGACCATGCTCGAACCCTTGATCTACCGGTAAAATGACCAACTTACCGGTCCCGGCCAATTTGCCGGACCTTAACAAACGGGCGATATTGGTTTTCGTCCCGGCATTGTCGCTGCCATACCAACTCAGAATTTCTTTAACCCGGTCTCCCATAATTCCCTCCAAACACATCACAGTACCACATGCCAAGCACCTAGGCTTTCCCCTGAATATACGCTTCGGCTCGCTCGACATCGTACCGGCTTCCGATGATCAACGGCACGCGCTGGTGCAATTTCTTGGGTTCTACCTCCAACACTCTCGATGTTCCCGTCGAGGCTTTTCCACCCGCCTGCTCGACGACGAATGCCAGCGGATTCGCCTCATAGAGCAGTCGCAGTTTCCCTTCCGGTTTATCCACTTCTCCCGGATAGAGATAGATTCCCCCTCCGAGCAATAAGCGATGCACGTCGGCCACGAGACAACCCGAATACCGGCTGCTATACGGACGGCCTGTCGCCTTGTCGCTGGCTTTGAGTGAATCCACATACTTCCTCGTTCCCTCCGACCACTTATGGTAGTTCCCTTCATTCGTCGCATAGACTTTGCCTTTTTCCGGAATCCTGATCCTCTCGTGCGAGAGCAGATATTCTCCGATGTCGGGTTCCAGCGTAAATCCATAGACCCCTTGTCCCACCGTATACACCAGCATCGTACTCGATCCGTACAGCAGATATCCGGCTGCGACTTGTTCGCTCCCTTGGCGCAACAATTCCTCTTCCGTAGGTAAACGATCGGCTCGTCCATACTTGAGAACAGAGAAAATGGCCCCGAGCGGCATATTGTTGTCCGTGTTGGAGGATCCATCGAGGGGATCGAACAGCAACATGTACTTGCCATGGGGCCAGTTGCCCGGAATCGAGATCGGTTTTTCCATTTCTTCAGAAGCCAATGCGCAAACATATCCACTGTGTTGAAAAACTTTAACAAAGTCATCGTTTGCGATCGCGTCCAGCTTTTTGACCGTTTCTCCCTGGACATTCGTGTCTCCGGTCGTTCCTAGAATGTTGATCAGGCCGGCGCGCCGAAGATCTTGCGAAATGAGCTTGCCGACCAGACCGATCTGGGTCAACAAATTGGAGAACTCCTCCGCTGCCTCTTGATGTGAAGTCTGATTTTGGCTGATAAAGCGGCTTAATGTAAGGGGAAATTCTCGCATGATGGCGCCAGTATAACGGGTTTGTCCCGTGCGAACAATAATCTATTCAATACCGTTGCTCGGTTGAGTCGATCTGCTCCAAGCCATCGACCAAATCTGCGACGATGGATCCGAGCACAACCTTCGCTTTCATCCGAAGAGGGGTCTTGCGTTCGTCATTCGTGACCCACACACGGATATCGCCTTGATTCATGAACAATCCATGGAACGGCATGATGACAAGCACCCGGACCGTCTCGGCCTTTCCCCATGCTCCTTCGATGGTCTCGAGAGCCTCGACGCGAACCTCGACAGGGCGATTTTTCTTGTCATGATACACGTTCATTTTCAACGAGGCGCCAGGATTCGGCGGTAAGACCATACGCGTATAGTACAAGCATGAAATGATATCCTGTGTCCCAACTGGAATAGGGAGCGACTCCGTCGTCCCTCCTCTCACAGCCGTGACCATACCGTCTTTTTGATGGAAGACATATTCGATATCTTCTTTCTTTTTGCCTTCGCGACGGCGGAACGTCATATGATCGGGAGTCAGTGTCTCCAAGTCCAGTTCCGACTCCACGCGATTGTCGACAGGGAAAAATTTGGTGATGATCGGTGTCGATTGAGCCGTCCCCACCAACTTAGCGGCGGTGTGATCCTTCGCCCCCTCGATTGGAGCCACTTCCATTACCGCGATCGCGGCCGTCATGTTGAGCCAGGTGACCTCATATGTCAGCCGTTCTCCAACCTGAAACGGCCGCCGCTTCGCTTCGCCGAGAGATTCTGCTGCAATAAAGCCGGTAAAGCATGGTGACAGACCTATCACTGCGGCCATGACAAGATACCGGTATATCTGGGTGATAGGGAGATTCCAGAAAGCCCCAGGATGGGCGGATATCAGCACCCGAGCGCTCGTTTTGCCATCGCCAGTTCATTCTCGATGAGCGCTCGAATGACGTTGAGTTGTGCGGAGGATGTCGCTTCAAATCTCAGGACTAAGGCCGGTTGGGTGTTGGAAGCCCTGATAAGCCCCCACCCTTCATCGAATATAGCCCGAACGCCGTCGATCGTGATCAGGTTTTGGAGCGTCAGTTTTTGCGGCCCGAGGCCCTGTTTGGTCTGCAAGTATGTAACGAATTTCTTGCGAATCCACTCTACAACGTCGAACTTGACGGTGTCGGGAAGATCCACTCGTATCTCGGGTGTGACGACCGACTGAGGCAGATCCGACACTAGAGCCGAAAGCGGTTGTCGGGTCTTCGCTAAAATCTCTACGAGTCGGCATGATGCATAGACGGCATCGTCGTACCCGAAATACCGATCCGCAAAGAACATGTGCCCGGACATCTCTCCGGCCAAGACCGCCGCTTCTTCTTTCATTTTTGCCTTCATCAATGAATGGCCGGTCTTCCACATGATGGCGCGCCCGCCGCGCTTGGCAATGTCATCGTAGAGACTCTGTGACGCCTTGACCTCAGAAATGATCGTGCTGCCCGGTTTCACCGCCAAGATGTCACGTGAATAGATGATCAGCAGGCGGTCTCCCCACAACACATGGCCCTGCTCGTCTACAGCCCCGATTCGGTCCGCGTCACCATCGTACCCGATCCCTACATCGGCACCATGAACCCTCACCGCTTCCATGAGGTCTGACAGGTTTTCAAGGACCGTGGGATCCGGATGGTGATTGGGAAAGCGTCCATCCAGATCACAATAGAGTCCCGTGACCTTGCATCCCAATAGCTCCAGCGCTTGTTTGGCGACAAGGGAAGCCGCGCCATTTCCGCAATCGATCACCACATGCAACCGGTTCGCTTGGATATGCGAGAAGCTTCGCTGAATGTAAGCCAGATAATCCGGAATGATCGGATGCTCGGAGAGATGCCCTTCTCCCGATACAAACGCACCTTTTTCCATCACTCTTCGAAGGGCTTGAATTTCTTCTCCATGGATGGCGGTTCTTCCGACACAGATTTTGAACCCATTATATTCTGCCGCATTGTGACTCCCGGTGATCATGATGCCGCCGCCGACCGGCAGGGTGAACAATGAGAAGTACACGAGAGGGGATGAACAAATTCCGATGTCGATGACATCCAGCCCACCGGCAAGCAACCCCCTCAGAAGCGCTTGGTGAAGGGCCGGGGAACTCAAACGGCCATCGCGTCCCACGCTGATGGTTTTCACTCCACGCGTACTGACATACGTGGAATAGGCTCGGCCCAACCGCTCCGCCAGATCCTCGGTCAATTCGGTGCCGACAATTCCACGAAGGTCATATTCTCGAAATAGTCCCATTCCTCACCCCTGTGATGAGTGATGCGTGACGAGTGACCAGTCAATCACGGCAGAGAACCTCCCGCGCTCATCTCTCATCGCCCATCACTGTTTAACGTCCCTTCCATAATCGTCTTTGAACCGCACAATATCGTCTTCGCCGAGATAGGGCCCATTCTGTACTTCGATAATATGCACCGTTTCTTGCCCAGGATTTTCCAACCGATGCTGGGTTTTCACGGGAATAGCCGTACTTTCGCCGACCTGCAAATCGAAGACCTCTTGACCTCTTGTGACACGTGCGGTTCCGCTGATCACCACCCAGTGTTCGCTACGCTGATGATGCATCTGGAGCGAGAGCCGCCCGCCGGGGTTCACCGTGACACGTTTGACTTTGAATCCAGGTCCTTCTTCAAGTACCGTATACGAGCCCCATGGCCGTTGAACGGTCAGATGTTCTAAATGTTCAGGGGCCTGCTGCTGTTTGAGTATGTCGACGATCTTTTTTACATCCTGAGCTCTGGACTTGGGGCACACCAGCGTCGCATCCGGCGTATCTACCACTACCATATCTTGCAGCCCGATCGTTGCAACGACACGTCGATCCGCGTAGACGATCGATTGCTTGCTCTCTAAGTCGATCACCCGTCCGGTGACCACGTTGCCGGCCTTGTCCTTTTTCGCGACTTCGTCCAAGCTCCCCCAACTCCCGACATCAGACCACTGAAACGTGACCGGCACCACGGCCGCCTTCGACGACCGTTCCATCACACCGGTATCGATTGAGACCGACACGATTTGGCGATACACCTCGTCGATCGACTGCTTGGGGGCACCATCCACCTTAAGCTTTTTAATCCGTTCCATTGCGGCAATGATCGCCGGCTGGTGGAGGCCGATCTCTTCCAGGATCGTTGCGGCGCGCCAAACAAACATGCCGCTGTTCCACAAATAGCCGCCTGCTTTCACGTACTGGGCTGCCTTGGTGGCGTTGGGCTTCTCCACGAATTTTTGAACGAGATACCCTCGCAACTTGCCCTGCTTCCCCAGCAACGCCTTCTCGTTCGGTTTGATATACCCGTAACCCGTCTCCGGTCTGATCGGCTTGATCCCGAACGTGACCAAGTAGCCCTCCACCGCCAACTGCGACGCCAATCGGACCGCACTCTCAAAGTCACGTTGTCTTGTCACCACGTGGTCCGCAGGCACCACTAACATAAGCCCGCCCGGATCACGTGTCAGCACCTCGAGCGCTGCCAACGCTATGGCGGGCGCCGTGTTCCGCCCTTCGGGTTCGAGGAGAAACCCATTGGTGAGATCCTCTTTCCAATCGGACAATTGCACACGGATCAGATCGGCTTGCGCGGCATTGGTCGAGATCAGCACGCTGGCGGCCGGCGCACACCCGATGACTCGTCGCATGGTCTGCTGAATCAATGTATGCTCCCCGCTGATTCGTAAGAGCTGCTTCGGGAACAGATGGCGGCTCAATGGCCAAAACCTGGTCCCGCTTCCTCCCGCCATGATCACTGGGTACAGTGGATATGCCTGCGCCATATGGCTCCCTATCGCCTCCGCTTCGTGGTTTTCTCCTCATTGCGAGAGAGCAGTATCATCTCTGCCAGCTCTCGTACCGCCCCTTCCCCGCCTTTCTTCTCGCAGATATAGTCGACGATCTTCAGCACTTGTGGGAGACTATCGGAGGGAGCAGCGGACAATCCCACGGCCTTCAAGGCTTCGATGTCATTCACATCATCGCCGATATACGCGACTTGCCTGAGCGAGATGCCATGCCGTCTTGCCATGTCCCGGATCACCGATAGCTTGTCCATCACTCCCTGATGAAGTTCAGGGATCGCGAGTTTCTCCGCTCGGCGAGCTACCAATCTGGTTCGTTCTTGCGTCACGATCGCCGTGATCAATCCTGCCTTCTGCAACAACTTGATTCCCATTCCATCCCGCGTGTTGAACTTCTTCCATTCATCACCCGACTCGGAATAATACATGCCGGCGTCGGTGAGGACTCCATCCACATCGGTGGCGAACAGACAGATCCCTTTCAGGATAGCGGCGGATGGCCGCTTGCTTACAGAGCGTCGTTTTGTGGGTGTATTCGTCGATGCCAAGAGGCCGACCTAAACAATATTTTTTGGAAGACCTATGATACCCGACAGGCAGGACTTTGCAAAACAAAAACATGACCAGGGGTCGGCAGCCCAGGCATGCGCACGTAGATTGTAGCCCTACGTCTTTGCCATTCCACTCAACTATTCATAGGGGTAAGTCCTCAGGCAAAAGCCGAAAGGCACGTGGGGAAAAACCCAAATCTCGTGCTGCATCGGCATGGTCGAATACCAGATCCCGGTTCATGCGCTCCGCCATCTCCACGGTCCAATGCTTGTATTGCGGCAATAGACGCACTGTTGCCACGGCCAGTCGAAACAGCCACTTTGGTACCGTCATCAGATGAGGTGATTTGTCGAGGGCGTTGAAGACACGGCACACCATATCCCGATAAGAGAGCGTCTCTTCCCCTGAAATGTTGTATGTATGGTTGGAGGCAGAGGGCACAGTCAGAGCCGACACGCATGCCGCAGCGACATCTTCCACATGGACAGGCTGGCGCAAGCCAGCGGCGTGCCCCAACAGGGGGAAGAAGCCCCATCGACGCACAAAGTGGGCAATCTCCGTCACATTCTTGTCTCGCCCACGTCCATAGATCAACGTGGGCCGCACAATGACCCATTCCACTCCATGTGATACTGCCCACGCACGCAACGCATGTTCACCCTCACCCAGACGACGTGCCATATCCTGTTCGCCGTGATCGGACGAATCAGTCTTGACGAATAGGCTGGTAGAAGACAGCGCCACCACTCGGCGAGCGCCATGGG
The DNA here is from genome assembly GCA_964587955.1 of uncultured Nitrospira sp. Taxonomy (GTDB): domain Bacteria; phylum Nitrospirota; class Nitrospiria; order Nitrospirales; family Nitrospiraceae; genus Nitrospira_D. The sequence goes on from CAZPNQ010000001.1 coordinate 118,417, forward strand.
CCTCGATCATGCGGAAATACTGTGGTAACACCCATATGGGCGCCACACACAACCAATCTTTGATGGGAGGTAATTCGGGGAAAGCCGAAGAAGGAGCGAGGAGCTGGAACCATGACACTCCCGGTTCGGGTTTGCTACGAGATGGATCTCTAGAGAATGCAACTGTTCGACGTCCCTCTTTTTTCAGCCGCGGGATGACGCATTCTCCGACGAAACTGCTTGCCCCCAACAAACCGATATTGGCCCATTCATCCACGCTGAATTCCGAGATGCCGTAGGGTGAGCAATGCTGAATGGTATGAGGCGACCAAGAAAAACCGCAGCCATATACCGACCGATACCAGCCACATCAGAGGACCTGGATATTGATGCCGGAAAAACTTGCGATAAAACCGCATCATTCCACGGTGCTTATGCCATTCCACAAATATTGGCCGGGAACGGCTACAGCCCCCTTTGTCGTGAACGATTCGGACATCAGGCACAAACATGATTTTCCAGCCCTTGCGCCGTAAGGTCATGGAAAAATCAAGGTCCTCACAATGTAAAAAATAGCCCTCATCCCAATGCCCGACGTCTTGCATCGCGGCACGGCGGATCAACATGCACGCACCGGAAATCGCTTCGACCTCAATCGGATGAATCGGCAATGGCTGCTTGTGTAAGTGAAAATCAAAAAACAGCCGTGGCCATCGATCCGCAAAACGAGACAAACCGAATGCCCGGACAAAAGACCGCCATGGAGTCGGTATCGCCCGCCGCCCACCCGCTTGCTCTGTCCCGTTGGGATTGAGAAGGAGACCACCTACCATTCCCACGTCAGTGTACCGCTCAAGCGGCCGAAGCAATTGTTTCACCGCATTAGGCTCCAGCACACAGTCTGGGTTAAGGAACAGCAAATACTGACCGATTCCTTTCTTTCCTCCGATATTACACCCTGCTGCAAATCCAAGATTCTTTCGATTACGAATAATCTTCAACTTCCGGTCACCGGGAAACGCAGCTTCAAGTTGCACCAAACTGTCATCATTCGAAGCGTTATCGACCACGATCACCTCATCCACCTGGTTCAAGGCAGACGAGACACAGGCGACAATGCATTCGCTTGCATTATAGTTCACGACGATGAGCGATACCGTACCGATCTGAAAAGATCGATCTACATTGCCGGTGCAATTTGGCGCAATGGCCACACTTCGGTCCAGAATTGTCTCCATCAGAACTCCCATTGTCTGAACTACTTTGCATAAGTATACTCCAAAATTCAAACTAGGTGATGTCCTAGGCATAAGTCAATGAAACGGATAGATTGCTGCGCTGAGAATTAAACATGCTGACATGATAGATCGATTTCTTGGCGAGCACTGACGAGACGCTACGCCTCGTGTGAAAGCTGTTACCTTGCCGGAACGATTTGTTTGTCCAACAACCGCCAGATCTCACGCACCGTTGCAATGCGTGTCGATTGAATCGCCTGCCGTTTACGCCACACCTTCGGTAAACCCAACAGCGCATCGCGTTTAGCTCGCAAGATCACCCCACCCCGTCCCTTCCACGCAAACCAGAGGATGGTTACCAGATTCATCACTACATGCAGCGGCAACATTAACCAGAACAACATGCCCGGCATGTCCTTCACAAAAGTCCAGACTAAATTGCGATGTCCGTGATACACAGCAAAATCGCTGTGCTGCCCGCCCGTTGTACCAGAGCCGACATGATGAACCACTGCCGCAGGAATATAACGACAGTGATATCCTGCCAGCCTTAAGCGAAAACCAAGATCCACGTCTTCCACATAGCAAAAGAAATCTTCGTCGAAACCGCCGACCTGAATCAATGCGCTGCGCTGGTATAGCGCTGCCGCCGCACAGGGCGAGAACACTTCGCTCACCTGTTCCGGAAACGACACCATTGGCTCGCCATGTCCCATGCGCCAAACCAGCCCGCTCATATGATAAACATCACCAGTCCCATCCAATACAGACGGGTGAGCAGCGATGACCAACTTGCTTCCAAACACATCGAATTCAGAATGATCCCGTGCTGCCGACAATAGCGCCTCCAGCCAGTGTGGGTCTGGAAACGCATCCGGATTGAGCACGGCGATCCAATGGGACTCAGCAGCAGCGGCCTGGATTGCCACATTGTTAGCTCGTGCGAATCCGAGATTCTCGTTCAGTTCCAGCACGCGAACTACTGGATAGCGCCGGACAATGTCGAGCGACGAATCGGAACTCGCATTATCGACCAGAATAATCTCATACGGCATGACCGTCTGTGCCAGTAATGCCGACAGGCAACGATCAAGAAAGCGCTCCGCGTTCCAATTGACAATGACCACCGTCACGTTGGGCCACATCTTTTATACAGATCGTTCCGTCTTCGTTCCGTCCTAACTTGGTCTGCTGAGCTTCTGAACTCCTACCAAAAACCTCACATCTCATCTGATTGTGACCAGACATTTTCCATAGCTATCATCCATTACCTGATATTTTATATTGAGCCCGCAGCACACCAACCGACTCACGAAACTTTGCGTACCATTCCACGAGCACGATCAGCGCGAAGAGCATGCGCTCCCTTCTTATGCCATGCTTCAAATCGCGAGAGATCAACTGATTCATTTGTTCGCTGTCTGCCATCGGGAGAGGTCGAATGGAAAAATAGTGTACGGGTCCCCCGTACGCATCGAACCACTGCTTGATCCATGCTCGCATTGGTAGAACGAACCCTTGTTTTTTCCGCGACAAAATGCTGTTGGGCAGCCAGCGTTGTCCGATTCGACGTAATGCCACCTTACTGATTCCATTTTGAATTTTGTCTTTGATAGATAAACCGCTTATGCCCATCTCTACCACTCTTGGATCTAAATACGGAGCGCGACCCTCGAGACTATTTGCCATGGCCATGCGATCAAACTTGACCAACAGATCATCTGGCAGCCATGTCACAAGATCCACGCATGTCGCGCGTTGCAACGGATTGCTGGCCTCACCCAGCCATTTGGAGAACGCTTGTTCCCAATCACCATCATACTTAAAGGTAGTTCCCAGTAGCTGTTGCCGTTCTCCTGAGTTGGTGAGCAACGGAAACCCCGATGGTGTTGTATCTAGGTCTCGACGTACTGGCATTAGCAGACCAGGTTGGCAATCGACAGTGCTTCGAAGCCCGAGCCATGCGCGGATCCGCTGTCTTGCACGCTCCTCTCCTGCGAAAGGTGCATAATAGCTGTAGCCAGCGAATACCTCATCAGCTCCCTCCCCCGACAAAACAACTTTAACGTGTTTTCTGGCTTCCCGGGATAGCCAATACACCGGCAGCAAGGCTTGATCCCCTACCGGTTCATCTAAAGCTCCCGCAACATGCGGCAAAAGATCGGTAAACTCTTTCTCATCGAAGATGAAGTGGTGATGATTGCTACCGATATGTTGCGCCACCGATCTGGCATAGGGACTCTCATCGTGTTCACGCGTGCGGAAACCTATGGAAAATGTGTTGATGAACGGATTGGCTTTGGCTGCGATGGCAGCCACAATCGAGCTATCCAGACCACCGGATAGAAAAACGCCGACGGGCACATCCGCAACAAGCCGGGAGGTGACCGCATACTCAATGGCCGCGGCTATCTCGTCGTCGAGCACCGACACTCCGGAACCAATGGGCGCAGAGTAATACCGCACCTTCTCTGGAACTGGATTGTCAAGACAAACACGCAGGTACTCACCTGGCAAGACCCGCTTAACATCCCGAAGGATTGTCCGCTCACCGGGAACATAATGAAGTCCCAAATAGTAATTTAGCGCGGTAGGATCGACATCTCCGGACACCCAGGGAAGTGATGCAACACACCTTAGGTCTGAAGCGTACGCAAACCGCCCTTCACTGGAACAATAAAACAGCGGTTTCTCACCGAAACGATCACGAGCCAGGTACAAGAGCCTCTTCTCCCGATCAAAAATCGCGAACGCATACATGCCATCAATGCGTGATAACAGCCCATCAATTCCCCAGCATGCATACCCATGCGCCAAGACCTCGGTGTCGCTGGATGTGCGAAACATATATCCTTCGAGTTGAAGCTCTCGGCGAAGACTTTTGTAATTGTAGATCTCACCGTTTTGAAAACAGATGATCTGATCACTTCGACTGGTAAGCGGCTGCCCTCCGTGATCGAGATCAATGACCGCAAGTCGTCGCATGGCCATCCCAATACAACCATCAACAAATTCTCCCACACCATCTGGCCCGCGCAGGAACATGACGTCACGCATTGCACGCAGAAGCGACCGTGGAATTGTCTCGTATCGATGATCAATTAGACCTACTATTCCACACATACTCCAGCACCATCCGCCAGGCATTTTGTCAATGAGCCGGTGTAGAGATCGCTTGACGATCTCCCGTCACCGGTCAGACAAGGCGAACCTCTCGAGCTTCCATAAACACACGGCCGTAGGCTTCAACCATGTCATCAAACGAAGTCAAAGAAGCAAGAACCTCCTTTGAAGCCAGACCAAAGGCTTCCCTCAGATTCCGCTGCACGATCAATTTCTCCAGATAGAGAGCCAGGGCTGCAATGTCTCCGGGATCATAGATAAACGCGTTCCTTCCTGGACGTACCTGCTCCATGATGCCGTAGACACCGGTCGTCACGATCGGGAGACTAAAGGCCATGGCCTCGAGCGTGACACGGGGATAGCTTTCGACGCGGGAGGTGCATACGAAAATATCTGCAGCCATCCAATAGGGGGCGACATTGTCCGTTTCTGAAATGATCCTGACGTTGGGACGGACATCAGCGGGTAATTTCCCAACTAGTTCATGCAATTCTTGGCTGTAAATCCCTGATCGGTCTCCAACAATAAAAATTTTAAAACCGGAACAACCTTTATGGTGAAGTACCTCGGCTGCGCACACGAGATCTTTCTGACCCTTTCGCTCGCAGACTGTTCCTAGAAGAAGAATTGCTACGTCGTGTTCCTCAATGTTCAGGAATGATCTGGCATCACAACGCGACACTCCGGAACAAGATTCTTTAAGGCGCGTGAGATTTATTCCGTTGTGGATCACTGAAAAATTGTCGGCAGTATTCAGCATGTCACTCCCGCTGCGAGTGGCATGAGAAACAAATACGACTCGGTAGGGCTTCGAGTAACAGGACAATGCGCAGGCAGCCACTTCATCAGGAAGATAGCTGAAATACGTCTGCCACGGTTCACTTTCCCTGACGTTCCACACCGAGGCAATCCTCAATCTGTCAGCTACGTCAATGGCATAAAAGGCAGGTAACGTATTCGCATATACCACTTCGGCATGATGTTGATTCATTCGCTCTTCGAATTCTGAAAGCGCTTGTTCGTACACGCCTCGCGTCAAACCTTCATCGAAACGACCATGATCACATGCGACTGAAATCCCTCGATGCTCGTACTCGGCTCGTAGCGGTCCATCATTGAGAGAAAACACCATTGGATCAATGATCCCTCGTTCCTTTAATGCAAGGGTCATTTCAAGTTGGCTATAAGGCGCGCCTTCCCAATTGAGACTATGCGCACACATAAACACCCGCACCGGTTTTTCAAATCTGTCGCGTGGAATCCGAATCCTCCGAACAGCAAATTGTTCATCGTCATACGAGAGATTCGGGTTGTAGTATCGATCCACCCGCTGGCGGTACTTGTTTTTGAATGTTGAAATCTCGCGTGGGTTATCGTCAAATCCCCGCGATAGGCCTTCATGATGGATCAGCTCTGCTTCACCCGCCATGACGCAGCGATACCCTGAGTCGGTGAGACGGTAGCAGTAATCCACGTCATTATAGGCCACCGCGAAATTCGCTTCGTCGAACCCCCCGATCTTCAGGAACAACTGCCTTGAAGTGAGCATACAAGCGGCTGTTACAGCCCCTGTGTTCTGTGCAACGCGAGCACGGGCAAGATACCCATGGCTCCAGCTTGGCAGGAGTTTAAAGGCAGGACCGGCAAGACCATCATAGAGCCCATGTACGATTCCGGCATGTTGGACGCGCTGATCGGGATAGAGGAGCTTTGCGCCAACGGCACCCACGCCTTGGAGCTGCATATACCCCACCATTACGCTGAGCCAATCGGGAGAGACGACTTCGGTATCATTGTTCAGGAAAAGGACATACTCGCTCTGCACGAGGTCGACAGCGCGGTTATTGACATAGGCAAAGTTGAAAGAGGAGTCGGGATTGAGAATGCGAACCACTTCGTGCTGGAGAGAAGCCAGGTAGTGAAGTGTGTCCTTGTCATCCGAACCGTTATCGATAACAAGAACTGCCCAGTTGGCATAGGATGTCTTGTTGAGCGATTGCAAGCAGCGATCGAGAACCTGCCATTGGTTCTTCGTCGGTATGATGACTGTGATGGAAGGGCCGTGATCAGGAAAGACAGGGCGATAGATTCCCAGTCTGTCCCGTATGGCCCAATCCTGCTGAAGCACCGGCACATTGACTCCCCGTCGATTCAACGCCTCCTGAACCGCGCGGCGTCCCGCCTCAAAACTGGCTGGTTTCGCATGGCCTGACATGGCTATAGAACCTGGGACAGCGCGCCAATGATAGAGGACATAGGGTAAGTGAATGATTCGTCGTGCCCGTTCAGAAGCCCGCAAAATAAAGTCGTAATCCTGCGATCCTTCGAAGCCTAGCCGCATCCCTCCCAATAATGCGAACAGCGAGCGGCGCACGACGACCAGATGACTCCAGTACATATACGAGAGCAGAAGTTCCGGAGACCAATCCGGCTTAAATTGGGGAGCAAAGCAGTTGCCAGACTGATCGATCTTATCATCATCGGAATAGAGTAAATCCGTAGCTGGATTCTCGCTCAAAGCTAAGGCCACTTCGCCGAGAGCATCCGGCGTGAGCACATCGTCATGATCGAGGAACGCCAGGAATTCGCCGGTTGCCAATCCACAGGCGTCGTTCGTCGCAACGCTGATGTTGTCATTGGTCTTGCGCCGAATAACGTGAATTCGATCGTCGGTTTTCTGCCAACCCAGAATGGTGGCCATAACGTCGTCATCCGTGCTGGCATCATCTGCGATACATAGTTCCCAATTGCCATAGATTTGGTTGATGACACTACGAATAGCTTCATCGAGAAACTTCGGGTTTGGATTGTAAACCGGCATGATCACGGAAATTCTGGGCAACGCTGAGCCAGACGTTTCAAGCCTGGTTTGGAGAAGCTTTGCAGCTTCCTCTGAAAAGCGGTTGACGGCAACCCAAGCTTGATAGGGATCCAACTTCTGTGGCAAAAGGAAACCGGAAGGAAGATTCACATATCGTCTACTAACGCGAAGTATCTGCTCGATCCGGTGCATGCCTCGACGCAATTCCTGTCGAGTCGGCAGCCGTCTGTTGAGACGCAGCCAACGGCGCGCGCGGAAAAGAAACTCATAGACCGCTCCCCCCTGCCGCCCGACTAGACCGATGTTCCGCAATAAGGCTGACAGCATCATCTCGGATGAAACAACGATCGAACTGATCTCTCCAGAACACGCAACGGCCGAGTAATCTTCCATGACCGGGAATTGACCACCTCCAGGACCGTTCGATTGAGATCGTCAATTTGTTTTTCTAATTCCCATAGCTTAGATACGTCCACCGGACGATCAACGCAGCCGCATGCCGTCTTGTAAAGACTCTCTAATCGCTTCGCTTGTTCCCTCACATCAAAATACTGCTCCGCCATACGACGGCCCGCTCGGCCAATGGCATCCGCCTTCTCCGGATCTGAGAAAAGGGCCACACATTTGTCCGCAATTTCTTCGGCACTTCCGGTGTGCAACAAGACGGCGTTGACTCCATCCATGAACAAGTGCGCGATGTTAATGTCCGGCATGATCACGGGACGGCCCATCGCTAAAAACTCGGGGACTTTTCCCGGCAAGCGAAGATCCTCGAAGGGAGTAAGCTCTCCGGGTTGCACAAACACATCGGCAAGGGACAAAATGCCTGGCAGTTCAGCTTTCGGCAAGAAACCGACGTCGTTGATCCTGGAGCAGTTTTGCGGCGGGAATGTATTGAGGAAATCGAGCGGTCGAATTCCGGTTCGCAGTAGTTTGCAGGGGTATCCCCGATTGTTGATGATGCCCACCGCGTGACAAAGTGTCTCAATGGCCGACTTTTTAAACTGGTCCACACCGCCATGATAGACGATGACCCGCTCCTTCTCGTCGACCCCGTATTGACTCCGCAAACTTGGATCCGGTAGCCGTGGGGAAAAAACATGCAGATCGACCCCGAGCATGATCGTTTCACAATACACGCCTGACGGAACCTCACTCTTGAGCTTGTCCTGAATAACGGCCACGGCATCGGCAAGACCGAGGAAACGTTCATACCGAAGAGGATGAGACACGTAGTCTGGCAGTCGTCGAGCAATGCTGAAATCGGTTTCTGCAGACAGAGACTCTTCTTGCAGTCCTAATTCCCGCAGGGCAATCCACCGTTCGTTGTCTTCCAAATAGACGACTAAAGGCGTGGGGTGCTTTGCCATGTAGGTCGTCACAAATCGCCGGACGATTTCCCTTGGCGTGCAGGCATGAATGACATCGGCAGGACGCCCGTCGGGAAACACGGAATCCGGCGCGGAAATCACGTCAGCATAAAGTACAGGGATGAACGTACGATCCTCATAGATCTTGACGCTCTCTTCTAGATTTCCCGGCACAGCAACGGCACATGTGTGCCCCAGCGTTCGCAGTTCTCTGGCATACAACGCCAATGGATTGGCACTGTTGCTCGTGAAGTCTCCGTACAAGGCAAACAAGATGTTCATACAGATTGGTGTCGCTCAGATGCCGTCATTGCGCCATAACGTTTCCAGTTTCTGAACGGCCCTTGCATCGTCGAGGCATCGACCCATCGGGACGTACCGAATTTGAGGATGCGTCCGAATTGCCTCGGGCAAGCAACGCCAAAAATCTACGACTGTGACGGACTTCTTACCGCCTAACAACTCCTCTGGCGTAAGTGCTTTGTACAGTTCGTCCGGCGTCGTGACCAGCACGCATTCAGCATCTTGCAGACAGGCAGCCAGAGAATCGGCCACGAGGGCATGCATACGGAGCGCGGCCTGGGCTTCAGAAGCCGCCAGAGGATCGTACCCAATCACGCGGTAACCATTGTGGGCCAATGAAAGACACAGATACATACCTGCCGACTCTTCAATCACATGTGATAACGGTTTGTAGGCCAGGCCCAGCACGGCAACCGTCGCACCCTTGTGCAGATACGGTTTGAACTTTTCGATGAAGCGCGGAGCAATCGTTCTATTGAAATCGTCGTTGACTGCCAGCAGCTGCGTGGATGCACCCACGTGGCCCCCGATGAAGTTGAGAGCGACATTGTCTCGAGGAAAGCACGGTCCGCCATAACCGAACCCTCCGGTGAGATACCGGCGGCCGATGCGTTTATCCATCCCGATCGCATCGCTGACCACGTCCACGTCGCCGCCGGGGATCCGCTCGCACAGATCAGCCAGCATGTTGGCATAGCTGATTTTCAAGGTGACAAAACTATTGACGGAGATCTTTGCCAGTTCGGCGTTCTCGATGCTCATTCTCTTGGAAGGAGCGTGATTAACCGCGACGCGGGCATTGACCGATTCCAATGCCGCCCCGGAACGCTCGTCAAATTCTCCGACGAGATAGAAATCGGGATTCAGGTAATCCCGTATCACGGTTCCCAGCGCAATAAATTCAGGGCTGTAGCAAAGCCCAAAATCCCTACCGCATTGCTTCCCCGAATGTTTTTCCAAAATCGGGAGCAAGCCGTACCGGGTGGAGCCAGGCAGGACCGTGCTGGTAAGGACGACGGTATGATAGCTCTCACGCTTGGCTAACGCTTTGCCGATCGCTTCAAAAGCATACGCGGCATATTGAAGTGAAAACGCACCGCGCTGGTCGCTCGGCGTCGGCACGATGACGAAACTCAAATCGGTATTGAGTATCGCCTCCTCATGGCTTAACGTCGCGCGTATGCGGTCTTTGTGATTGGCAATGAGCTCATCTAAGCCGGTCTCCTGGGCCGGTGCACGTCCCGCATTGAGCGCATTGACGGCTTTCTGCGACACATCCACACCGATCACATTAAACCCTCTGCTAGCCAGGCAGCCCGCCATCGTGCCCCCAAGCTTTCCCAATCCGATCACGGCAACATCAGTAATCATGGGCTTCATCCTTTCCTGATTCAAACTGACATGACTGTTGGAATGGAATCAGAATTCCCGCATAGACGGCCATCGCCGCTCCCAGCGTGGCCACCCATCCCTCGGCGAGATACTGGCCCCATTGCTGTGGCGTGAGCCACTCCGTAACATGAACTTCGAGGTCGTCGGAAATCTGTGCGCCGACAAACCGACAATGATTTGCGGTAAAGAGATGCGCTCGAGCTTGAGTTCGGTTCCCATCGACGCAAAAGGTTCCCAGAGATCGCCATTCGTCGGACTCCAACCCGGTTTCTTCGCGGAGCTCTCGACGGGCTGCCTCAGCAGGGTCTTCCCCTTTGGCGACATAACCTGCTGGAAGACCGAGGTTAATACGCCGGGGGCCGTGCTTGTACCGCCACAGACCCAAAACCTTCCCTGCTTGCCACGCAACGATCTCCACATAGTCCGGCTGATCCAATTGTAAATAGTCATCGATTTCCCGGCCGTCAGGCAGCCGAACAGTTTCCTTCCATAAGCTGAGCCAAGGTGACAGATCAACCACAACCTTGCGATCGAGAACTCTCCAGCCTTGGAGAGAAGCAGGGAAACTCAGATGAGTTTTGCTGTCCCGACTTTCCATCTTACTGTCCACCGCGGTGAGCCGATATGGTTCGCTTCACAGGGTGAGAGACCGCTCAATCAGCAACAGACGGGTTGAGTTTGAAAGAAAGTAATCGGCGTGCACTTATTCATGAGAGCGGGCCCAAAGTCTCTAACAAGCCGCAGAATCAAGTCAGTTGTCAAAAAAGAGCGTAAATCAGTAAGGCTCCCTGTGTTCCAGTCATGACGATCAACGCACCCAAAACGACGATGACCATGACCACCGGCACCAGCCACCACATCTTATAGGTTCTAAAGAAATAGACGTACTCGGCTAACAACCCTCTCCTTTTCACTTTCTCAACAATGGCCATCAGCTTTGCCTCCTAAAGCTTTCGGCATCGGTCATCGGTGCGTCCACGAACATCGATTCTCGCAGTCGGCAGCGTGAAAACTTTCGTTCCAGCTTATTCATACCAAATAATCTAAGCACGGAACCAAACACCAAGATTGTACAGAAATAAATGACCGCGATGATCACAGTCGAGACCACTCGGCCGATGAACGAAGACAGTAATGCAAACAGAAGGAACACAGGCCGGCCACATTTTTCATACGCTATGCCGCCGGCGAGAGCCAGACTCGCTATGCCTACAAAGAACATCGGAAGAATGATTCCGTCTGCAAACCAATAGTAACTTGCTCCGACAATCAGGAGTCCCGCGGCGAGGATCAAAAGCTGATTCCGCTCCGCTGAGGGGCCGGGGGAATATTTGACGCGCCCTATCATGCCAACACCGAATCGGGAAGAACGAATTGCCGCGGCGGCGCATCAAGGTTCAGGCCAGGCTTTGCCACGACACATGTATCTAAAACCAGAATGTCGATATCCGTCATTCGAAAACACCGATAGGCGTCTTCATGATCACACACAATAGGTTCGCCCCGAACATTGAAACTCGTGTTGACGATCATGGGGCAGCCGGTCAACTCGTAAAATTCGGCGACAACGCGATGAAACATCGGATTACGCTGTGCCGTGACAGTCTGAAGCCGGACCGAATAATCGACGTGTGTCACAGCAGGCACGTCTGACCGAACGACGCGTAACTTGTCCAACCCTTGCGCTTCAACGTTTTCTTGCCGATTGCGGCGACGTTCTTCCCGCAACGGCATCACCATCAGCATGTAAGGGCTTGGGATGTTGATATCGAAGAAATCTCTCACATGATCTTCAAGAATGGCCGGGGCGAACGGACGGAAAGACTCTCGATACTTCACCTTACGATTGATACGGCTTTGATTCTCCGGATCACGGGGATCGCCGAGAATACTCCTGGCTCCAAGAGCGCGAGGCCCGAATTCCATATGCCCGTGACAGAAGCCAATGATATACCCGGCAGCGATCCAGCGGGCGACCTTTCCCGGCAGCTCTGCGGCTGAGAGCTTCACATAGTGAACCCCGAGACCATCGAGGTAAGGAACAACTGCTGCGTCTCTCACTGCAGGTCCCAAGTATCCGCCGCGCATACGTTCTGCTCGTGGTTCGCCCCTTGGTTGTCCCATAGCTTGATGCCACACTTGCAACGCCGCACCGATCGCTCCGCCGGCATCCCCGGCTGCAGGTTGAATGTAGATGTCATCAAACTGACCGTCTCGATAAATAGCACCATTTGCGACGCAATTCAGCGCCACACCCCCCGCGAGGCACAGTTGACGATGGCCGGTCAGCTTCTTCGCCGTCCGGGCAAGACGTAGCATGGCTTCCACTGTGATAGCCTGGACCGAAGCGGCCACGTCCGTGTAGAACTGGTCAAGTTTGGCTTCGGAGGACCGCGCCGGATATCCGAAGAACACCGATAGTCGATCATTGATCATTGTCAAGCCATGCGGATAATCGAAGTACTCTAGGTTAAGAGCTAGCGATCCATCAGGCTTAAGGTCGATGACCTTATCCAGCAATTGAGAAACGTACTTCGGTTCTCCATAAGGCGCGAGTCCCATCACTTTGTACTCGTCCATGTCCACGGCAAATCCAAGATACTGCGTCATTCCGCTATAGAAGAGTCCTAAAGAATGCGGAAACCTGACCTCCTTCAGGAGTTTCAGACCGTGGCTGTTGCCTTCACCGATTGAGGTACAAGCCCATTCACCAACTCCATCAACAATGAGAATAGCTGCGGTTTCAAATGGGCTACAGTAGAAGGTTGATGCCGCATGAGACTCATGATGGCGAGTAAAGTAAATCTCCCCCTTGAAGCCGGGGATGCTGTCATCAATGAGCTTGGGAATCTTCAACTTCTCTTGAGCCCAGACTGGTAAACTCCTTCGCCATGATCGGTAGCTGTTAAATGGATATTCCAAATAAGATTGTAAAAGTCGACTGAAAGTCTGGATCGGCTTATCGTAGTACGCCACCGCATCAAGTTTCGATCCGCTGATTCCAGCTTCGGCCAAACAGTATGCGACGGCGTTCGACGGGAAACGATCATCCCCCTTTTTGCGCGAGAACCGCTCCTCCTCTACTGCAGCGATAATCTCACCGTCTTTTAAAAGGCAGGCAGCACTGTCGTGGTAAAAAGCCGAGATTCCCAGTATGTAGCTTGGCATACAAAGTCCTTCTTGAGGTCTTTTCTCAGAGAGGGGCCGGTCGACTCTCATACTTCTTGCGCAACTCTCGGAGCCGCGGGCTCGGATCCCCGGCAACCACTTTTGCTTGGCGCAACGTTTCGTACATTATCTCAGCAAATAGTTCATATCCCTCAGGGTGTAGATGCGCAAAATCCCAAAACAATGTCCCACGATCTAAATTTTCAAATTCCCGCTCTATATCGATTAAATGAAGTCCGTGTAACTGCACAAACTGTCTAATCAGATCATTAAAACGTCTCAGCGATGAAGCCGCATCATTAGGTCCAAGTTGATGGGTCTCCATCCACCATACATGACCGTTACGCTCATCAAACTGTTCACGAGTACCCCGTGGCCACCGGCTTGCAATCGTGCTCATGGCAATAACAACATTAGGATCCTCTCGCTTATAGGCTTGGATAAGCCGGTCAACATTTTCCAAGTAATAGCGATATGTTAATTCTGGTGTCGGTGACCCTGTGGGGGACTGTGGAACAGTTCTTTTCTCGCCCAAGCGTGAGTACAGGGCAGATAGCAGGACTAAAGACTTCAAACCTGATTCATTGATCCACAGGCTGGTTCCGCCGTACGCATAGGTAAAGTATGACTGAGTTGGTGCTGCTCCGAAGGGATCATACGATTGGAAATCATTCCATCCCACATACAGGATTACAATGTCAGGACGATAGGCCGCCATTTCACGTTCTGCGCGAAACATAACTTGGTCGCTGTTCCAGCCCGCGACTCCTGCATTGACAACCTCTACACCCGCCCTATCCTTCACATGGTGCTGGAGTATCTGCCGGAGATGTACAGGATAGTTGCCAGTATCAACGTCGTGACCCTGTGTCGTCGATTCCCCCATTGCAACGACGCGCAAATGATTCGCCTGTCTGACGACGGGCACAACGTCGCGCTGCATAAAGCCATGTGGGTTTATGTAAACAGCTTGCGAGTATTGGCCTGGTTTTAGAACGTACCCGTATATCGGATGAACTTCTTTCATGAAGTTAATCCCATCATTCCGTAGTAGTGCTTTTGATTTCTCGGTTACATTTGCAAACACTTCGCTCTGCATTCGCCACCAATACAACCGGGCCGCTCCTTCGACGAGTCCTACGAACAGAAGGACCGTAAGGATTGCAAACGCGACCTTGCGTCGAGTGGTCATGCCTTTGTTCCAATCATGATGAATAGCCCTCCTTCAGTATCAAATCGCATCTGCTGAAGTTGGCTGAGTAAACGATCGAAAAAAGAACCACGAGATTCGGGTTCAAATAGGGAGTATCGATAATCAAGCTGAAATCGCGAGCCAAACACGGTACTTGGCACTGCGCGAACAAAGCGAATATCCATCTTGTCGAACCAATGCAGCACCTCGTCCATCGTATGGAACGACTCATGTGGATTTCTGTACTGATCCATGATCCACGCCCGACGCTTGTCACCCTCTACCCGATGTTGCCGAATATACGGATCAAACATCGCGATCCGGTCTCCTACCGAACGGTCGAGCATTCCTCTGAGTCGTGTCTTCAACCGGCCATATAAACCATACAGTCCGATGATAATTTTTCCCCCGGGCTTAACGAATCGCAGAAGTCCTTGAAACCCGGCGAACGGATCACTCGTGTGGTGGAGCACACCCGTGCAGATCACGACATCGAACGAAGCAGGGTGAAATGGAAGACGGAATAGGTTCATTTGAGCAAAGGTTATATTCGTAAGCCCATTGGATTCTTTAAAGCGCTGACCCAATTTAAGTGAGTTCAGACACATGTCTACTGAGACGACTCGGCGGCCACATATACTCAAAAAATTTCCCAGTTGTCCTGTTCCACAGCCGACTTCTAATACCGATGCATTGAGAAGGATGGATCGGTTCAACATTTCAGGAAAGCCACGCTCGACGCTTTTCTGTATCAGCGTGCCGAGATTATCAACATCATCATAATTTGGGAACGGGTTAGCCTCATAGAAAGCCTTCATGTTCAGGGTGACATCCACCTCCACACGATCATGAGGAATAAAGGCTCTGATAACGCCACCTTCGATGGGAAAACGCAGAGTTGGATCGCCAACGCTGACGTAGGCATCATCACAGCGCTCAATGGAAGCGCCTGTTCTTGGACATGACAAGAGATCATGAATATTAGCGCTCGGCACTACTGACGCCATTTCTCCGTTCATACATCCTCTTTTGCGCTAGCACTCTTCTTCAAATGATAAGGACCTTTTGTGGGCTGTTTGTATGGATGCATCTATCTGGACGGCGCCACGTTCATTTTGACAGAGATAACAATTGGAAATGCAACGTCGCCAGGTAGCCGGGGGAGCAGTACTTGAGGATCCAGTCCGGTGCTTACGATGTGAAGCGGTGGCGCACTGCATGCTGATCCATTCGAAAAAATCCGCCGCCTCCAGCTAGTGTCACGGAGCAAAACTGCAGTACCCGCAATCTTGATCTTACCGACATGATGGTTGGTGAGTTCCCACACAAGCCTCTTATCTTTGTCCATGATAGTCATTGAATATATCGTGACGAGACCTGGGCACTGACAAGGATCGAACCGTAAACGAAACCTGCTTGGAAATTCGGTCAGAACAAATTTTGTATTGTTCTCTTGAAGCAACGATATACGGTTCACAACCGCCTGCTCTTCCGAATAGGATCCGTTCCAGCGCGGAATATAGAAAACGGTTCTGTCCGAATCATGACCGTATGTGGCCGGTCCGTGGCGTCGCTCGTGTGACAAGGTTAGCCGATCAAGGTCAAAGCCTGGCTGAATGGACGAGACCGAATGAGTCCGAGTCTGGGAGCCAACTTTCTCTAGCTCCAACTCAGTAATCGGAGCCGCATCGCCAAGCAACCGCTCCGGCAATTCAATGTCCGCGAGGCCCCAATGAGGGCTGTTGAATTCCAATGCTCTCCCTTCTTTTCGCATCTCATCGACGAGTGGAGTAAGGACTGGCCACTCAGGATTTAATATTCCGGCCTTTTCCAGTCGGCCGAATAATTGTTTTTCCCCTTCTGGTGTCCAACCGGAACCGATGCCGTGTTCGATATGAAAACAAACGCACGGCGGAAGAAGAGATATCTCCTGGTAACCGGCGTAATGTGCAGCGATAAGCCCCATACTGTCGATGTTGAACGAGTATGAGGCAAACTCGGGATAACCCCGAATGGATGACCATCCTTCATTTGGCAACAAAGCAAAATCTCCGCAGGCATTCGTATGCAAGTGGGTCATATTGACTGTTCGATTCGGCTGGACTTGCCACGTGCCATCTTCGGCAATCACTTCCACATTGTCGTATTTTCGGTGTGACTTACCAGGAATGCATTCTCTTCTGAAAAACTCTGCCTCGTACAAATGGCTCACCAGACGATCCGGCTGAAACCGACGATGCGCTCGAATTGGGTGACTCCACGCATAGTTCAGGGTCTCTTCCAAGGTCGATTGAGCCGTCAAACCGCTTTCGATGTCGTACCGATCTACTCGATATTGCTTTTTCATATCTAGACGTTGTGTGGCAATGAATCGGATGAGCTCATCTGAGAACAAAATATCAATGTTCGTGGCTAAGACGAATTCACCCTTTGCACGGCGAATCCCGACATTCTTTGCGATCATTTGAAACAACGGCAGGTGGTCCGCATATTTCAGACGTCGATGCAATGTCGTGGGGACCGTAATCGTATAGGCGTGAACAAAAGTTGATTCGATAGGCAAAGTTAACACGGCTGCAAGGCCGGCTCTGTTGGGAACCGGGTTCCAATCCACAATGATCAGTTCTGCCGGCAAGCGGTATTTCTCACACTGCCTCGCGAAATTATTGATGAAGATTTGCGTGCGAATGAGCGGATCGCCACCATGATCGTCATTCCGCGAAGCCGTCACAACAGAGATATATGGAGAGGGCTTATTCATGCTAACCACTTAGCCATTGTTTCATCTCAAGAGCCGGTACTTCGTGATTCAAGACTAGAGCGCCATCCTACAGGTGCGCCTTGCTCGCCCACGAAAGAACTCACATGACTATCTAGTAGCTGAGACCACCAAAGGATGCGATTACACCAGGAACTGACCTGTTCATCGGGAAGTGTCTATCCCTGATTAGGGCAAGTCTTGCAGGCTGAAAACAGTGGGCCATTTCGCAAGCGTCGTCTCAATTCAACGAAGGCTGGGGAGTTCCAATATTCAAAGAAGTCTCCTGTCCCGTCAACGATGACAGATCGATACCCCGGCACGTCAGACATATAACAGCATGGAATGACCCGAAAATTTATCTCCGTGCAGATCAACTGCTGATAGACAAAACGACAACTAAAAGGCGCAACCCTCCCATAGGGGTTCTCACCTTCATCCCCAACTTGATAAACCAGCTCTCCTCTGCCGGTCACATTTTTCATGGAGGCTTTGTAAGTTTGCCTGAGTTCTTTGTCCACCAAGGCTTCCTCGCGTTTGATGAATGTAGGCTTTTTGATCTCGAGATATTCCGTCACGTCCTTTGAGAAAACAGGCTGGCTCCACGTATCGGGATTCGCCTCAATAGGCACACGTGAATGGCCAATGTCCTGCCGAAGACGGTCGGCAAGCTGAGCAAATTGCGGATGCCGGTATGGAGGCAACAACTGGTAGTTTAAGCCCGAAGGTGACAGCTGTGCACTTGCCCAACTTGCCTCACTCCAGTCTGCAGTAGACGGCGGGGGCGCAATCGGCATCAATGTGCGTAAATAGATACGGTTAACGCGAAGCTCATTGCCTAGGCAGATAAAGTTGCTGGCCTCCTCGATGTTATCGGAGGTCAACACCATGGAAATGGTTACCTCGAGAGAGGAATCCTGATTCTCTCTCATGTGGATGATCTTCTTTATCGAGGAAATGACTGACGCGAATGCCTGTTCGCCAAGCCCCATCACGACATCATGAACACGATTAGTTGCGGCATTGAGACTGATGTTGAATCCTTTGACTCTGGAGCGCAGGAGCAGGTCTAGTTTTTTTTCAAGATACACTCCGTTAGTGATAATGTAGGCCTTTGCACGACGGTCTATGACCTCACTGATTCGAGTCAAGATAGAATCGATGTGAGGATTGGCAAGCGGTTCTCCATGGCCCTGTATTCCAATCCATCTGGCATACTTTAAGACTTCAACGAACCGCTCCACCTCTTCCAGCTTCATCACTCCTTCACCGCGCAGCCAGGAATCGCAAAACGTACACCGTGCATTACAAAGATCAGCGACAGGGAGCGCTACATTCCATGGATAAGATTCCAGGACATCCTGCTTCGTCACATACTCCCAGGCATTAAGAAGAAAATTACGTGTCCAGGGATCGTGTCCAAAGGAATCCTTTATTTCTTGTTTCGTATAACGATCGACCATCGCATACAAATCGTTTTCGCTCATACTCCCTAATGAGATGGGCGGCGGACGACGTTCCCTGAAGAATCCCAGAGCCCTTTTCAAAGCACTGCCAACCATGATCTCCTCTGAACCGAACGTCTGTTAAGAAACATGGAGCCGATTTCGCAGACGGTTTATTATCTTCCTCCAGGTCGGTGCGAAGCTCGATACAGTTTGCCCTAGGATTGGTCTAGAAAGCCGGCGAGAGCGATAATACGCCGTCGGATCTTCAGAAAACTTATGAATGTACTCCGCATAACCTTGGATAGTCGGATCCACTTCTTTTGCCAAGACATCCAAGAGTTCCTTGGAATTACATACCTCGGAGAGGTAGGGTCCATTTGCCTGGATGAGCTCTGCGGCATGATCTGGCAACCCGAAACACTCGAATAAACACGCAAGCTTGAGCATCTTGCATGGCGATAAGGACAAAGACGGCGGAGCACCTTTTGTTCCAGCATTCATTGGATCCCGAAGATAGACGGCGTCCCCCTGATATGGTCTGCCCAAAATGGTCTGTGCCGGTCCGTCCCATTCGAACGGTGCGGGTAATGCCGCTGCTGAATACCGCCTAAACGACAGACCAAATAGATCAAACCCCCATTGCCGCATCAACCGATCAGTATTGTGGAACGTATGATCGGTATCAGATGGACTCCCGTAAAAGTTTACTTCCAACGTGTAGCCCAAAACAGGGGAGGATTTCGTGATCGTTTCTGCTGAAAGGATGACATCAAGATCATAGCCATCAACGTCTACTTTTATAAAGTCCAGGTTCAACAACTTTTCCCGCCGCACAAGTTCATCGACGCCTATTTTCGATTTCGGGTCAGCCAAGACGGACCCTTTCCAATCATTAAGGACTGACAGCTTATCCTTCTCCCGCACCTTTCCTCTAAGAATATCGCTTGCCAATTGGGCGCTCAATCTATTCCATGGGTTACCACCCCAAGGCTCCTGTTTCCCTCGTTTTTCGACAAATGGATGATCATCCGGCAGGCCGACAAACACTGGATGGTAACGCACGTTGGGATTATGCTCTTGCTCATTAAGCCGTTCACATTCCGTCACCACAGGATCGATGCCTACAGCATATAGCGAAGGCTCGAAGACACGCCAGAACTGAGAGATGCCTCCACTACAGCCCACGTCAAGCAAGGTGAACGGTTCTGCATCAAACGACATCTGCTCGACTAACGACCGGGTCATTTTAGTGAAACCTGTAGTGTAATCCATGGAAATCCGCGGCGTCACGCGAGATTGACGACGGCGTCCTTTGATTTGCCACTCTGCATTTGATCATAGATCCAGGCATAGGTCCGCTCCATGCCGATGCGCAGGGGAATCGACGGTTCCCATCCCAACATTTTCTCGATCAATGTATTGTCGCTATTCCGCCCGTTGACGCCTTTGGGCGCGTTCAAATTGTATTGACGCCTTAATTTGATCCCGGCGATGTCTTCCACGATATCGACGAGCTGGTTGATCGACACTTTCTCGGCGCTTCCCAAATTGATCGGGAAGGTAATCGTTTCACTGCGCATGATGTCCTGAGTGCCTTTGATGCAATCCTCGATATACATAAAGGAACGCGTCTGCTCTCCGCTTCCCCAAATCTCAATGTCATGTTTTCCATTCAACTTAGCTTCGACCACTTTCCGACAAATAGCTGCCGGCGCTTTCTCCCGACCTCCGTCATAGGTTCCCAGCGGACCATATACATTGTGATACCGTGCCACTCTAGTCACAAGCTTGAAATCCTCCGTGAAGTGCCGGCACATACGCTCGCTGAACAGCTTTTCCCATCCGTATCCGTCCTCAGGCATCCCAGGGTAAGCATCCTCTTCCTTGAGCCCGGTTACGTTTGGGTCCGTCTGTTTATCATGGTTATAGACACATGCGGACGACGCGTAAAAAAATCGGCTGATGTCCGCTTCATGGGCAGCCTGAAGGAGATGGGTATTAATCAATACGCTCAGCATACAGAGCGCTTTGTTGTTCTCGATAAAACCCATGCCTCCCATATCGGCCGCAAGGTTGTAGATCCAATGCGCACCTTTCACCGACCTTTGACATGACGGCAACTCTTTGAGATCTACTGCACCGAGATTCTCAACGCCGTCCCATCGTTGATACCACCGCTCCAAGGGCTTGAGGTCAACGGCTCGTATACGCGTGCATCCTTGTCGTAATAAATCGGCAACGAGATGGCCTCCGATAAATCCCCCTGCTCCACACACCACGATTAGATTGTCCTTCACGATCCCCTCTTGGCTAAACGATTAACCACTCCGTCCTAAACCTTTAAGCTCCTTGATCTCGGCCACCCACATGGCTGCCGACGCGTCGCTCGGCATCCGCCAGTCGCCACGCGGCGACAACGCCACCGATCCCACCTTGGGACCATCCGGCATCGCGGAGCGTTTGAATTGTTGACTGAAAAACCGCGCGACAAACACCTCGAGCCACCTCAAGATTGTCGCGCGATCGTACTTGTTCCCAAAGGCCAATTCGGCCATGTACATTATTTTCGCCGGAGCCTCGCCACATCGGACCATGCGGTAGAGAAAGTAGTCGTGCAATTCAAACGGACCCACGATGTCTTCGGTAATTTGCCGCACCTGGCCTTGCGCATCTACTGGAAGCAGCTCGGGAGAAATCGGCATGGCGCTGATGTCTCGGAGCACGTTCGATATGCCGCCCGAAAACTCTTCCTCCGCGCACCATTGAATCATGTAGCGCACCAGCGTTTTAGGCACACCGATATTGACATGATACATCGACATGTGGTCGCCGTTAAAGGTGCACCAGCCTAATGCGGCCTCGGATAGATCGCCCGTACCTACCACAAAGCCCCCGACTTTGTTGGCGAGATCCATGAGAATTTGGGTGCGTTCGCGAGCCTGCGCGTTTTCATACGTCACGTCCTGCATTTCTTCACTGTGGTCAATGTCTTTGAAATGCTGCGCCACTGCATCTCGTATAGAAATGACACGTAACTCGGCTCCAATGAGTTCGGCGAGTGTTTCGGCATTGGTCCTTGCCCGCCGGCTCGTTCCCAACCCAGGCATAGTCACAGCCAGAATACCTTTTCGATCAAGCCCAAGTACGTCGAAGGCGTGGACGACCACCAGCAACGCCAGGGTCGAATCGAGACCTCCCGAGATTCCAATCACGACGTGCCTCGCCTGCGTATGCCTTAATCTTTTGGCCAGTCCTGTCGATTGGATAGCGAAAATCTCTCGACAGGTGGATGCGCGCACGCGAGGATCGATCGGGACGAACGGCGTCGGGGAATTTGGCCGTAGCGAACCCAACCGCTCTTGTACGGATTGGTTCACCTCGCACTTCACCGGCACTACATGGAATCTCTTGTTCGACGCATCCCTGGAAAACGAACTGTTGCACAACCGTTCGTGCTGAACGCGTTCAAAATCAATGTCGGCGTAGATGATTTGCGTGTCGAAGCAGAACCGTTCCGACTCGGCCAGGACGATGCCATTCTCCGCTACCATGCAATGGCCGGAAAACACCAGATCGGTCGACGATTCTCCGGGACCTGATGAGGCGTACGCGTAGGCTGCCAAGCAACGAGCGGACTGCGACTTGACGAGGTCTCGTCGATACGCACTCTTGCCCAGCAATTCATTGCTGGCTGAGGGATTACAGATAAGCGTGGCGCCTGCAAGCGCCTGCTCACCGCTCGGAGGTTCGACGGCCCACAAGTCCTCGCAAATTTCGACGCCGATCGTGCAGCCAGGCACAGACGGCACAGGAAACAGCACATCTGTGGTGAAAGGTACTGCGTACCCGCCCACGTCGATTTCGGTCACCGTGAGTTTCCTGCCGGATGTAAACCATCGCTCCTCGTAGAACTCGCCGTTCGTCGGGAGGAATACTTTTGGGACTAGACCCAGGACCACTCCGCCGCCGATCATAGCGGCACAGTTGTAGAGACGCCCCTCCAGGGCTAGTGGCAACCCGACAATTGCATAGATATTGAGGCGGGCCGTTTTATCGGCCAGTGCCAGCAGCGCTTCTCTCGCCTTCCGGACAACAAGCGACTGAGCGAAAAGATCGGCGCAGGTGTAGGCCGTCAGCGATAGCTCAGGGAACAGAACGAGCGATGCCCCACGCTCGGCCGCTACGCCCATCGCCGCGTGCATTTGCGCGGCGTTGAAATCCACGTCTCCGACTCGAAGTTCGGGAGCACAGGATGCCACGCGCATAAACGGGGCCGAGTCGGTGTGTGAGCTCACTTTTTGATACCCACCAATATCCAGCTGGGATTAATCCAGCAGAAAGGATCGAATTGGTTCTGCAATTCGGGAAGAAGCTGCGCGACCGCCTCCGTCACCCCCCTCACCGTTTCGAACTGCGAACGAATCTCCGGCAATGGACAGAAATCATGCCAGATCATCAATCCTCCTGAACGCAGCAACGGCAATGCCTTCTGTGTATCGCTTATGACGACCTCGGACTGATGTCCTCCATCGATCAACACACTGTCAAAAAATCCCTCGGGATAGTTCGATGTCTCCCATTGACGACTGTCGCAATAGATCTGACACACTCGGCGACCCAATCCCTTCTCGCGATAGAGACGCCCGATATAACCTCCAGCATCTGTCCGATGGTAGGTGCGAGGACCGAGTTCATCTTCACCGAACGTCTCTGTGATGATCCCGTCAGGAGCGTCACTCGAACCGATCACCCTCTGTCCATAAGCCCATGTCCCATCAGAACGAATTTCTCCGTCGGGAAGATTGATCGTCCAAACAGTCGCATCGCAGGACTCCAGGCAAAGCACCGCTCCCCATCCTTGCCACGTACCGAATTCTAAATGCCTGCGTGGGCGCTGAGCTCCATAGAGAAATGTCAAGATTGGAGCATCGTCCTCTTCCATTTTCCATTGATCCAAGCGCTTCACAGACATGCTGGGTGGTGACATGAGAGAAGAAGGAACCAACCCACCGAGCTTCGATAGGGGCAAGACCTGAGGTGTCTGTGCAAATGCGTTACGCGCCGTCATGTGGAAAATTCAGGTGGAAAGAATGCTGCGTCGTCATGGCCTCTGGAGGCGCTGAGCGTCGTAGGACAAAATTATCGTGATCAAGTACAAGGGCTTGATGATACCCTCGATCGCGCAACCACGATAACGCGGCCATGTTGGATTGTCCGCGCATCCCTAAAGCATGATTGAGCTCTACCACGACCCAGGGATCGAGACGCTCAAGCGTATTCTGGGCTCCCATTAGCACTTCGAAGTCAAACGAATCCACGTCAATCTTGATGCAATCCAGTTTCGGCAGCTTTAGCTTCTCAACAAACTGGTCCACAGTAGAAAAGTTATACTCATGCTCCTCTGGATCCTGGCCCCACATACGAAAAATCTTGTCGACCCGTTGTCCCGAGAACTGCCCCATCGCCAATCGATGAATGACAATATTCCGGCATTTATTGTACTTGATGTTGGCCTCCAGCATGTCTGCGGTGGCCGTGGGCTCAACCGCATGCACGGTGCCACGAGGCGATAATTGTGAGAAAAGAATGCTGTAATATCCGATGTTTGCTCCGCAATCGATATACACCCAATCCGGCCTGGCATTTTTTACAAACCACTCTTTGGTCTGCAGTTCGCACTTCGGATAATACCAAGCAAAGCTTTCATAAAACGCCGGCAATTCAATGTCAGGACGGCCTGGAACAGTAGTGAAGGTCATACCGCTCATGAAGATATTAGCTTTCAGGAAATTGTCTCGATTTGAATTTATAGTGGTTTGCAGAAGAATAGTCACCCTTAAAAAACTCGTTGCTTTTGTCGTATACAGATCTGACAAGTTCAGAAGGTAAACTAACAAGATGTGCGGTGTCGGTTTGTCCGATTTGTTGGAGCCCATTAAATAAAGCTAATCCCGTTGTTAACATACGATCCTGACTGTCTATTGGATTAACGTATCCCTTTTTTATCTTCTCAAATGCTTCCGAATCATGCGCACCATCGACAATGTCCTGTTGGAAATGAATGTCACAGGAGCAGGATATACCTTTCTTAGGACATGGGCCGCTGGCACCAAGAAACGCCAGTTGGTTATCGTAGATGTTTCCTAAAATCGGTCCATCTACTGTTATGCAAGGAGTAATATTACCCGTTCTCATATCTATGCTTATGAGTTCACTACCTGCTTTACAAGTTAGATTTGTTGTATCTAAGCCATTTTTCAATTGAATGATCTGACTTAGGGATGAGAAATGTTTCGATAGGTTGTTTATTTGATCTTGGGAATATGACTCAGGATAATTCGGAGCAAACAAGGTTGTTGGATATAGAGCAATGTTTAATGACTGACATCGCTCTGCAAGATCATTCAACTTGTCCAGTCGCTGAGGATGTCCAACAAATCTCAATATGACGGCATGACCAGCATTCTTGAGTAGACGAATCCTTTCAAAGAATTGCTCTTCAATGGGTTCTGCCTCAGCATGGAAGGACGCCATTATGTAATCGGTGCATCCGGTTCCTTCCTCAAGCAACCAACGAAATGAAGGATGCCTCTCTCCGATTGCCAGCGCCGTATAGAATGCCAATTTGTTTCCTGCAACTGCCAATTCGTCACCGAACAAAGGTAGGTTTGACATCAACAACGGCTCTCCACCCGTTAGGGTGACAAGCCATTTTATCTCTGCTGACCGGCACACAAAGAACTGAGCTATATTGAGAACGAAATTTTTATCCTTATATGGCCGCAACTGAGAATTATCCAAAACCTTACCTGTCTCAGCTAAATGGCAGTACCCGCATTTGAGAGTACATGTGTCAAAGAGATACATCTCGACAGCTATTTTCTTTCTCAAGGGCCGAGATTCCATGCTTAATGCACTCAATTTGATGTCGGCTGCAGTTTGATTAAGCTAACTCTGGCGCAGGCGTGAACCGGTCCACGAAGCGGCATCCTGTATGGCTTCACTTCTACAAAAGCCGCTTCCTCAACTGCATCATAAATAATCGCATTGGTAAAGTCGTAGCCGTTCCCTTGCACGGCTACTCCGTCTTGATATCCCAGGATGCTGGTCATGATCTGATACTGTTGATGGTGCAATGGAAGTTTCAATTTTGCACTTGCAACAAAGTAATCGCCCGGCACCGCTTCAAGTCGATGGATGACATTTAAATCATTGGCGGCATAAATATCATGACCCTTTAAGTCCCTGAATAACAGCCCAAGAAGAATGTCTGACTCTATGAAGGTATGCGCCATAAGAAGGTATGCAAAAGTAAGTTCTTCATCATATTCACATGAGGCTACAGGTGTTCCTGTCTTGTCCAATATTAAGAAGTTTTTTATGGTGACAGCTCCTGTTCCATATCTTGTCTTGCCATAGTAGGAATCGAATGTAGGGTTAGGAGCTAAGAGAAGATTGGCCACCGGAGCTTCTGATTCAAACCTATCAGTAATGGTGGATAGGTTTTCAACCTGAGTTATGTTGTCGTTGCGACTATGTACTAGCGGCGAAATATCTATGCCTTGTTCTTGGTAGCAAAACAGTTCGTATTCCCTTGAAACATCCTTACCTGCGCCCCACATCTCCACACATCCACCCTTCAACCAGACTACACGGCTGCAGATGGACCGGACCGTCCCGATATCGTGCGACACAAATAGGATGCTTTTCCCTTCGTCCACCAAGCGCCGAAGCCGTTTATAGCACTTCGATTGAAACGGTGCATCTCCGACGCCTAACGCTTCGTCCACGATAAGGATGTCGGGCTCGATGCATGCGTTGACGGCAAACGCGAGGCGCATCACCATCCCGGAACTATAGGTCTTAATCGGCTGATCAAGAAAATCGCCGATATCCGCGAAGGCCGCGATGTCGTCGAACCTGGCTTCCGTTTCGGTATGGCTTAGGCCTTGAATTGCCGCATTCATGTAAACGTTTTCGCGTCCGGTGAATTCGGAGTTGAACCCGCTCCCCAGCTCCAGTAACGCGGCCACGCGCCCATCGACCTGTATCTGCCCGTGCGTTGTCTCTAACGTGCCGGCGATTATCTGCAGCAGCGTCGATTTCCCAGATCCGTTCCGTCCAATGATACCGACCGTCTCTCCCTTTTTGACATCGAAGGAGATGTCCTTCAATGACCAGAAGTTGCGCGCGTAGTTCCTTGGCTCCTTGCCCAGCAGTCGGTGCAGGCGTGGATAGATTGCCTGCTTCAATCGATCTTCTGGTCTATTATAGATCTGGTAACACTTGCTCACGTTCTGAACGCGAATGGCAAAGTCGCCCCGTACCTGCTGGACTAGGCTTGCCCCATCACCCAGCTCGCTCTCCTGCAAAGGAATCGAGGATTCCTTCAAGAGATTTTTAGAGGACATCGGCAAATCCATTTCTTGTCTTCTGAAACCACCAGAACCCCACCCAAGCAATGGTTATGCCGACTATGAAGGAGAGCGCCCAGCCTGTCCAGTCCAGCATTCTTCCCCATATGAGGACGTTCCGCGCTTCCTCGATGACGAAGGTAAGTGGATTGAGTAACAGCCATCCCTGATATGCCTTTGGCAGGGCGGACACGGGATAGAACACCGGCGATAGGAACAACAACACCGTAGTGATTATTCCAGTGGTTTGGGCAATGTCGCGAACAAACACGCCGGTAGCTGACAGAATCCAGGCAAACCCCATCGTGGCAATCAATAGCGGAAGAATAACCAACGGAAAGAACACTACAGTCCAGGGCAACGAGACGTTCACAATAAGTTGCGCCACCAGCAGCACCGCCAAGCTAATCAAGGCATGAAACAAAGCTGAGCCCATGGCAACCCACGGCAGAATCTCCAGCGGGAACACGACCTTTTTGACGTAGTTCACGTTGGAGAGGATGAGGCCCGGTGCACGATTGATGCATTCAGCGAACACCCCGTGCACGATCATGCCGACAAAGAGAATGATGGCAAAACTGGCTTTGCTTTCTTCGTTTCCCACGCCCCAGCGCGCCTTGAACACGACGGAAAAGACGAACGTATAGACCGCCAGCATGAGCACAGGGTTGAAGAAAGACCAGGCGAGTCCCATGACTGAACCGCGATATCGACCGATAACTTCGCGTTTGCCCATTTGTATAATGAGGGAACGATTGCGCCACAGACTAGCGGCCATTTCCTTGGGCGACGTGGAAAAGTGTTGCATGTGATGAATCTCAGCGTTCTTGACTGATCCTGGAATGCACCCTTCTCCGAAGGGCCGCATTATTGCCCCTATCTGCGACGCTTCAAGAAAACTTCCCACCGCACGAAGCTCCGATTCGACCCGTGATGCGTCCGGGATGGAGACGTGGATGGTATTTATTCAAGCAGTTTTTCTTTGAGCACCCGCAGGAGATATTGGCCATACCCGCTATTGGTTAACGGTTGTGCAAGCGCTTCTAATTGATCCCCCTTAATCCACTTCTTTCTATATGCGATTTCTTCCGGACAAGCCACCTTCAAACCTTGTCGGTTTTCTAGGGTCGCGATGAATTGGCTCGCATCGAGCAGCGATTCATGTGTGCCGGTATCAAGCCATGCATAGCCTCGCCCCATGACTTCCACGTTCAGCTGACCTCTCTCGAGATACAAGCGGTTGAGATCGGTGATTTCCAGCTCGCCGCGGAGCGAAGGCCTTAGGCTTTTAGCCAAATCAATTACTTGTTGGTCATAGAAGTAGAGACCAGTCACTGCATAGGGCGACAGGGGTTGCTTCGGCTTTTCCTCCAATGAAAGGACCTGGCCCACTCTGTCAAACTCGACCACACCATACCGTTCCGGATCTTGAACATGATACGCAAAGATCGTCGCTCCTTTGGTACGCGCCATCGCATGACCGAGCAGAGCGTGGAAATCATGGCCGTAGAAGATGTTATCACCCAAGACCAATGCAGAAACATCATTTCCGATGAACGATTCGCCAATTAGAAACGCCTGTGCGAGCCCGGCGGGTGAGGGCTGTATGGCATACTGAAGATTGATGCCCCATTGATGACCAGTCCCCAGCAGTTGTTCGAATCGGGGCGTGTCCTGCGGCGTGGAAATAATGAGCACCTCTCGGATGCCCGCCAGCATAAGCGTGGTGAGCGGGTAATAGATCATCGGCTTGTCAAACACCGGCAGCAACTGCTTACTGATGGCGAGAGTGGCCGGAAAGAGTCGGCTACCCGATCCGCCGGCGAGGATGATGCCTTTGCGTGTCATCATGTTTCTTTCAGAATCTGTTGAAGAAAGTGCCGAACACCACTTTGCCAACTAGGCAATTCCAGGCCAAAAAGACTGCGTAACTTACGCGTATCCAGTCGTGAATTGGCTGGGCGCTTGGCGGCGGTAGGATATTCCGACGAGGGAATCGCTCGGATAGCATCCGGCAACAGCTTGAGTGATTTGCCGGCAGCAAGAGCTTCCGATACGACAAACCGCGCATATTCATGCCAAGTGGTCTCCCCGCCTGAAGTCAGGTGGTACGATCCAAATGGGAATCTGTCCTCGCCCTCGCGCTGTACCTGCCGAACCAACTGAGCTGTGACATCCGCCAGCAGTACTGCGGAAGTTGGAGCACCATATTGATCGGCCACAACATTCAGACTTTCGCGTTCGAGAGCTAATCTGAGTATGGTCTTGGCAAAATTGTTCCCATGCGCCCCAATCACCCAGCTCGTCCGAAATATCAGATGCTGTGCTCCGCTTTTTTGCAGCGCAATCTCGCCATCTCTTTTAGTCCGACCATATATACTATGTGGGTTTGTGGGGTCATCTTCCGTATAAGCGCCTAGCTTGGTGCCATCAAACACATAGTCGGTCGAATAGTGCACAACCCAGGCCCCAAGTTTCACCGCTTCTTCTCCGAGAACTCCGGGTGCAACGGCATTGACGGCGCGAGCCAGCTCTGGTTCTGATTCTGCCTTGTCGACTGCAGTATAGGCTGCGGGGTTGACGATCAGGTTGGGTTTGAACGACTGCACCAATTCACGGATAGCGGAGACATTTGCCAAATCACACTCAGCATGACCCACTGCGCGAACCTCTCCCAAGGGAGCAAGCGCCCGTTGCAGTTCAAATCCAACCTGACCATGCTTGCCGGTCAACAAGATCCTCATCCCGCTCAGGTACCGTATTGCCTAGCCATCCACTTGCGGTAAGCACCGCTGGTAACATTGGCTACCCAGCCCTGGTTCTCGAGATACCAAACTATGGTCTTGCGGAGGCCTGTTTCAAACGTCTCTTGAGGTTTCCAGCCTAACTCACGTTCGAGCTTTCCGGCATCGATGGCATACCGGCGATCGTGACCTGGCCGATCCTTGACGAACGCGATCAATGACGTGTACGACCGGCCATCAAGCCGAGGCCTCAACTCATCCAGGATCACACAGAGCGTCTTCACCACATCGAGGTTGGCTTTCTCGTTCCAGCCACCGATGTTATACGTTTCGCCCGCCCGCCCACGTTGGAGGACCTGACGGATAGCACTGCAATGGTCCCTTACATACAGCCAGTCTCGTATCTGCTGGCCGTCGCCGTAAAGCGGAAGAGGTTTGCCTGCCAGCGCATTCAGGATACAGAGTGGAATAAGTTTTTCTGGAAATTGATAGGGGCCGTAATTATTCGAGCAATTGGTCGTGAGAACCGGCAGATCATATGTATGGTGATAGGCACGGACCAAATGATCGCTAGCCGCCTTGCTGGCAGAATAGGGACTGTTGGGCTCATATCGGCTCATTTCGCTGAAGGCCGGAGCGTCACTCGCCAATGAACCATACACTTCGTCGGTGGACACATGCAGAAAACGGAAGCCCGCTTTGGCCTCGCTGTCCAGCGCATCCCAATGCGCTCGCACGCATTCGAGCAAGTGGAAGGTGCCGACGATATTGGTTTGGATAAATTCGCCTGGACCATGAATGGAACGATCGACATGGCTTTCCGCGGCGAAATTGACAACGGCACGAGGCTTGTGCTCAGCCAACAGCCGGCTGACGAGAGCCGTATCGCCGATCTCACCGCGGACGAAGATATGTCGCGCATCGTCTTGCACGCTAGCGAGATTCTCCGGATTGCCCGCGTAGGTGAGCTTATCGAGGTTGATGACAGCCTCGCCGTGTTGCATCATCCAGTCAAGAACAAAGTTGGCGCCGATAAACCCGGCCCCTCCGGTGACCATGATGCTCATACTGTTGCGACTCCCAAAGCCGGTACATATGGCATCTGAACGATGTGCAACCGACGCTGGAAGACGTTATTCATATTCCGTCACAACACTCGCCGATCCATGGCAGGTTGAAAACTCGGCACAAGTCGCTTGAGATCCTGAATGAGTTCCGCTTCATCATATTTGGGAAGATTAGCCTGCAAGGACTCCAGCCATTCATCCAGCTCACGCACTGGCACGGGCGCTCCCACAGCCCGATGAATTTTCGGGTGGAAGGTCGATTCCACCTGCTCGGTTTGCTCGAACAATTCCTCATACAGCTTCTCCCCGGGTCGTAGGCCGGTAAAGATGACATCGATGTCCTTGCCCGGAACCAGACCGGCCAACACAATCATATTTCGAGCCAGGTCCGTCATCTTGATTTGATCACCCATATCGAGGACAAAGACTTCTCCGCCGCGTCCCATGAGCCCTGCCTGCAGAACCAGCTGCACGGCTTCCGGTATCGTCATGAAAAACCGCCTGATCTCTGGATGGGTCACGGTGACGGGGCCACCCTTGCGAATTTGCTCGTAAAAGAGCGGCACGACGCTTCCATTGCTTCCCAACACGTTCCCGAAGCGCACCACGGTGAATTTCGTGGCCCCTTTCTGGCTAATCTCCTGCACGAGATGCTCCGCGATTCGCTTCGTTACGCCCATGATGCTCGATGGGTTGACGGCCTTATCCGTTGAAATCAGAACGAAGCGGTCTACCTGCGTGTTCAGAGCGGCTTCGGCAACGACACGCGTTCCAAGAATATTGTTGCGGATCGCCTCTTTAGGATTGCATTCCATCAATGGCACATGCTTGTGTGCGGCGGCATGAAAGACGATATCCGGACTCGTTTGTTGGAAGACCTCTGCGACGCGGTCCGGGACCGTGATGTCTCCGATAGTCGGTACAATCACGATCTCAGGATAGGTCGCGCTCAACTCCAGCAGCAAGGCATGGAGCGCATTCTCATACCGCTCAAATAGAACCAGAGCTGCTGGTTTGTACTGCGCCAATTGCCGGCACAACTCGGATCCGATTGACCCGCCGGCTCCGGTCACTAACACGGTGTTTCCCGTAATAAGCGGGGACAATTTCTGATGTTCCATCCGGATCGGCTCGCGCTGGAGCAGATCTTCCAGTCGCATCGGTCGCACCTGTTGCAAGGAGACCGGATCACCGAGGAGCTGCTTGATATCAGGAAGGGTCTTGATCGGGACGGTACACCCTTCCGAAGCCGCTAGAATCTTTTGCTTCACAGTAGCGGTTCCCGAAGGGATTGCCACGATAATCTCGTGCGCTTCAAGTCGATCCGCCACGATCTTGATCTCGTCGATCGTTCCTACCACCGGTATGCCATGAATCTTCATCTTGCGTTTAACGGGGTCGTCGTCCACGAATCCGACCGGCTGACTGTTGTAATGGGCATCTGCCAGCATGTCTCTAGCCAGTAACTCACCTGCATGTCCTGCTCCGACGATCAGCACTCGTCGTGCCGTGGGCCCAACGATCTGGAGCCATTCCCGAAATCCGCGCACGGCCAATCGGATGCCGCCCAAGTACAAGCCGTTCAGAACCCCCGTGAGAATAATCACGGATCGAGGATATTCCCTAATTCCGCCGACCAGGTGAATCGCCGCGTAAAAAACCGTCGCCCCGACAAGGGAAGCCAAAAGGATTTTGCCGAGGTCATACAGACCGACATACCGCCATAACCCGCGCTGAAGCCCAAATACCCATAGACCGGATCCGAATATCAGCAAGACAGAGGGCACGTGGTCCCACATGATTTGTCTGTACTCGGGAGGAATATCCCCCTCAAAACGCAGCGCAAAGGCGGTCAAATTGGCCGCCAGGATCAGAGCCAGCTGCACGCCAATGACGACGAAGGATCGGTAGGCAAGCACCAGACGTCCGTATCGTCCAGCAAGGGAGGAAAAGAGTTTCGCCGTGTTGTGTTTCATGCGCAACTAGGCGTGACGACGCGGACCTTATTTTCCGCGAGCATGGTTTCGGCAGCTTGGATCACACGAGTCACCGACAACTGTTGAAGACATTCACTCAGACTGTCGATATGACGATCGCAGCCTTCGGCCAAGCACGGCACGCAGTCCCCTTCTCCTTGAAGCAAGTACACATTCTCCAGCCGCTGCGATCCATGGGTTTTCCACGGACTCGGATCTGTGACGGGAACGTCTTTCGGCCAAGGCCCCCACTTCACGGGATTCGATGGCCCGAACAGCACGACGGTTGGTGTGCCGACGGCGGCCGCCATATGGCTCACGGCCGTATCCGTTCCGACATACAATGCCGCGTGACTGAGAAGACAGCCCAGTGCTGGCAAGGTCAAGCGGCCCACAAGATTCGCTGCGTCCGGCAATCCGTGGATCACTTGATCACAGTAGGCTTTTTCAGTCGACTCCGTTCCTGTCACAACTACGGTCATCCCATGGTCGCTCAGCCACCGACCAAGAGCGACCCATCCGGCTACGGTCCATGTCTTGTAGGAAAATTTTGGAGAGACGTGTATCACGGCATATCGCCGAGCGTCCCGCATCTGAGAAAACAGTCGATGCACAGACTTTTCATCTTCGTGGGTCCAACTCACGACCGGAGACCCAAGCGGTTTGATCTCCAACGGTTCCAACAATCGCAGGTTCATCATGACGGTATGAGTTTGCAAATTGTCGAAAGGAACCCATTCATGAAGCATCTTCCGTTTCCACCATGATTTGCTGTCCGGCAGCAACGTTCCCACGCGATATCGGCCGGCCGCCCACGCGTGAAAGGTAGGACGATCGCCGGCCAAGACCGAAAGGGCGACATCATAGCGACGCCAAATCGAGCCGAGCAGTCTCAGATGAGTCCCGATTGGAGGATGCTCGGGAATCGTCCAGATTCGTCGAATATCACGATTGGCCGAGATAATGTCCTGCGTTCCTTCGAACACGAGCATATCGACCATGAGATGGGGCAACGCTGCTTTGAGCGAGTGAACGACCGGCGTGGATAAGAGCACGTCCCCGATTCGACGCGTACACACGACCAACGCGGTGTTCATTTCCCGCTTCATGTCGTAACCAGTGCTCTCATCACGTCCCGCTGGGCGGCATCAGACACCGCCTCGTCGATCGAGACCAACGGCGGCTCGAACCGTCGACGATCGCAAAAGATCATCCAAGCGTTTTTGATTGTCGGCCAGCCTCATGCGGTTCTGCTCAGGATGCCACAAATGAAACACGGTCGCAGCCAAGCGGGCATTCTTATGCTTGACGCCGGCATGGAGAAGCCGAATAACGAAGTCTGAATCCTCTAGTCCCCATCCCTCGTAGGACTCGTCAAGTCCGTTCACACGGATCAAGTCGGTCCGCCAAACGGACAGATTGCAGGTCTTGATGCCTTGCCATCGATCCGGTGTCCATTTTCTGAACGGACCATCCGGCAACGTCACTAATGGAAGCACGCGGTTGACTTCTCGACGCGACCAGGAAAGCGCCCAATCGATTCCAGTCCACTCATGAATCGGAAGCCGGTCGCGGACAACACGGTCCGTCAAGTCGGCATTGAGTAATACCCGGTTCGATCCTAGGAAGTATCCTGGTTCGGCAAACTGCTTATGGACGTGCACAAAATGACGGGAGGGAACACAGTCTCCGTCCGTAAAGATGAGATAGTCAGCGCTTGTCGATGCCACGGCTCGATTGCGAATTGCCGCCGCTCGAAATCCTATGTCCTCTTGCCATACATGCGTCAATGGGAACGGCGCATGCCGCGAAAAATATTTCACGACCTCCGCTGTCTCCGGTTTTGAACCATCATCCGCCACCACAAGCCCAAAATCCGGATCGGTCTGAGCCCGATAACCTTCCAACACAACCGCCAGTGCATCGGGGCGATTGTAGGTCGTGACGATCACCGCTGTTTTCATTCCAAAGGCGAACGGTCTGGGCGTCGAAGTGGCATCTGTTTGGGGAGCACCCACGTCTCCTGCTGTTCGAACCGCTTGGCATATCGGTAAAATGTTCCCTCAAAATTGCCGAAGGCGATGACAAACCCGGCCCACCCATCCAAAAACCCTCGCTTCGCGACATAATGCTTGAGGAACGACCAGATGCCGTGAAACAACGCGGCCCCCATCGTCACTTTTTGATCGGTGAGCCTCAGTACCCCAAGCGACGAATAGCGGTTCGCCTTCTTGAGGACCTCTTCAAAATCCCTGAACGGAATCTGCCAAATCGCATGCTCCAACCGGCCGACCGGCTTGGCGGTCAATAACTCGTACCCTTCGTGGACGGGCAATTCCACGTATTTCATGGACCCTTTCCGAAACAATTGCGGCTGACGGAAATTCGGATACCAGCCGGAATGTTGGATCCAATCTCCCATGAAATAATTTCGCCTCGGCACAAGATACGCATCGTGCGTAGGAGTACCGGAAAGGATCATGAGCACTTCATCACGAACCTCCGGCGTGCACTGCTCGTCTGTGTCCAGACTGAAAATCCATTCATGAACACAGGCCTTGACGGCTTGATTTCGCAGATGGCCGAATCCCTGGAACGGAATCTGGACGACGCGGGCTCCCAAGTCTTGTGCAATCCGAACCGTCTCGTCGGTACTGGCTGAATCGGCCACGATGATTTCGTCGGCCCACAGGACACTGTTGATAGTATCGGCGATTTTCTTGGCCTCGTTGTAGGCGATGATATACGCGGAGAGTGTCAACATGGCTCCGCTACGCCATCGATATGGTCTGCCGCCAGTATTGCGCTTATTATCCAGGCAAAAAAGAGACCCTCCGTATGGTCGACAAGCAACGAGTTGAATACACAGCCGATCGCCATCACAAGCACCACCCCTTGTCCCAACTCTCCATAGAAATGTCCGCCCGACCGCCGAAACTTCCACCAAAGCAGCCCAAACAGTCCCAGCATGAGGCCCGCGCCGAACACTCCTAATTCCACGTATGCGAGGAGATATTGATTGTGGGGATGCGTTGGGAGGATTGCTTTGGGCTCAGTCACCAACTCACCGTATGCCTTCGCAAAACTTCCTGTTCCTACTCCGATCAAAGGATGAGCTGCGATCAACTGCATCGAGTTCTTGTACCATTCGACGCGCAATCCTATGGAAGACTCTTCTGACGCCACCACGTCGACCTGCGCTTGCTGCATTTCGGCGATAGTGATTTGCACGCGTTCCTGGAACACGGGGGACACGGAATAGGATAGGGCCACCAGTATCACGACAGCCGCCGCGCCTGCGAACACACCGCGGACCCCGAAACGGCGTGTGCACCACAGAACGATCAATCCGCTCAAAATAGCCTGTCCGGTTCGCCCCTTAACCAGCATGAAGACATCAATGGCCGCGCAAGCCGCCAACAGGCTCAAGCCACACCGCTTCCACAGCACTTGCTGCCTGATCGCGACTTCCAGAAAGAGCAACCCGGCAAAGGCCATCAAAACATTATGCGTAACTTGGTGCCTAAACACCGTCGCATTGGATGGGTCGCCGTGGAACCAGGAGCTTTTTGGAACCCACCCTATAGCCAGACCCAGTGAGATGAAAAGCGTAACGCCCATGCCGAGGCCGAATGCCCAGAGACCTCGTTCACGCACATCTGGATCAACAAATAAAGAGACGAACATCAGAGGAAACAGCAAATCATCGTATTTCCATAGGCGTCTGACTCTTTCGTCAAACGGGACAAGCCCATGCACCATCCCCAAAGCGAGTAGAACGAATGTCCCTGGCAGCAACAGCACAAGCCAATTTTCACGGACGATCTTAGGCAGTTCGCTGAAGATCCCGCTGATGGTCCACGCAATGACAATTATGACCAGTAGAATTCCATCGAGACTGGTAGAAATCGGCAGACTAAAACCCAGCAAAGCGGTGGCCCAGCCTGCGACCCACCTGGCACGAGTCTGAACGGTATGCCATGATTCCATAATCACTTCACCGCGAACGCGATGAGTGATGTTCGAAAAGTCGGCGCTGATCCTTTATTCCTGTCCCAACGGATATCACCGACTCCGATCTCGAAAATTCGCGTATGTATCGAAGCGGGATAGTACGACATGCCCTTATCTAAAACGGGGCGATACGTGCTGTGCTTTCATCGTAGCACAGCAACTCGATAAGCACATGGGCGGCGTTCGGCACATCGACCTCGAGACACCTTCCGACCGTCGCCCTCCCCACATATCGTCGAACTGTAGACGCTCCAGAAACAGCAGCCAATTGACCTTACGCGGCTACCCTCCGGGTGGATGCAGCAAATTCGGGCAAGATCGAATTATACTTTGACGATCTCTCCTGGAGAGTTTTGGCTCGAGAGAACCGGTGCAGCGGTGCTGACACTTGCCTTAGCAGGTTCTTGGACGACACAAGAAACCTTCCGTCTCTGTTCCAACCTGCGTACCACACCCCCTAGCACAAGAAATATGGCCAACCATGTACCAAGAATGACGAATTGCCATTGTTCGGTTGAATGATGATAGAGGATAGCAAGACCTCCGCACAAAATCATCATGCCATACTCCGCAAGCACCGTCCGGCGATGGCTCCACCCGCTCAACACCAGCCGTTGGTAATAGTGCTCGCGATGCGCTTCCCAAATCCTTTCACGCCGCAGTGCGCGCCACACCAAGGTAATCGTTGCATCCAAAATGAATGGGGAAAAGAGAATGATCGGGACCCATAATTGAAATATTCCATCACGGACGCCCAACAGCGTCAACGTCCCTCCCAGGAAACCGAGCGTGATACTACCGGCATCACCCATAAAGATCCGAGCCGGTGGAAAGTTATGGACGAGAAAGCCCAATGCACTCATCGCCACGAACGTAGCGATCATGAGCATGACCGGGGATCCGGCCTTCCAGCCGAAATAAGCCAGAAATCCAAAGCCGATAGCAGTCATGCCACCCGAAAAACCGTCCATACCATCCATGAAATTGTAGAGATTGGCCATCCACATTAAAAATAGGACGCTCACTGGAACTGCGATGAATCCAAGGTGGATCGATTCTCCTCCGGGTATCGGGATGAAGGACAGCGTCAGGCCCACACCACTAATGATGATCACCGCAGCGGCTGCTTGTACCCCTAAACGAAGACTGGCAGGGAGCCCGATACAGTCGTCGACAAACGATACGACAAAGACAAGCAGCATGGACAGGATGATCCAGAGACTTCCCGACGCCAGTCCCTTTGGCAACAGTGCTTTCGAAGGTTGCAGAATGGCGAACACGCTCGCGACAGCCACAAGGCCAACCACCACACTTACAATGATCGCCACTCCTCCCGTCTGTGGGGTTGGTGTCGAATGCAATGTTCGTTCATTGGGATGCGCGAGAATAGACAGTGACGGCTTCAGTGAGCTGAACGAGCCTGTGAGCCACCAGGAAACCACGAAAGCCAGAACAGCAGATAGGGCAACCATCATGATCAGCTCACCCTGAGTATGCCTGAACCAGGGTCAGAAGGTTCTCTATAAAAGTAAACCAAATCACGATTTATTATATTGTTACCACACGAACAGTAATAGGCGATACCACCGCTTGGCGCAATCCATCCCAAATCATGAAAACCCTATGCCTGGTAAGCCGTGTGACCTCTAAACCAGGAAGCTGTTTCATCAAGGCCTTGGTCGACCGAAAATGGAGGAGACCAATTCAACTCTCGCATGATCTTCAACGAATTGACTTGTAGCGATCCAAGCAATCGGTCAACGACCTGCTGCTTTCCAACGAGTTGTCCAAACCCGCGGAGTATCGAGAGGGGCAGTGGCCAGAGACGCGGTGTTGACTCCAACGTCTTGCCGAGCCGTCGAATCAATTCTGGGGTGGCGAGATCTTCCCCATCGCTGACGAGGTACGTCTGTCCCGCAACGACCTTCGCGTCAATACAGCGAGCGAGGATATCGACCAAGTTTGCTCGATAGATCATACTGCGTCGATTTTCAACCCTAGCCAGAGGCAGTGGAATGCCTTTACGTAAGAGAGTCAGCAGTTGCAGAAAGTTTCCCCTCACACCCGGCCCATAGACGAGCGGTGACCGAATCACGACCGTCTCCAAGCCCGTCTGGGATGATACGGTCGCCAAAGCCTGTTCGGCTTCCCACTTAGAAATGCCATATGGGTCCTGTGGATTCGGAGAATCCTCCTCTGTGTACGGAGTCATACTTTGTTCGCCGTTTACCTTGATCGAACTCAGATAGATGAATCGACGAACGCCCTCCTCTGCCGCCGACCGCGCCAATCGTTCGGTCCAGGCCACGTTGAGACTCCGAAATTCATGAAGAGGATTGACAGCAGGGTCGTCCATGACATGGACCCGCCCAGCCAGGTGGATGATCGTCTCTACGCCTTGCAGTCTTCGCCTTGTTTCATCTGCCGACGATTGATCGTGCAACACCATCCATTCGACACCACTGAGCTGTGAATGATCGATCACAGAGCATTGTGCCTGGGCACGTACAGCCCCTCTCACGAAGTAACTTGACCCCTGAAGGAAACGGCAGAGTGCCGAGCCTATGAACCCGTTAGCCCCTGTTATGAGGATTCGGTCGGCCACAGCCAGCGAAAGATCCCTTCATTTAAGCCACACGAATCGATTGATGTAATCCGTATAACTGAGAATGATACGAACGACTTTCGCGGACACATTGAGCACCTCATAATCCCGCACCATTCGCAACAAGCGCTGTTCCCCGCGCGGCTGCGAGTCCAAGATCGACAGCGCCTGCAACACTCTTGTTCGGTCGAGGCCCGTCATCATCACTGCCCCTTCCTCCATACCCTCTGGACGTTCGTGTGCCTCGCGGATATTGACAGCCGGAAAATTCAAGATGGAGGATTCTTCCGTAATCGTCCCGCTGTCGGAAATGACAGCCCGCGCCTGTCGCTGCAAACTCACATAGTCAAAAAACCCGAATGGTTTGTGCAGTTCGACGACAGCTGGCAATTCAATCTTGGCTTCCTCGATCCGCGCCCTGGTACGGGGATGAACGGAAAACACAATCCGCTTCCCGTATTTGTCAGCAATTCCTCGTAGCAGCTCGATGACTTGGTGGAAATGGCGATCCGAGTCGATATTTTCCTCTCGATGAGCACTGACCACATAATACTCCAACGGCGTCAATCGCAGCCTTGTCAGCACATCCGACTGATCGATGTGTGATCGATAATGTGAAAGCACTTCATACATTGGACTGCCGGTCTTAATGACTCGATCCGGCGGAAGCCCTTCGCGTAAGAGATACTCGCGGGCATGGTCGCTATAGGTGAGATTGATATCGCTGACATGATCCACGATCTTCCGATTCAGTTCTTCAGGAACCCGCTGGTCAAAACATCGGTTGCCCGCCTCCATATGGAAGATCGGAATTTTGAGACGCTTCGCGACAATCGCGGCCAGACAACTATTCGTATCTCCAAGGAGGAGAAGGGCGTCCGGTCTTTCCAAAAACATCACATCGTACGCACGCTCCAGGATGTTTCCCAACGTCTCTCCCAGGGTGCACCCCACAACACTGAGAAAATGATCGGGCTTTCTGATCCCAAGTTGGTCGAAAAAAACCTGATTCAACTCGTAGTCGTGATTTTGTCCAGTGTGCACCAAGACATGGTGCACCTGTGTGTCGAGCGCCCCAATGACCCGACATAGTTTGATGACTTCAGGACGGGTCCCGACGATCGTCATGACCTTCATCGAATTCATACGTGTATCGTGTCGAGCGCCAAACGACCGGTGCGGCTAATGCAGAAGCTCGACGCCTTCGCCTGGACCAATATCGTCTACCATGAGGCGGTGCTTGTTGAGTAACGCGGTGGTACCCGCAAAATCGAGAACATCGTCACCGGAACTGTATTCTTTGACCAACGCATTGGGCTCGGATATCGAGTCCTGCCTCAGCTCGGGGAGCATGGGTTGAATAGCGTAATAGGCTCCCCGCCGGACACAGTGATGGAATTCCTCCTCGGAGATCAAAATCTCATGAAGCTTCTCACCAGGACGGACTCCAATTGTTTTAATGGAGAGGTCACGCTGCCCGATCAATGCGCGCGCGATATTGATGATCGTGGCCGATGGTGCACGAGGGATATAGGTCTCCCCTCGTCTTGCCTCCCTTAGGGCAACAAAGACGGTGTCCACGGCATCATCCAGACTGAGGAGAAACCGCGTCATCTCCGGAGACGTAATCGTGACTGGCCCTCCGTTCTTGATCTGATCGTGAAAGAGGGGGATGACCGATCCTCTTGAAGCAAGGACATTGCCGTACCGAACACAGACGAAGCGGGTGTGACGGTTTAAGA
The DNA here is from genome assembly GCA_964587955.1 of uncultured Nitrospira sp. Lineage (GTDB taxonomy): Bacteria > Nitrospirota > Nitrospiria > Nitrospirales > Nitrospiraceae > Nitrospira_D. Next base: position 159,771 of record CAZPNQ010000001.1, read on the forward strand.
TATTGGCGGCCACAAACATGCGTTCCTGCACCGCTTTGGTCATGCCCATCACGTTTACCGGCTTGCATGCCTTATCGGTACTGATACCCACGACCGTCTCCACCGGATAACCTTGTTCTTCGATCGCTCGAACGATGTTGGAAGCTCCCAGGCAGTTGGTCAGAACGGCTTGCACCGGAAAGTATTCGCATGTCGGAACTTGCTTGAGCGCCGCAGCATTGATCACGATATCGGTCTGCTTGACGGCAGAACAGATATCCTCGTACCTTCGCACATCGCCGATTCTGAACTCCAATACGTTCATGAAATTGTTGAAAATCACCTCGTCGGTCGTCACCCGCCTGTGGAAATAGGACATCCTCATCTCATGCTGCTTTGCTTCATCCCGAGACAAGACGATCACTTTTGCAGGGGTGCCCAACTCGCCGGTCAGTAACCGATGCACCAGTTTCTTACCCATAGAGCCGGTGCCGCCGGTCACCAGAATGGTCTTGTCCTTCAGAATCATGAGACCCTTTCTGTCATATGATGGACCATGTCATCGATCATCACTTCCCACGCCGGAGGCGAATACCTCGTATCCTGATGAAAACGCGATGCATCGAGGCTTCGGTCACATTCGAATGTCACATCGCGTTCGATCGTGACAGGAAAGTTCAGCCGGTCTCGGACAAGAGTCAGGAGGTCATATTTACTGATCGGTTGTGCCGCTACGTGGTACAAGCCGTGAATCGTCGGAACAGCCGTCAAAACCAGTTCGACAATGCGCGCGAGCTCGGTCGTGGGAAATCCAGAAAAAATAGCCCTGGTGAACCCTTTTACAGTCTGTCCCCGCTGAGCAAGAAACCACTCCAATAGCCCGCTCTTTCGTGAGAGTTCTGGTCCGATCATGGAGGTCCGAAGCGTCACACAATGCGGTTCCATGACTTCACCCAATAGCTTGGTCCGGCCATAGAGATCCTCTGCGTCCGGCTGATCGGTTTCTCGATACCGCCCCTTCCGACCGGAAAACACGCAGTCAGTGCTGAAATGAATCAGCCTCGCCTCAATCGTCCGACAGAGAAGCGCCAACCGGTGAGGGAGCAGTGAATTGATTTCCAGACTCGGAGCGACTGCTTTCGCTTCCGATCGTTGTTTGATAATTCCTACGGCATTTACCACGGCTTCCGGCCGGAACTCCGCAAGAACCCGTAAGAGCGAATCCGTCTGTTTCATATCTACTCCATAAAAGGCCGTATCGGGCTCTAAGAGCCGACACGCTTCATAGACCTCGCGGTTGAGCTTGAGCGTGACACGGACATCGTGTCTTTCTCTCAAATGCCGCAGAAGCTGATGCCCCAGCATCCCGTCGCCGCCGAGAATCAAGATACGCATGCAGCAGACGCCCCTTTCACGTCTGTCATCCATCGATCGAGACGTTCCAGTAAGAGGCCTCGCTCGAAATGCGTTTCAAAATACATCCGACCGTTTCTTCCCATCACCATTCTCGCTTCGGCGGGTGTCCGATACATCGCCAGAACCGCATCAGCCAACGCCCGGGAATCCTCCGGCCTGGCCGTCAAGCCGGCACCTGCTTCCTGAATGATCCGGGCTCCCTCTCCTTCCAGGGTTGCAATGATCGGCTTACCGCACGCGAGGTAGGATTGCACCTTTGCCGGAATGGTCAAAGAAAAGATAGGCTGACTCCGGAGAGTGACCAGGAGGGCGTCGGCCAGGGCAAAATAGCGCGGCATCTCTTCGGCGGGAAACCTTCCGAGCAGATGAACCGTCTGATCCAGGTTCCGCCTCCGCACCTGATCACGCACCCAAGAGAACATCCTGCCGTCGCCCACGATGATCCAATGGATATCCGTTAGATCCTTGAGCAGCTCAGCTGCGCCCACGATCGTTTCGAATCCTTGTGCCTTACCGATGTTTCCTCCAAACATGACCCGAAACCCTCGTGGCAGTTTGTCGTACTCGGAAGTTTCCCCATCAAAAGAGACCGGGCGGTAAAAGGCTTCGGCGCTGTTGGGGAAATAGGCAATATTCTCGCGTATCACACCTAGCCGCTCGATAGGGCCCCTGAACGCCTCGGATTGGACAAGAATCTTGTCGCAATGACGGTAGATCCATCGAACCATGGATTCCACGCGGCGTAAGATCCATTTGGATTCTGTCGCTCCCGTGGCCGAAAGGCTTTCCGGCCAAAGATCCTGGACCCAAAACAGGATTGGCGTTCCCCAGAGTTTCTTCAGCACAACTGCGGGAATGCCCACCGTGACCGGGGATGGCTCGAAGACGAGTATCACGTCATAGGTATCATGGCATCGCCACGGGCCCAATAAGGAGGCGGAGAGCGCAAACGAACAGAAATTCCCGAAGAGTCGAAGCGGTCCGCCGTTTCCCCGAGGAATCAGCGGCACACGCAGAATCCGAATTCCCTCGTACTGCTCCTCTGTCTTGGTAACGAGTCCGTAGCCAGGAAAGAATCGCCCACCCGGATAGTTCGGTTGGCCAGTGAGGACCGTCACCGTATGCCCTTTCTCCTTCAAGCCAAGAGCCACATCGTTGATCCGGAAGTTCTCCGGCCAGAAGTATTGCGTGACGATTAGTATGTTCACGGTATTCCGTAGAACAGGGGCGCTTTCTGAACCCTATGCGAGCACACGCTTGAGCAATATGCTACTTTGCTCCGCACCTGGATCCTCGCGCAATATTTTCATCCCGTACTCCCACGCCTGTCGCGACAGCGCTGAAAATGCGATCTGATCCATATCGATGCATGCTTGCAAGACTTCCCGAAAGCGCTGAGGATCCGAAGGCGACAAGTCCCAGCCCACCCCCTTTGTTTGCAAATCCCGCCAGGGAGTCTGATCGCCGATGAGCACCGGACAGCCGGCAAGCAACGCCTCAACAATCACAAACCCGAAGTTCTCACCGTACGTGGGAAGAAAAAACAGGTGGTGCCGCGCAAGAACACTCAACACCTCGTCATGGGCCACACTTTCGCAATACTCCACTCGAATATGCCCTGGGAGCCGATCGATGATAGTCTGGCACTCTCGCCAATAATCGGTATCCTCCTTCGGACCATAGATGCACATACGAACCTCACCTTGCAATTCGGCAAGCGTGGCTAGCGCACCATCGAGATTTTTTTTGCGGCAAATGCGGGACAAAAAGACAATGTCGGCCTGCCCCTTGCTTTTCGTCCTCGATCGAAAAGTCAGCTCCTCATCCGTCATCTTCGGCAGGCAGTCGCGAGCGATGATGATCTGGGCTTTAGGCCCCCAATAACGCTGGACGTCGATCTTTTCGTACTCGGTCGAGACGTGCCAAGTGACGTCCCTATAGAGTTGGAGCGCTTTCGCCAATAATATATAGACCAGCTTCTTCGTGCGCTTGATTCGTATCGCCCCTGGAGAAAATTCCCCACGCGGCGCCACAATCACGGCTCGTGCTGCCACCAGTCCAAATCTTCGGAGTAATAAGATCCACGCGGAGAACACCGGTGAAAAAAAACTGTTCAAGTACAAGATATCCGCGTGTGTTCCGCGCAGATGCTTGAAAAGTGCAAGAAAATTCCCCATCGGGGGAACGTACATGACCTCCGCTCCACCCACCCAACTCCAGCAATTCGGAACTACGTGGGGATAGGCGGCTTCGTCGCCTAGATCACGGTCTCTCGTAACAACCTTAAACATCGCAGTGTCACTGAGGCAAGACACCATGTTAGCCAGCGCCTGCACAGACCCTCCTCCCTTTTTACCTGGGAGATAATAGTCGCTGGTGGCCAGGACTACAACGCTGCGATCAGCCATGTCGTAAGATCAACAACGACCGAACGGTTAAGAAATCAGGAATATGTCGGCAGACATCTGTGACCAAACGCGTACCCACCATAGAGTCTAGTCAACCGAAGGCCGAAACGTCAGGCGGCGATAACTATTCACCACGACTTTCGCCAACTGCTGCCCCAACAGCTGGGACAACCATCGACGCACATGGGCTTTCACAAGAGCCCAACGCCAGAGAGGTGCCACCGTCGTAATACCGTTTAAGTCCCGTGCGCGTTTGATCTCCCCAAGGGTCTCCACCGATAAGCGACCGCTACTGCTCATGCCACCAAACTGCATTGACGTAATGGTACAGTCCTCGATAAAGAGAGGATCGCGGAACTTCAACTCGCGTAACAGCAACTCGTAATCTCCGGCGACCCGAAACTCTTCATTGAACACCCCTCGCTCCTCGAACAGGGAGCGGTGATGAAATACCCCTTGATGGGGCAAGGTCATGAGTTGAAAAAACTGCTTCCGATTCCACTGTGACCCGAGTGTCGCGATCACAGAACGGTCTTTCCGGACAAGGTTCACACGGCCATAGACCACACGCGGGCCCCTCGATCCTCCTTTGAGCTTCGGTACGACTCGCGCGAGGACATGCTCATCTGCGAGATAGTCGTCAGCCCCGAGAAAGTACACCCAGTTGCCTCGTACGACCCTGAGAGCTTTGTTCCACGCATGATAGATGCCTCGATCGCGTTTTGATTCCCAGTGTGCGATGCAGTGAACATGTGCTTCAATCACTTCGATTGTGCCGTCCTGGGAACCAGCGTCGATAACCACCAGTTCTCTGTTACCATAGGTTTGCGTTGAGACACTGGTGAGACAGCGACCCAATGTTTCCGCCGCATTAAAAACTGCGACAACCACGGAAATAAATGGCTCTTCGTCGCTAGCACGGCTCTGCTCCGTGGGATCTGCCGCCGAAGACATCCCATCCCATTTTTCATTTGTATCGGAAGCTTGTCCCCACATATCCCTAATGGATCCCCTGCCACAGACTTTGCCGTAACCAGATCCGGCCTTCACTCCATCATTGCACGTTGATTGTCAATTCGATTTCCACACATCTTCATACAGCGCCATATACCGATCCCCCATCACGGCCACGCTGTATTCCGAAACGGCCTTTTCCCTTGCAGCTCTCTGTAGTTGGTCCGGATCAGGGTATCGGATTAACCACCTGATCCCTTCTGCCAAATCAGCGGGATCGAACGGCTGCGCCAACCAGCCATTCTTCTTGTGCTCAATCATATCGATCAATCCGTTGACGGCGAAGGCCGCACATGGTGTTCCACAGGCAAAGGCCTCGGCAACCGTATTAGGAAGATTGTCCTCGCGGGAAGGGCATACATACACGTCGGCCGCGGAATAAATTAGAGCCAAGCTTTGATCATCGGCAAGGCTTCCCAACTGACAGACTGTAATGTGGGGCGCATTCTCGATACAGGCATTCCCTTGTCCAAAAACCAGCAACGTATAATGTCCCTCCAGACCTCGTAGCGCTGTGCAGAGTAAGTCCCAGCCTTTTCGTGGATCTGTCACCACTTGAGCACCGAAAAGCAATACGGGATTCTCAGTATGGATGCCGAGACGTTCGCGTGCGGTGTGTTTGTACACAGGATTAAACAACTCTACGTCGAGTCCATTGGGGATCACTTCGATGCGCCGCCTGGCGAACAAGCTACTCTGCTTGGCGATGCCCGCGAGCCATTGACTTGGTGCAACCACTGTGAGATCGAGCTTTCCAAATATCTTCTCTTTCTTGCGCATCAGGTCACGTGAATGATCGTTCTCTTGTGTGCTGCCGAGCTGTGGACAGCAACCGCATTGTCGTTTAAACCCCTCACAATCCCTTGTGTAATGGCATCCTCCGGTGAAGGCCCAGGCATCATGAAGGGTCCACACGATAGGACAATTCAATCCGGCCAGTTCCTCCACCGATAGCAGACCGGCGCACACCCAATGTAAATGGACCAATTTTGGCTTGAAACGTGCGAGACGAATCCTCAATGGATTTGGCCAAAAGCTTGGCGAGAAGGTCCCCTGCTGCCGATCAGGATAAAAATAAAGGGGAATGCTATCGAGACGAGTCAATGCCCGCACGAGCATGCCCATGGTGGATGTATGTATGGGCCCACTAATGTCGGTATCAGGATCTTCTCTCGTTAACGTGAGGTAATGTGCGTGAATGGAACGATTTCGAATTTCTGAAAAGATCCGATAGGCCGCACGCGCAGCGCCTCCACTCTTTTCATACGTATTGACGAACAGCACATCGACATCACCCGCAGGGGAAGCCTGACCATTCACCGTTTTCACAGTAGGACACCTGCCTGAGCAACGAGCACAGCCGTGGCTTGAATGTTGATCTTGATTGCCTGACTACGAGGTTTTCGCGAAGGTTGCGTTGCTGCCTTCAACAGCGACGCAGCGCATCCCAGCACGTTCCAAGAGCGCGATGTGCTGCGCGATTCGTTCACGAGCCTTATCGTCCAGAGGAGTGTGGGCTTCGTCGAATTCGATGAGCAAAATTCTCGGCAAGAGACCCGAGGCCACCACGTCTTCAATAACTCCGTACTCTGCACCCTCGATATCCATCTTTAATAGATCGATTGAGTCATCGTCTTGCTGGTTCATGATGCTGGAAAGGCGAAAACATGGCGCGGTAAAGTATCGGTCGGTTTTCTGCAAATTCAAGGTCGAGCATGAAACATGCGCTGGGTTTTGGGGGAGATAGAATTTTAATTCAGCATCTGTGTCGGCCAACCCCACCGGAAGAAATTGCAGCCTCTCGAAATGTGTGTCGGTGATCGAGTAATAGTCGACTTCGCTGTTGTTCACTGGAAACCGCACACCTTCATGGACGGCCTGTCCCAGATCCTTGAAATGCTGAATAGCCCTAGGCGTTGGATCAATGATCCGCACACGACAATGATATTGCTCAACCAACGCACATTCAAAACTGATGTCCTCTCCGGCACCAGCACAGTAACAGAGGCTGTCAGCCGTGAGTCCGTGATCTGCCGGAATAATCCACCCGCCGTAGAGCGTGCCAAACCGCACCAGCGCACTATTAGGACACAAATCGTCGGCTTCCACATAAGCAAGCAGCGGCGATCCACCCCTCCCACCCGCTAGCAAATTTCGCAATTTTTGGACTGCTGTCTTGAACATTGCCTCACAACTATACCAACCGACATCCGCCGCTCATCCCTAAGCAACGACAACTACATTCACTAATCAGAGAACGGACAACTCTACGACGGTTTGATCGCTTCCATAAAAAGCGAATCCGGCTTTCGGACTCTGCCATTTACCGTATCGAGTTGATACTCCTGGAATCGTGGAATATGGCTTTCCGTCGCCTCACACCATCGCACGTTTTGAAATCCTGTTGTTTCGAGCAATTCACGAAGCGAATATCGATCGTACATCCAAAGATGAACTTCGCCAGATCGACGAAATAGCCCTTCCCTCACCGCAAGAGCTCCAGCCGTTCCCAAGAACAGAGCCGCGAGCAGCACGACCATTTCTTCTCTCAGTCGGCGTAGATAATATGACAAACGCCGTCGTTGGCCCGTTTTGCACGGTTTCTCGCAGCCTCGACCATTGTCTACCAATCGTTCAGCCTCAAGACCAATACGAGAGACGGCGAACTGAACATCGGACACCTTATGTCCCATTAAGTATCTACCCATGTTGCCGCCAGAATCGCGTCGCACGAGTTGATCCAATAACTCTATGACGATCCATTCATATTTATGTCGGGCCTCAACCGAACCGCCCTCGACCTCTTCTAAGATCCTGACATAATCCCGCGCGACAGACTCCAGATCAGGTACCACCAGTCGGATGATTCCCTTTTTCTTTGTCACTCGAAGGCATTCGACAAGTAATGCTCGTGCATCATTGCACGTTAAGTGCTCAAGTACATGAGATGCGTAACAGACATCCACGGACTCATCTTCAAATGGCAAGGCGCGACGGAGATCGAGATGCGCCACCTCCGGAGAGACTGGCATCATATCGAAGTTACGCCATGCCGGATGAAATGAAGACCCACAAGCAAGATTTACTAAGACTACAGCTTGGGAAGTCGAACAATCTAAACCGCTACTCATGACGATTGCTCAAGCAAATCCTAAGTCGCTGCCTAAGGAAACTGTCGGAGGCTATTGCTAACACACATCTCTTTAACTCACAGACCGAGCCGCTGAAAAATGCGTCTGACTAATAATCGCTTGGGCGGCACAAAGACATCGTAAAAGCGGCGACTGATCCGCATATCGATGTTGCCAGCCGGGCAAAACGTGTGAGGGGTCCACTGTTCGTCGAAGGACGTATGTTCCCAACGAGGATTCACTCCGCAATGTGTGCCCGAATGATCCTGTCCGATATTCATCACCAGTGTCTTGATTGGGTAAATGCAATGCATCCGATTGTCATGGTGCGCATAACAGAATCGTATCGCCCAGGAGTCGATCTGCTTTTCATACTGCATCTTCAGCATCCCACTCATGTCGGGGCCGCCCCGATTGAACAATTCTTGTACAGTCTTGTCTCGCATAAAAGTGTCGTAATAGGCCATATCCCAATCGATCCGTTTCCAGCGGTCGATCCACGTCGCCCACCCCCAGGAACAGCATCGGAACGAAGCATAGGTATCCCATTGGTAATCGCTTGGGATCGGCAGGGTCTTTTCAGGAAAATTGTAGGCGCCGATCGAAAAGGCCTTCGGATCGCGCTCATAGTGCTGAAGCGCCGTGTTCAAATAGTCGAGAAACCGCGGCGACGTCACCAAATCGTCTTCCAATACGATGACGCGCCCGTATTGATTCACTATCGTAGTCACGCCATCAATGATCGAGCCGGCAAGCCCCCAATTCTTTTCACGCTCGATGATACAAACCGAGTTGAATCCGGTGATGGTCTTAATGTAGGTGCGCACTTCACACACCGCAGCTACGGCGCCAGAGTTTTTCGGCGCGTCCGAATAAATGACGAGGTCGCTCTCACCCGCAAACGCGTTCTTTTGCAACGCTTCGACTGTTCGCCTGGTATGGATGGGGCGGTTGTAGACGAAGAGCGCTATCGGTACCGGCATCATCAGGGCTTGATCGCATCAATGATCAAAGAGGTGTATGCGGTCTGTCTATCTTGATTGCGCTGATCAAAGCGTGAAGAACGCATGATAAAACCATCGACAGGATTCCAATTTTCACAATGAAACTTGGTTTGCTCGTCGAACCACTCTAATAACCGAACTTCGTATCCGGCATCTTGAAGCAAGGCAGCGAGTGTTCTGTAGTTAAACAATACTTTATGATCATCTGAACCAGGGCCGTGACCACCCGGCATAACTTGAGCGATGTACTCTGGATCTGGGTGAAACCCATCTGGGACGGCAATCCGTAACAATCCGCCAACTTTTAGATATGTAAAACAATTGTTACATGCTTTAACCGCATCTTCATGCGATAAATGTTCCCAAACGTGTTCAGCAAGAAAATTGCTTACCGTCTGTGGGGCAAACCAAGTTGCAAATGTGCGAGCATCGGTTAAATCCAATAAAGGATAGTTGGTGCTTATCCAGCCTTCCTGTTTCGTAGAAGCCGAACCGACGATAATTTTCAGGTTGCCGGATGAACGACGTACAGCCATCATCATTTGAACGCTTCTTATTCGTCTTGCCAACAGTCGTCTTAACACAACCAGACGCATCCGCCCGTTCGCACGTGGGTTGATGCCATGTGGCCGGATATCATGCGACAAGGATCCCTCATCTTAGATATCCAGACAGTTTTCTCTCCTGTAAAATATCGTAGTCGTACTCCGTTCAGTTACTATCGGCACAGGTCCCTCAAAGTCGAGACGCCGAAATCCATGATCAAACAGAAATTCGATGCCCGCCAAATATTGCGGGCGCTGGCTATTATCCAGCAATAGAATGCCATCCGGCCTCAAAGAACCTAATGCGTGTTTGATACAGTTCACACGATCGTGTCCGTCAACAACAACGATATGAAATCGACAGGGAAATTGTTCTATAAATTCAGTATATTCAGGACCATGTTTTCTAAGCTCCAGCTCCACATTGGTTCCAATTTGACTTTTCATTTTTGAGTACCACTCAGGGTCGTGTTCGCAACACACAACCCTCGATACGCGTGCCGCCCACCACAAGGTTGAATATCCACACCCAAATTCAAACACTTCCATTTTGAGAGATATCCTCGGACTTAGAAACGAAAGGCATGGATACGTAATCCATGGGATTGGGCTACCGGTGGCATCGACTGACTGTTTTGTTCTCCAGCTCTCAAACCAACCGGCCTCGACCAGGAAGCCATACTTTCGCAAAGCGTAAATGGCGAGCAACTCTGTTTTTGATAACGCCGCAAGCAATCGCTGCTTCATGAAATCACGTTTTACGAGAAAAGGGCTAACTCAGCGAGATCCTACTGCGCCCATAGGGATCGCGGGGAACGAAATAAACGCACGGCTTCAATGGGGTTAAATGCTCGTATCATGGAGGCAGCCTGAGAACGAGTCGACGCGAACATCACCAAAGAAAATGTCGCGACAAAGTAGGAAACAACAGTCGCAGCGGCCGCACCCTGCGCACCATATGTAGGAATCAGCATCAGGTTGAGCACAATATTAACCGCAAGGCCGAGCATGGTCCGAAACATTGAGATTTTTAATAAATTCTCAGCCAAAAGGTATTGGCTGCTTGCCACTCCAAGAAATACCGCTACCCCAGACCAGATATGTAACGCGAGAACCAAACCAGATTCTTGATATTCCTGGCCAAACAGTAGGTTGACTACTGAGGCCGAGACCATGCTCATAACTATGGCCAATCCTATGCTGCTCCATGCGGTAAACACGTACAATATCTCCATCCTCTTGATGAAAAGTGCCTGATCGTCCCGTTTTGTACGCAGCAAGACCGGCTGTAGCGCTGCCATGAGAGCCATGGGCACAAAATTCCACGCTTCAGAAATGCGTGTTGCGGCCCCATAAATGCCTGTCTCATGTGCGCTATGCATTTCTTTTAACATGACGACATCAAGCCTCATGTACAGCATAGATGAAACTCCGGCAAACAAGAGCGGCCAGCTATCATGAAACAACTTTCCAACATACGATCGAGAAATCTTCCAACTCCATAGTTGTTCGCCATGTTTATGATAGGTAAAGGCCAATGCTACGGCACTTAAAGCAGCTTCCAGGCTGAACAATGCAGCGAAGGCCACGACCGATGCTCCACCAAAAACGAGCACGACTCGAATAAAGGACGCAACAAGGAAGGCAACGGTTTTACTCAGCACTGCGGCTTTGGGGCGTTGCTCAGCCTGAAACCATGTGGCAATTCCTTCAAAGGGAGAGAACAGAAGACTTATTGCAGCGACGACGACGATAGCGGTCTCAGAACTTTCACGATGCAGCCATGACACGGTGAAGACGATAGCAACTGCCAACAGGCTACCTAAAGCTTTGAGCGCAAACTGTGAGCCAAGAACGACGTTGTTGGCTCTTGGATCCGTGACAATCTCCCGTGTCACGACAGAATCGGCAGCTAACGAAGAAATAGAACTTGCGATAGCAACAAGCGCAAGAGCGAAGCTATACATCCCAAATTGTTCAGGGCCTAAATGCCGAGCCACAAGGATGCCGACCATCAGTCCAACAGCCAGCCTTAGTACCTGATGACCGCTCAACCAGGCCGTATTAGCCAGAACACGACGGACGCCGGGAGTAATTTCTGTGGTCAACAGGTCCATAGCTAACCAAAGGTATTTAACGTTTGCCTTGCCATCTACTCCGACTGTTCATGAAAATTTCACACCGCCACCACGTCGTTTACATCGATCTCCACCGCTGCGGCTTGCTGGATAAGCCGCACTCCGATGACTAAGCGATGCCGCTTTTCTTTTCTCAACAGAATGCCGTGCGCGCCCTGCAAAGGCCCACGAACGACTTCCACTCTCATCCCTTCATGGAGATAGGGATGCGGGTCATATGGAAGGACGCTCGTCATGAGGCGGCGCAGCGCGTCGATTTCTTGCTCTGGGATCGGTTCGGGTCGGTTTGTACTGCCGACGATTTCGACAACACCGATGGTTTTTTGAACCGGCATCTTATCTTGTTGGGCAAACCGCACGAAACAATACCCAGAGAACAGCGGGACCTCGATTTCTTTTTTCCTGTCTTTCCACTGGCTCAGCCGTTTGACCGTCGGAAGCAACGGCTCGATGCCTTGCTTGTCCAGCTGGTCTCGCACCAGTTTTTCGTGACGGGACTTGGTACGCAAGGCATACCAGCACAGGCCGTTTGATGGGCTGGTCTCGTTTTTCCAGGAAGCGCTGTCGCTGAACACAGCTTCGCCCTCTCACTTACAGGAAACAGAAAACACTCTGTGTTCTCGCGAACTTAGACGGAGAGACCCAGCGCGAGAATTTTTTCGTCAGCGACGTGCTGCTGCCTCAGCATTTCTCGATGTCGTTCCGTCTGTTCAATATCTGCCAGCAGCACCGCATCGTATTCCCACTCAGCCAAAATTTTCGGCGGCCAGACCGGATACGATAAGAACGATTCCGGTTGGCTATCATCCACAAATCCGACCAGAGTCATCTGCATTTCCCGAAGCGACAGATAAGCCATCTCCGCGAATTCACCGGTTCCATATATGACGACTCGTTTCGCTCCGTGTTTGGTCGCCTGAGAAAGCGCTTCTCGCAGCCGCGCGCGCATATCGCGGTAGTGCGAGAGTGAATACTCCATATAGAGGTAGGTCAGCCTGGATTTCTCGGCAAACCCTTGCGGAGTCAGCAAATACCGAACCCGGTGGGAGGGAATCGTAGTGATCTTGATATAACCTTTTCGTGCCAACCGCTTAAGGTAGAGATTAGTCAGGCCCAGGGCAACACCTAACTTTGAAGCGAGAGAGCGCTGCGTAACCGCACCATCTCTCTCCACCTCGGTCAGCAGGAGAAGATCTCGTTGTCCTTGCATATTCATATAGTTAGAGCCGAACGTTCAGAATATGAACACAGAAACGCATTTGAGTCAAGAGCCACAATCAGAAACAACTCTCCCGAACAATGAGTCGTCTTACAGATGAAGCACGGTAAGCGCTGACGGAGCCTCTACAACCCTGGCGATGGCGGACGTGACCTTTGCAACAGTGAATCGATCGAGACAATCCCAGTACGGGCAGACTTCCCCGATACATTTGTCGCACGTGGGAACATCAGGACGCAGTAGGATTCCCATCCCAAGCGGTTTCCACCTCACCGGCAAATTGTTTCGCCGGGGGTCAAACAAGCTGATCGTAGGAACACCCAAAGCTGCCGCGAGGTGAGCTGGTCCCGTCGCTCCTGAGACAACGACATGAGCACTGGCGATCACCGACATCAGCTCTCGCAGCGAGAGATGACCCATCAGATCCGCTACCCCTGGGGAAAGCACCCCAGACGTCGGTAGGCATTTTCCAAACTCTGTTCGTTCCTGTTCACTGCCTGTCAGCACGACACCATAGCCTCTGTCTTTCAATGTCACGACCAGGTCACGATATTGCTCCCGCCGCCAACGGCGTGCAGATACTCCCCCGGGGTGAATGACCACACGAGGACTTGGCACGCCCGACCATCGGGATGCGCCGGCGTCCCGTTCTGCCTCGGTCAGTGTGAGCACCGGTGGACATACAGGCTGGGGGTTCAACCCCAAACCCTTCAACATGTCAACGTTGTACTCTGATTCATGTTTCGAAAAATCGCTGCGATGTTCATGAATATGCCGGTTGGCCAACGGGCTATACCAACGATACCTCGTAGCAACTCGAATCGGTACACCGACCACCCATGCGGCCCACATCAGACGACGAAACGGCTTCAGAAAAATCGCCGTTTCAACTCCCTGTGAAAAAGCGAGACGGAGTTCCTTGAATGGGTCTGTGAAGCGAATCGTTCGCACATAATCGACGTCCGGATGGCGATCGAGAAGGGGTGCAACGGTAGGGCTGGTGAGAAATCCGATTGTCACCCCGGGCACAAGACGCCTGAGTTGGGTCGCCACAGGGAGCGAGAGCAGGACGTCACCGATGCCGTCCGGGCGAACGATCAGAACGTTCATCGACATGCGACGTGAGCCGTCAACAGCGGCCGAATGCCCTCGACCACTTGAATCGGCTGAATGAGATGAAGGCATTCCAATTCAGGATCGTGCCGGCAGACACGACTGAAACAAGGGCTACAAGGGATCCGACTGGTCAGGACCTGATGGCCGTCTCCATACGGTCCGGTTCGCGCCGCACTCGTGGGTCCGAATATCGCAACCACCGGTATGCCGAGCGCCGCCGCGATATGCATGGGACCGGAATCGTTTGTGATCATGGCGGTCGTTTTCGAGAGCAGAGCCGGCAAGTGCCCCAATGGAATTTCACCGCTCAGATCGATGAACGGGCGGTTCGTCAGCGATCTCAATTCATTCGTGTATGCGCGTTCATCCGCGCCTCCTATCATGACGACCGGACTTCGATGTGTATCGTGCAGCTGGTCCACGACGGCGGCGAAAGACACCAGCGGCCAGCGCTTTGTCGGCCACCGCGCCCCAATGTTCATGGCGATCCACGGCCTGTCCACCGAAAAGCCTCGGCGTCGGCAGAGTTCCCGAACGGCCACCATGTCCTCTTCTGGCAATCTGAACTCAAATCGTGGCTTGTCAGGCAGCGCTGCTCCCATCGCCGCAGCGACTGAAAGATATCGATCGACGGCGTGGATATCGGGGCTGAGAACCGGGACGCGTTGAGTATAGAACCACGGACTCCCTTCCCTCCCATTCGCAAATCCAATACGTGTTGGAGCGCCGCTGAGTCGCGCCAAGATGCCACTACGAAACAGCCCCTGCAGGTCAATGGCAAGGTCGAACCGCTGTGTCCGTAGCGCACGCCCTGCTCCGACCCAGCTCTTCACGGTCATCTCCACTGGCCAGACCCGGTCGACTCCTTCCGCTCGCTCGACAAGCTCTGCCCACTGGCGCTTCACGACCCACGTGATATGTGATCCCGGCCAGTGTGATTTGATGGCCGATACGACTGGAAACGCGTGAACGATGTCCCCAAGAGAACTGGGCTTGATCAAAAGAATCCGGGCGCTTTGCAACGCCGATGAGGAACGATGACCCAGAGAATTTGCAGATGGCATCGGACAATCATCCAGCGAACCCCGCTCGCCAGAGACTGAAGACGAAGGAAGAACGCGCGTCATGAATCCTTGCACAGTCTCAATCTATTCATCGCCGTCCTATTGAATGGAGCTGCAGTTGAGGGGAATAGAGTGTGTCGAGCAGTGCCCTACCGCTCCTCACATCTGCCGCTTCCCGCCTCTCTTTGAGTGATCGACAGAAGCGCTGCCACAGACGAACGTAAGGCAGCGGCGTCAAGTGGTGTCGCATGTTGCTGTGCTGGCGCACGATCCTCGAGATCCATTCGCAGTTGCCGGGGATCGACGCGTCGTAACGATCCTGAACCAACGGCTCCATCCGAGAAAAGAACATCGTGATGTTCCCACCATCGCGAGAGATCAGATGCTTGACCTCGTACAACCGGTGTTTCTTGGCTAACCTACGCAATGACACGACATTGAAATTATAGAGATGGGCTTCATGGAAGGTGCTGCGAGGAGACTGGCAAGTGGCCTCCACATTCGGAACTTCCACGACCAATGTGCCGTCCGGTTTAAGCCAAGATCGGAGCATGGCCAAAATGGAACCCGGATCTTCCGTGTGTTCGAGCACATGCCAGATCGTCACCACATCGAACGATTCGGGTGGAAACGCCGTATCTTGCACGAAGCCGACCTGAACCGCGAGTCCATATTCCTGTATGGAATAGTCGGCATACCCTCTATTCGGTTCGATCCCGCTCACACCGTGCCCCAACGATTGAAGCAGATAGGCGAACTCTCCTCCGCCGGTGCCGACGTCTAGGACGGTTTTCCGGCTCGAAAGCAACCGCTCGACCTTTTCGAATCGCGACACAGCCACATGGCCGGCGCGCAAGACATGCTTCGGTTTCGGGCTGTAGGTATGCTTATAGGAAAGACGATATTCCTCCTCGTAAAACTGCCTGGCGTCATGAGGGCGTGGGTCCGACCACACAAGTCCGCAGGCCTGACAAATGACGGTCTGTAACGGCTTTCCGCTTCGGCTTCTGTTCGAAAGAATCGACACCTCGGCACCGCCACAGAGGTTACAAGGAATGGAACACGCGTTCACTTGCCGGCTCACTGCCATCTTCCTTTCCCAGGATGCTGAAAACGTTCGCACGATATAACTTTACGCCGGCTCTCCGGCCGACACAAGACGGGGCCACGTTTCCCTACTTCATCACGTGCTCACGGATGCGCGACCTGACGCTCACGGAGCTGTGCCGACGACTTGCTGACATCAGACACCAACCAGCCGGCAGCTTCGGCCAGGGAGGCGGCGATCCAATCCGGAGCCGTGCCCGAGGCTTTCAGTCTTTCTGCTTCGTCCGGGCGAATGACACCGGTCGTCACCAAGACACTCCGCGCCCCAATCCGTTTCGCCAGCTCGACATCACGGATGTGATCGCCGATCACATAGGATCGATCGAGATTCATCCCCCATTCGCGCACCGCTTGGTCGATCATCCCACGGTTTGGCTTTCGACAGTTGCAACCGTCGTCAGGATGGTGGGGACAGAAATAGATCGCGTCGAGTGACGCGCCGGCACCATCGAGGAGACGCTTCAGTTTCACGTGCACGGCATCGAGGTCATCGCGCGTCAAGAATCCCCGCGCGATCCCAGATTGATTGGTGACGACGATCAAACGAGCACCGGCCTGCCTCAGACTCGCGAGCGCCTCAGGTACTCCTGAAAACAACTCAAACTGCTCGGGGGAATTGATGTAACCGGGATCGGGGTTCAGCGTGCCGTCTCGATCCAAGAACACGGTGACACCGGCCAGATTGGCTGACAGGCAGACTTCTGAATCATGAGCACCTCTTGTCTGCTTACACCGTGTTTGCTTGTCCACCTCCAGCAGCTGTATTGCCGCGTCATACACCCGCTCAACGGGAATACGAGTCATGCAACGGTGATCGATCGGGCATTCTCTGAGGAGGCAGGGTGCACAGTCTACGGGTTCCCGCACGATCGACCGTTCTTGCCCGTAGGGAGCGGTGGTGCGCCAGTCCGTGGGGCCGAACACCGCAACAACCGGCACCCCGAAGGCCGCCGCCATATGCATCGGTCCCGTATCGTTGGTAATCAGCAAGCGGCAACGCTTCACCACCGCCATGAGCTCTCGAATGGTCGTTGCGCCGGATAAGACAACCGAGCGACTGTCGAGCTGAGCGGCAATGGCCTTCCCCAGAGATTCCTCTCCCTTCGCCCCAAGGATCACTACTGCGACATGTGCGTTCTCAGCCTGTTCCAATCGGCGCACAAGTCGCTTCGCGACGACGGCAAATCGGTCGGGCAACCACCGTTTGGCGCTACCGTAAGTCGATCCGGGATTGATCCCGATCATGAGATCCGACGAATCAATACCGGCGGAGGTAAGCCGAGTGTCGAGCAATCGGTCCTCATCTGCTGAAACGAAAAGCGCGGGAAGAGTGGCTTCACCAGCCATTCCCAATGGTCTCAACAAGTTCCAATAATATTCGACTTGATGCGCCGGCACCGCGCGGTTGGAAACAGCAACCGGTTCGGTGAGAAACAACACCCTGCCATCCGTGGCATATCCATATCGCCGTGGAATGCCGGCGAGCCACGCAAGAAATGCGGCTTCGAACGCGTTCTGAAACAGCACCGCCAAATCGAAACGGTGGCGTCGCAACGTACCGGCGAGCGACCACTTTCCTGAAATCCCCTCATGAGCTGCCTTGTCGTCATACACGAGCACTCTATGAACCCCCGGGTGAGCCATGAATAGCTCCGAGACGGCAGGCTTTGCGAGTATCGTCAACTCCGCCTCGGGGAACAGAGACTGCAGCCCTCGGACAGCCGGCTCGCACATGACGGCATCGCCGATCCAATTCGGCGCCCGCACCAGAATTTTGCGAGGCGAATTCCTACGCACGAGCTCCCATCCGTTCCATCTCACCGGTTAACGATCCATCGATCAACCTGTCCAGCCGCTCTTTTCCGCTCACGACTTCCGTCCCGATACGAAGCATCCACCAAGGATCGCTCGACATGACCAAGGGAAGCAGCTTCCCGCCGTCTTTCTCAGTCGTGAGGACGATCTCGCAGCCGGCGGCCTGTAGATTGGCGCGAATCTTCTCAATATCGCCGTGGTCATAGCCGTGATGGTCTTCAAAGGCGGTCTCACCCAGGATCTCAACCCCGATAGATTCCGCTGATCGGCGGAATGCTCGGCTATTCCCGATACCACTGGCCAACCAAACCTTTTTCCCTCGGCACCATTCGACCGGTTGCCGCTCTCCGGAAACGATCGCTATCACGGACTCCGCTCGAAACACAGCTTCAACGACGTCTTTGGATGCACATGAAATCGCTTGCAATCGGCCACGAATCTCATCCACATCCTCTCGGGAATCGGCGCGGGTGATCACGACCGCATTCGCTCGACACAGTTCGGCCAAGGGTTCTCGTAATCTTCCCGCTGGAAACAGCGCGTCAAGCCCCGGTGCATCGGTAGCATCCAGCAGCACAAGATCGACATCACGATGAAGCGACCGATGTTGAAAGCCATCATCCAGAACGATGCAGTCAATCGCATGCTGCTCCAAGACCCATTGCCCTAACACAGCTCGATCGGCTCCCACCGCGACAATCGCCTGTGGGCAACGCTGAGCCATGAGAAACGGCTCGTCCCCCGCTTCTAACGGACCGACTAAAATCCGTGACCCATCGGACACGAGCAGCCGGCTTGCCTTGCTCATTCGTTTATAGCCCCGGCTCAAAATCGCCACCCTCTGCCCTTTGGCCAAGAGCCATTCTGTCAGTAGTATGACGAGAGGAGTCTTTCCTGTCCCCCCGACCGTAAGATTGCCCACGCTCACCACACGACAGGGTAGTCGTGTTGCAGTGAGCCAGCCTTTCCGATAGCACCACAGCCGAAATCGGACAATAAGGCCGTACAGCCAAGCAACCCAGTAAAGCTCTTTACGGACCGGTTGTCCGGGATGCAAGAATGCCATGTTAAGGCTTGGCTATCACAGGTCCCGACGCCGTTGCCGAGCAAGTTTCGGAATACGTCGGCGCGGCGCGAAGACACGTTTCAATAAGCTCCAGACTCCGTAAGAGCGCGCCTTGGTTGTCTACCATCGCTTGTTTTGCAGACTGCCCGGCTCGATATCGCATTTCAGGCTGACCCAGCCATTCTTCAAGAGCGACAATGAGGTCCTCAACACCGGCCACTCGGCGACCACCTCCGGCCTCGGATAGGAGCGTCGCAACCTCGGCACAATGGTCTGTATGCGGCCCAAACATGACGGGGGTGCCCCAGACAGCCGGCTCCAACAAATTGTGCCCACCCACGGGAACCAGCGTTCCGCCGACGAATGCCACGACAGCTTCCCGATACGCGCGAGACAACTCTCCTCTGGTATCCAAGATAACCACGCGTGGACCGGATTGCTTCTCCTGAATCCGGCTCCTCCGCTGGACGACAACTCCGGCTTCACGGAGCATCGCTTCCATTCGTTCCGCCCTCTCGATATGGCGTGGCGCCAACATCAAGACCGCTGAAGGATAGGTCTTCACGATGTGCCGGTAGGCTGAAACCAGCAGTTCTTCTTCACCTGGATGGGTACTGCCGGCGAGAATCACCTGTTCGTGCTCATCGATTCCGAAGCTTCGGCGGAGCGGCTCATCCGATCGAACGTCCGGCAGAGGTTGATCGAACTTGATATTGCCGGTGACGTGAACGCGCGTCGGGTCAGCCCCCAGTGCCACGAGACGATTCCGATCCCTATCGGATTGCATCAGACAGAGCGTCAATGTTCGGAGTACGGAACGATAGAAGGAGCGAATCACGGGCAGATCCTGGCGGCGAAATGACCGGGAAGACAACCGCCCATTCACCAACACAGAAGGCACATCGTGCCTTCGTAATGTCCACAGTAAGTTCGGCCATATTTCCGTCTCGACGAACACATAGAGCATGGGGCGCAGGCGGCGAACCATCCCGGCCACGGCCCAGGAAAAATCAAGCGGAGCGTATCGATGTTCGGCAATGTCCCCCAAGCGTTGTTCGACCGCCTCACGACCGGTCTCGGTGACAGTCGTCACGATATAGCGGCACTCAGGATGGCGCTTGTGCAGTGCCTTGACGAGCGGCGCTGCCGCCACCACTTCACCGAGCGACACGGCGTGAACCCAGATCAGCTGCTGAGACCTTCTGGCATGATCGGAAGGATGACTCTGCCAACCCATGCGCTGAAAAAATCCTGAGCGGCAACGTGGCTTGGCGAGTAGAATCGCGACGATCACGGGACTGGCGAGAAGAAGGCCGATGTTGTAGAGAAGCTTCCACATGATGGCGAAGTGAAACGTGAGAGGTGAAAAGTAAAATGTGAGAGGTGAAAGGTTTAGGAAATGAGACAAGACGTTTTTACCTATTACCTCTTATTTTTCACTTTTCACGTCTCACTTCTTACCTTTCACTTTTCACCTCTCACCTTTCACTTTTTACGTCTTACCTTTCACTTCTCACTTCTCACTTCTCACCTTTCACTTTTCACGTCCTGTTCCGCCTGTTCCGTCAGACGATTGAGGACCGTCTCAAGCTCCAGGCGAGTCGCCTCGAGCGAAGTTTCATCGGCTTCGCGCGAGACCCAGAGCGGAGTTCCGTAGAGAAATAGCCCTTTGGAAAACGGGTACGGGACCATGTAACGATCCCAGCTCGCAAACAGTTTTTTTTTGAGCAGGCAAAGGCCATCGGCACGATGGGAAGCCCGGTCGCCCTCGCCAGATGAATTATTCCGAGCTTTGCGACATGACGCGGCCCCTTGGGGCCATCGGGCGTCACGGCCACATCGCGACCGGATCGTCCAAGCTTGATCATGGCGCGAAGCGCCCCGGCCCCTCCGCGTGTACTGGACCCCCGCACCGCCTCATGCCCGAACCGCGCGATGATCCTCGCGATGATTTCCCCATCGCCATGCTGGCTGATCAGTACATGGGAACCGGTTCCTCGATACCCGATCGGGATCATCAGCTGCTGGGCATGCCAAAAAGCCACGATAATGTTGCGTCCTTCCCGGTACAACCCATCGAGCGCCTCGTGACCACGAGTCTCACAGTGCATCGAGTGCGCGACGCTGCGAATGATCGAAGCCGCCACAGGCGGCAGCAGCGAGAATTTGACCCACCGTTCGACTTGCTTCTTCATCTGTTCCAGCACTTATCACCCCTCACTCCTCACCCCTCACGTTCACACACTGGTCACATCCTGAAATTGCATGGCATGCAGGCGGCGATAGACACCGCCCTGCCGAAGCAGTTCGTCATGAGAGCCCAGTTCAACAATAGCCCCTCGATCCAAGACGATTATTCGATCAGCATTTTGAATGGTCGAGAGCCGATGCGCGATGACTAACGTCGTTCGATTCTTCATCAAATTGCCCAAGGCCAACTGCACGGTCCGCTCCGACTCGGTATCGAGTGCCGATGTCGCTTCATCGAGGATCAGAAGCGGCGGATCACGAAGAAGGGCTCGGGCGATCGCCAGGCGTTGCCGCTCGCCACCCGATAGTTTGAGGCCGCGTTCTCCGATGATCGTATCGTATCCTTCAGGCAGGCGCAGAATAAAGTCATGGGCGTATGCCAATTTTGCCGCCTGTTCGACATCGGCATGGCCGGCACCGGTCCTTCCGAACGCGATGTTGCTCCGGACGGTATCATCGAACAAGACGATCTCTTGCGAGACGATTCCGATATGGGCCCGCAGCGATTGCAACTCGTACGAAGCCAAGGGGATGCCGTCTATATGAATGCTCCCCGTCGTCGGTTCATAGAAACGCGGCAGCAAACTCACGAGCGTGGTCTTCCCGCTTCCGCTGCTCCCGACAAGTGCAACCACTTCACCGGGCTTGATCGTGAGATCCACATCGGTCAGAGCCGGGACCGTTTGATTCTCATACCGTAGGGAGACTCCCTGAAATTCAATGGCCCGATTGATCCCCGTCAGCGGAATCGTGCCCTGATTGTGAGATTGTTCGGTTTCCAAGTCCAACACGTCGAAGACCCGCTCAGCCGCCGCCAGCGCTTGTTGGATCAAATTGTTGGCGCCCGAAAGTTTTTTGATCGGCGTATAGGCCATGAACATCGCCGCCATGAACGAGAAAAAGGCACCGGGCGTCATCGCTTCATGAATGACCAAATAGCCACCGTACCAGATAATGAACGCAACGCCGATCACTCCGACGATCTCCATATGTGAGTGACCGAGCGACCAGACTTGGTTGGACTTCAATGTGGTTGAAAGAAAGACCTGGTTTCGCTCCTTGAATCGTTCAGCTTCCGCCTCCTCCCGGCCGAACGCTTTCACGACTCGGATGCCCGCGAACGTTTCTTGGAGCGTTGAGGCCATATCTCCCATTTGCTCCTGCCCACTGGTCGCCAATCGCTTCAATCGTTTTCCCACCCGCACCATCATCAATGCCGAGAGCGGGATCACAACCAGCGAGATCGCCGCCAGCCTCCAATTTTGATAAATGATGACTCCGACCATCGCCAGAAAGGTGAGACCATTCTGGAAAATGTCTTTGACGACGCTCGATGCGGCATTCGACATCATTCCAACATCGTTCACGATTCTCGACACAAGGCGTCCGGAGGTATTGGTGTCATGAAATCCGATAGACAGCCGCATGAGCTGTTGGAACAATTGCTGCCGGATGTCCGCCACGACCCGATTACCCACATAGGCCATCAAATATCCCACGCCGTATCCGAACACCGCCTTGAGTATCGCAACCCCTAATAGCGCCAGCGGGAGCACCATCAGCATCTGTTCATTTTTCTGGATAAAGATATCGTCCAACACCGGGCGCGCGAGCCACGCATAGGCCCCGCTGAGCAATGCCACCAGGCCTGAACAGACAAACGCCCCCAAGAATCTCGCCCGATAGGGGCGGACATAGCTCATCAGTCGTTTGAATCGCTCTAAGCCTGACATGCCGTCAACACGACTTCTGCCGCTCTGGCAGAAGCGCCCGGTTCACCTAAGGCGGCCCGAACCATTGCCAAATCCCGTTTCATCTCATCATACGTCGATCGATCTTCCAGAATCCGACGTGCCTCTTCATATAATCGCTGTCCCGTCGCGGCGGATTGGACCAACTCCGGCACGACCGTCCGACCAGCCACCAGATTGACAAGCCCGATCCATTTGACTCGAATCACGAATCGAACTACGACATTCGCAAACCAAAAGGTCAGCGGTGTCGTTCGATAGAACAACACCATCGGAGTGCCGACCACAGCCGCTTGGAGTGTCGCCGTACCCGAAGCCACCAGCGCAAGATCCGACAATGCCATCACTTCGGTGGCCTGCTCCTTCATCAGCACGATAGGAACGGAACTTCGCCCCAGGAGCGGTTGCAACTGATTATCGTGTATGGTGGAAGCTTGCGCCAGGATAAACTTCGTTTTGGGCTCCCGACGCGCCAATTTCTCCACAGCCTCGATGAGGATCGGCAGCAACACCTGCACCTCATGGGTTCGACTTCCTGGCAACAAGGCAATCACTCGCTCGTCATCGGAGAAACCAAATCTGCTGCGAAGCTCCCTCCGATCATAACGGCCTGCGACCGCATCCAGTATGGGATGGCCGACGAACGTACACGGCACACCTGCTTCGTCGTAGATGACCTTCTCAAAAGGCAGTATGACCAGGACGTGATCGACCCGCTGCTTGATCCAATGCATCCGCCACGGTGCCCACGCCCAAATCTGCGGCGCGATATAGTACAGTACCCGGAGCCCGGCGGCTTTGGCAAAATATGCAAAGCGCAGATTGAGACCCGGATGGTCGATAAACACCACGGTGTCCCATTGTTGTGATCGGAATAACCGTCGCATGGTGACAAATCGCCGTATGATCGACAGCAATGCGAAGGGGCCGACCATACCGATGACATCGAATCGCCCCATTTCCTCCACTAATCGCACGCCGGCCGCCTCCATTGCACGACCACCGATTCCTGACAATGAGACGTGAGGATCGCGCGCTTTCAGCGCTTTGGCAAGATTGGCTCCGTGAAGGTCACCCGAGGCTTCACCAGTGATAATCAAGATACGAGCCATGACGATCTACGAGACCATGCGTATGATAACGGCCTGGTAACATGGCCGCGAAAGCCCGAGGGGGTCATCCGACAGACGATGTCTCTCAGGGATTACGCTCTCCGAATACCTTGATGGCTGACAGCACGCGATGCGCTAGTTCCAGGGCAGCCGCCCCATCTTCGCCCGACACGACCGGACACGATTGCGCGCGAATCGCCTTCAGGAACGATTCCAGTTGTAACCTCAGTGGTTCATCATCACCCGCCGCTTGGAACTCCTCAACTGCCACCGTTGGTTTCTGGCCAGGTTCCACCGATCGGAGTCCGACCACACCCTGCCGGGATTGGAAATCGATCGATAGATAACCATCCGGTTGAAACAGACGCATGTGCCGCATCGCCTTCAACGAAACTCGATTTGCGATCAGACTGGCCACGCACCCGCTCTCGAAACGGATGTAGGCATTGGCGACATCGTTCGTAGAAGAACGCACCGACAGACCGGCGGCCCGAACTTCTTCCACCGGGCCAGGATTGCAGGATAACACCAAATCCAAGTCATGAATCATCAAATCCAACACGACATCGACGTCGGTGCCGCGTTCACTATAGATGCCCATGCGCTGCCCCTCAAACAACACCGGCCGTCGAATGTGCGGCCGCATCATCTGCATGATGGGGTTAAATCGCTCGCTATGTCCTACTTGCAGCGTGCATCTGTTCGTCTTGGCCAACTCCACGAGCTCCTGAGCTTCGATCGGCAGCACGGCGATGGGCTTCTCTACCAGAACATGCTTCCCGGCTTCGAGACAAGCTTTGGCAACGGGATAGTGGAAAGAGGTGGGAACGGCAACACTGACGACATCGACCTGTTTCAATAGGTCCGGCAGACCGTCACATGCTTGTGCGCCGTATCGATGGCCGATGAGAGCAGCTCGTCCATTGTCGTGATCGACGACACCTACTAACGTTGAATCCGACAACGAGGCATACAGCCGCGCATGGTGTTGCCCGAGATGACCGACCCCGATTACACCGGCACGAAGCTTGGCCATGTTTGTCTAGCTCGTCCATCGCGTATCTCGTATTTCGTATCTCGTCGCTCGTGCCTTGCGAGATACGCTCGGCGGCTCGCCGAGGTGGACGCTTCACGCTTCACGCTTCACGTTATCCGCGAGGCCAACGATGGCGATGCCGGCGTCCTCCGCCTTACTGATCAGGAGCTCCCGATCCAGCATCACGGACCGACCGGCCTCGACTGCAAGCACCGAGGCCTTCACGGAACGCATGACCTCGATCGTCCTTGGACCGACGGCGGGAAGATCGAACCGAAGATCCTGCTGCGGCTTGCTTCGCTTCACCACCACTGCACCGTTCTTGGCCAGTCCGCCTCCGCGTTTGATCGCTTCATCGGTTCCTTCGACCGCTTCGACCG
>CAZPNQ010000001.1:185331-187607 GCA_964587955.1 uncultured Nitrospira sp.
ATGCGTTTTTCGCAGCGGGAGTAGAATGGGCAGCCCTTATGCACGGCAAATGGGCTCGGCAGGGTGCCGCGAATCGGCATGAGCCGTTCGAGATCGCCGTCGATCGTCGGAATCGACCGCCACAATGACTCGGTCTTTAACCACGACGCATTGGCCGATGTCGAGGCGGCCCGTCTCGTTGGCCACGTCCCAGCCATAGCGGATGTCCACCCATTCCTTTTTGTTCGGTTGGCGGGACGTGAGCGTCCCTTCCTCCACCAAAATCCCCTCCAAGCCGAACGTCGACTCACAAATAGTGAGCCCATCTTTTTCCAGTTCCGCAGCGAGGGCGCGTAGGATATCATCATCCTTCCAGAGAACCAATTTCGTGGCGAGAGCCAGCACGCGAAAGTCAGGACGGGCATGGCTATAGACGTGTGTTTTCTTGATCCCTCCCAGCATGACGACGTTCCGGACACCGTCGGACTTGAACGCGTTGATCAATTTATTGAGTTGGCCGATCTTCACCCAATGGATTCGATCGACATGCTGCTCAAGCTCCGGTTCGGTTTCACCCTCGTGAGCCACCGCATAGACCTGAAGGCCCATTTTGCGGGCGTTGTCGGCGAAGATGATCGGGAATCGTCCATTCCCGGCAATCACTCCGATTCGACCGTCCGCTATAGGCATGGTCGCAGTCATCATCACATCTGTTGATCGAACTCACGCTCCAGGTCGAGGCTGACGGCCCTGGAAATTCCACGTTTCGTACCTTCCATGAACGAAAGAATTCTGGCCACATCGGCCTGGCCCTTGAATTCCTTTTTGGCCAACCGAATCGCCTCGGCCGTCCGATGGCCCGATCGGAAAAGTAGATCAAACGCTTTCCTGAGCAAGGCGATACGGTCCGCTGAAAAACCATGCCGTTGTAAACCGACTGAATTGAGACCGTAGAGATGTGCGCGATATCCGCCGGCGGCGAATGTGAACGGCGGAATATCCTGCCCAATGGCACAACAGCCGCCGACCATGACATAGTCCCCGACACGCACAAACTGAAGCACACCGGTCAAACCTCCGATGACGGAATGATCTCCGATGGTAATGTGGCCGGCCAGGCTTGCCGCATTGGCCATAATGATGTGGTCGCCAAGACGGCAATCGTGAGCCACGTGCACATAGGCCATCAGAATGCCCTTCGAACCGAGAGAGGTCACTCCTCCCCCTTGGACGGTTCCCCGGTTGATCGTGACGTATTCGCGGATGACATTATCGTGGCCGATGACGACCTTCGTCGGCTCGCCCTTATATCCAAGGTGCTGTGGAGGCCCTCCGATCGAAGCGAATGGATGCACTTCATTCCGTTCACCGATCTCCGTCCACCCATCCACACTCGCGTGGGAGAGAAGCCGGCTTCCTTTTCCGATTGCCACGTGCTCTCCGACTACACAGAAAGGCCCAATCTCGACGTCATCGTCGAGCTTCGCCTTGGGATGGACGATCGCTGTTGGATGTATCTTCACGCATGCCCCCTTTACTAGCGTCAAACGTCATCGGTCAATTGGCCACTTCCCGAATCATTCCATGCTCACACGCCACCGCGCGATTCAGGGATCGAGGAATGAGCAGCGCCGCCGCTCATCGTGTTTCCGTCTTCTCTTCCATCACCATCGCGGTTACGACCGCTTCACAGACGACCTCATTGTCTACATATGCCGTCCCTTGCATTTTCCAGAATGGCGGACGCTTCTTGAGTACGTCGATCTCAAGACGGAGCTGGTCGCCCGGCACTACCGGTCGCCGAAATTTTGCCTCGTCGATACCCGTCAGATACATGACGGTTTTTCCGACCGGCCCTCCCGACTTGAAGACCAGCACGCCACCCACCTGGGCCATGGCTTCGATAATCAACACGCCCGGCATGACAGGGCGGCCCGGGAAATGTCCTTGAAAGAACGGCTCATTGACCGTCACGTTTTTGATTCCAACGATCCGCTTATGCGGTTCAAACTCTTTGATCCGATCCACCAGCAAGAACGGATACCTGTGGGGAAGTAACGCCTGAATTTCAGCCGGCTCGACCGATACCATGGGCTCTGCCTCCTCTTTGTCTAGCAGGATGCTGAAAAAGTCCGCCAGCGGCGTTCACAGACGGGCCTCGCCTGGGACACTGCCGGCTCACCGTCTCGCCGGCGCGCACAGACATGGCGCTCCTTCTACATCGCGCCGTGCGCCTAGCTGCGGCCTAGCTGGACGGCCTTTTGAGCATCATGAAGATATACAGTCGTTGGCACTGT
>CAZPNQ010000002.1:0-138824 GCA_964587955.1 uncultured Nitrospira sp.
GGCGAGGCGTAACCTTTCTCACCCACCCGCCCCGAGCTGCTCTGAGCAGCTCTCACCCGGGGGTACGTTGAGCCTCTGAGCGATGCGAGAACGCAGCTGGTGGACTTTTTCAGCATCCTGATAGCAATGGGTGGACGTGATGCGTATTCGCGTTCTAGGGTCGGCTGCCGGAGGTGGATTCCCACAATGGAATTGCGCCTGTGTGAATTGCAGCGGCCTTCGGAAAGGGCTGATCCCCGCGCAGCCTCGGACAGAGGAATCTATCGGTTTCAGTGCGGACGGCAGTAACTGGTATCTCATCAATGCCTCTCCAAGCATTCGTACTCAGATCGAAAGCTTTGGCCCCCTCCATCCTCATCGATCGCGTTCTACGCCGATCCAAGCCATCTTTTTGACCAACGGAGATCTGGACCACTGTCTGGGACTTCTCTCGCTTCGGGAGAATCACCGGCTCGTCCTGTATGCGACCGACTCTGTGCGTCGCGGATTCACGGAAGGCAACGTCTTGTATCGGACACTCCAGCGTTTCGCCGAACAGGTCACATGGCGGACGCTGAAGCTCGATGTTGAGGAACCGGTATTGCGTGCAGACGGAGAACCGTCGGGACTGACGGTGACAGCCGTGGCCGTTCCGGGTAAGCTGCCGATCCATTTGGAAGGACTCGTTTCATCCGGTGAGGCGGACGTAAATGTGGGACTCCGATTTCGCCAATGGACCGACGGGGGGGTGCTGGCCTATTTTCCTGCCGTCGGTCGCATCACCCCCTCTGTTCTCCAAGCGCTCGAAGGAGCCGGTTGCGTCATGTTCGATGGGACGTTTTGGTCGAGCGATGAACTGTCCGCGCCGGGTTTTCTTGAAAAATCGGCGGAGGATCTCGCGCATTGCCCTGTCGGTGGTTCGGAGGGAAGCCTGTCGATGCTTTCGAAGGTCGCCGCTCCCCGCCGGGTGTTCATCCACATCAACAACACCAATCCGATGGTCAGAGAGGATTCTCACGAACGACAGCTCGTGGAGGCGGCAGGATGGGAGGTCGCATGGGACGGAATGGAGATCCTCTTGTGATGAAGGAGGACCACCATCGGGGTCCGCTCTTACAGGACGCCTTTATCGAATGGCTCAAGCGGGAAGGTTCTCGCCGTTATCATGACCACCATCCTTTCCATGAGCTGATGCACGATGGGAAATTGACGAAGACACAGCTCCAACAGTGGGTACTGAACCGCTATTACTATCAGACGAGAATTCCCATCAAGGACGCCGTCATCGTCTCGAAGTCCGAGGATCCGACTTTTCGGCGGATGTGGCTCCGTCGCATCCAAGACCATGACGGCGAACGGGAAGGTGAAGGTGGACTCGCCCTATGGCTGGAGTTGGCACGAGGTGTCGGTCTCGACGCCGACGAAGTGGGGAGTTTCCGATACGTTCTCCCCGGAGTCAGGCTCGCGTGCGACGAATATGTTCGATTCGTCCGTGAAGCGCCGCTTCTCGAGGCCGTGGCCTCTTCGCTCACGGAACTATTTGCGCCTTCCCTCATGGCGCAGCGTTTGGACGCGTGGAAACGACATTATCCCTGGGTGCGTTCCGAGTCCCTGGAGTATTTTCAGTTGCGCATCTCACGTGCCGTTCTCGATTCGAACCAGGCCGTCAAGTTTGTGGTTCAGCACGCGACCACCTATTCACTTCAAGAACAATGTGTGAGGGCCTTGGTCAAGAAGGCCGATATTTTGTGGACCATGCTGGATCACCTCTTTATGGCGTATGTCGAAACGGGATCAGCCCGAAAGCACGCGGCTTATGATCCACACCACAGTCAGACCTCGGCTTAGTGCCAAAGTTCGCCTTCGGTTCGACCGGCGTACCGGCCGCCACCTGCTCTTGTATCCCGAAAGGGGACTTGAACTGAACGGCACGGCGACGGCAATCGCGCGTCTTTGCACGGGTGAATGGACGATCGAGGATATCGTGGATTGTCTCATCCGGGCTTATGATGACGTGTCTCCTCACGAGATCAGGCGAGAGGTGTGCAGGTTCCTGGATGTTCTTGCCGATCGCGGCCTGCTTCAAGGTGTTTCATGAACGAGCATCGGCCGTATACGTTGGTTGCCGAGCTAACCTATCGGTGCCCCCTTCGCTGCCCCTACTGTTCGAATCCGAGGGACCTTGCGGAGCATGGGAACGAGATCGACACCGACACATGGCTGCGAGTCTTTCATGAGGCCGAAGAACTCGGCGTGGTTCAACTCAATCTCACAGGTGGCGAGCCGTTGTTGAGAGATGATCTGGAACGGCTCGTTGAGGAGGCGGCCAAGCTCGAATTGTATACGAACCTCATCACGAGCGGAATTCCGCTCACGTCCGAGCGGCTCTCTCGACTGCGCGAGCTGGGACTGAATAGCGTGCAAGTATCCATCCAAAGCGCGAGATCGTACGTATCGGACCGAATCGCCGGAGCGCCATCGTTCAACCGCAAGCTCGATGCCATGCAGTGGGTGACATCGCTCGGACTCCCATTGACCATGAATGTCGTGCTCCATCGAGAGAATATCTCGGAAATCGAAGAGCTCATCGCTCTGGCCGAACGTGTTTCCGCCGATCGGCTCGAATTGGCGAATACGCAGTATCTGGGATGGGCATTGAAGAATCGCGGTGCGCTCCTGCCCACTCGTGAGCAAATCGAGCGGGCGCGAACCGTTGCGACTGAGGCTAAAGCGCGTCTTCGTGGAAAAATGGAAGTGCTCTTCGTCACGCCCGATTATTACACCGACTATCCCAAATCCTGCATGGAAGGATGGGGGCGCCGGTTCATCGTGGTCAATCCGGAAGGTCTCGTCTTGCCCTGTCATCTGGCGCACACGATACCTGGGTTGCGTTTCGAGCCTGTCACGCAGCGTGGGCTTGCAGATATTTGGCATCACTCAGAGGGATTCAACCGATTCCGTGGGGACGAATGGCTTCCCGATCCCTGTAGGACCTGTGAGCGACGCGCCTTAGACTTTGGAGGCTGCCGCTGCCAAGCGTTTCATGTCACGGGAGATGCCGGCATGACCGACCCGGCTTGCTCTCTCGCACTCGGCCATGGCCACATTGAGGCGGCAAGAACTCAAGCCGGTCGCACGGCCGAATTCCCTGTCCTGTTCGAGTATCGGACCGGTCGAGGCAGTCCTGCACGATGACGCGACGTATGAATGCCAGCCTGATCATGTTGCTTGTGCTGTCCGTGTCCCTCGGTCTGTTCGCTTTTGCGAGAGATCGCTCGTTGCCCCTGCAGGGACTCTATGCGAGCGGCCGGCTGTTCGAAAGCGTCTGGATCGAATTGCTGTTGGGCTTCCTGATTGCGGGGTTGATCGATGTGCTCATTTCACCGGCTCAAATCACTGCGTGGCTGGGAACTGACTCTTCGACACGCGGGATCCTTGTGGCGTGGATGGCCGGCTTAGTGATTCCCGGGGGGCCCTATCTCTTGTTTCCCCTGGCTGCAAGTCTCTGGAAAAGCGGGGTGCCTCCCGGGGCCTTGATCGCCCTCATTACCGCCAAAACCTTGGTCAGCCCCATTAGAATCCTGACCTATGAAGCTCCTCTGTTGGGGTGGCGGTTGTCCATCGCTCGGTGTTTGCCTGCTCTCTTGGTTCCTCCGATCATGGGGATCCTGGGACAGTGGATTTTCAATCTATTCCTGAGGAAGGAACCATGAACACATACCGCGTGAGAACACTCACAATCATGCATCGCATTGTCGGTCCGGTCTGCGCTTCGCTGATACTGTTCTTCTTCGGGAACCGGCTGGAAGCCGGCTCCCTTCCTCTCGATACCATCAAACTTCCTCCTGGCTTTGCCATCGCCGTTTACGCGGACAATGTTCCGGATGCGCGGGGCATGACCCTCGGGCAAAACGGCACCCTCTTCGTCGGCACAAAGGATCAGGGCGATGTCTACGCTGTGCTTGACAAGAACGGCGATCAGCGCGCCGACGAAGTGCGTACGATCGCCCGCGGGTTGCAGATGCCGGTAGGCGTGGCCTATCGACTGGGCTCGCTATACGTGTCCGCCGTCGATCGCATCATACGCTTTGACAATGTCGACACACCGGTGAAACAGTTGCCGCCACCGACGATTGTCGCGGACCGCTTCCCCAAAGAGACCTCTCATGGATGGAAGTTTATCGCCTTTGGTCCCGATGGAAAACTTTATGTGCCGGTGGGAGCACCCTGTAATATCTGTGAACCCGATCCCGATCGCTATGCTCTTATCGGCAGTCTCAATCCGGATGGGAGCGGATACAAGATCGTTGCGCGCGGGGTCCGAAATTCAGTCGGCTTCGATTGGGACCCGGCCACTCATGACTTATGGTTCACCGAAAACGGGCGGGATTATCTCGGTGACAACCAGCCGCCGGATGAACTCAATCATGCGGCGGAGTCCGGGCTACACTTCGGCTATCCCTATTGCCATGGAAGATCGATCCCGGATCCCGAGTATGGCCGCAAACATGCGTGTCGGGAATTCACGGCGCCTGCCGCCGATCTGGGCCCGCACGTGGCCCCTCTGGGCATGCGTTTTTACACCGGCACCATGTTCCCTAAGGAATATAGGAATCAAATTTTTATCGCCGAACATGGGTCTTGGAATCGAAGCGAGAAAATCGGATACCGAATCACGCTGGTGTCTCGAGATGAGCAAGGGCGAACGCGATATTCGGTCTTTGCAGAAGGATGGCTTCAAGGCCAAAAGGAATGGGGCCGCCCTGTCGATGTCTTGGTCATGCCGGACGGAGCCCTGCTGGTCTCAGACGATTCGGCCGGCGTGATCTATCGAATCACCTATAGCGAGCCTTAACATTGGCTAGGATAACGGACATGGGAAGGATAAATCGTCCAAAACTCTTTCCGGAGACCGCTTCCTCGGCGGATCGCCGATCGGCGGAGTGTTTTTCTTAGGCTGTGGTGGGGGGTCTCTCAGAGGCGGTTTCTTGGGCGTAGGCGGCTCGCGTAGAGGACGCTGGTTCATAATGTCTGCGCGCCCTGATTTCGATCGACTCGATAGCGTAAGAATAGATGGCCGCTCTTCGTCGCCCTTTTCACGGACAGCAACTCGCCCCAGATCGCCTCCTCGGGAGCCAATCCCAACGGGCCGGAAAAGCCCGGCCGCACCCCCGGCCGACCCCGCCCGACGATCTGAGGTGCCATCGTGAGAAATAAGTCGTCGACCAGTGATTGCTTTAGGAACGACGAAAACAACGTCGGCCCTCCTTCATGAAGGAGCAGCTTCACTCCATATTCGGCATGGAGCAACGAAACCATATCGGATGGCTCGAGCGTCACCTCGCCGGGAAGTACATGGACGGTAGCCGGTAACGTGACACCATACTTACGCTGTAAATGTGCGGCACCTTGTCGGGTGGTCAGCACGATGCTGCGAATCCCGTCATTTCTAAACAACGGTTCGTCCAGATTGATACGGCCTGTGCCGCTCACAATGACATTCAAAGGATGAACGGCAGCTTTGCCTATAGTCTTACGAAAGGCATGAAACTCCTTTTCGAATGCGGGGTACACGCAGCCTGCGGTCCACACATGTCCGGGCGCGTTCCGAAACGTGTCTTCGCCGACCATGACCGCGTCGGCCCAGGCGCGTAACAGTCCCATGATAAATGTATCTTCTTCATTTCTCCCGCTGATGTCAGCGCCTCCCGATTTACCTGGAATCTTCAATGACACGATGCCGTCCAACGTCTGGACAAAGTTCGCGAAGATCAGCGGCCCTCCCTGTGAATCGCTGAGGAACAACTCGCCGTCATAAGCCGCGCGCAGGCTCTCCGTCATGCAAGGAGACGGCGACGTTCCGGTTCCATCATAGAGTGTTCTTATTTCCACTATCTCCCCGGAGCGAGAGCCGTCGCAGATGTCGTTTAGTTTTTATTGAACCAATGGTGCTGTAGCTACCGGTACTAGGATCTTACCCAGCAGCGGAATCCGCCGGCCATATTACTACTATCACGTTCTCACGTGGAAGGCTGCGAAGGAAAGCAGCGGTTCTCACCATCCTTCGTCGGCGATCATAGGATGTGGGCGGTCCTGTCACGTCCAAGCGCTTCCATGCAGCCGAGCGTGCAGCTGTTAGAATAATTCAACCCGGGAGATGGATGATCATGGAGGATCTTATTCAGCTGCAATCTGACGGGTTGGTCGGCCCCGATCGGCGTTTCCATATCGATGCATGGGGGAAGGCCGCGGTAAACCTCATCACACATGCCCATGGCGATCATGCCCGGCTCGGCAGCGCCGAGTATTGGTGCGTGATCGATTGCGCGCCGATTTTACGCCATCGTCTGGGATCTGAAATCCGTGTAAGACCGATGCAGTATGGGGAGAAGGCGAGATTGGGGGAGTGTTGGATCTCGTTTCACTCCGCCGGCCATATTCGCGGGTCGGCACAGGTCCGCATCGAACGAGGATCAGACGTGTGGGTCGTCACGGGGGATTACAAGCGCGATCCCGATCCTACCTGCGTTCCATTCGAGCCGGTGTCGTGCGACACACTCATCACGGAAGCGACGTTCGCGTTGCCGATCTACCACTGGTCTTCTTCAGCCGCCACCGTCTCATCCATCATGCGCTGGTGGGAATGGTGCAAACAGGAACGAACGACGGCCCTGCTTTTTTGTTACGCCCTCGGGAAAGCGCAACGGATCTTGGCCGAACTGTCCCGCTGGACCGACGAAGAGGTGCTTGTGCACGGCGCCATTGCCTCGCTCACACATATTTACCGGGAGCAGGGAGTGGAAATGGTTCCGACACGGTTGGCCAGCGAAGCGACACGCGACACCGCCGGACGGTTGATCTTGGCCCCGCCGTCGGCTCATCGCAGCCCTTGGATGAAACGGTTTCCCGCCGTCTCCACGGCATTTGCTTCAGGATGGATGGCCGTGCGGGGATTCAGGCGGCAGCGTGGCTATCAACGAGGGTTCGTGTTGTCGGATCATGCGGATTGGAGGGGGCTGATACGAACGATCGAAGAATCCCGCGCATCACGCGTGCTCGTGACCCACGGCAGCAGTGAGACCTTCGCCCGACATTTACGTGAGGCGAAAGGACTTCGCGCGGAACCGCTGGCCACCGGATTCGGCGAAGGAGAGGATTAAATGCACGCGTTCGCCGCGTTGTTCGAACGTATCGATCAGACTACGTCTACCAATGAGAAGGTTGACATCATGGCGGATTTTTTTCGCCGCCACGATGCGGAAACCAATGCGTGGACACTGTTCTTTCTGTCGGGGCGCAAGCCCAAGCAGCTGATCGGCTCGGCAAAGTTGCGACAATGGGCACAAGACTTCGTGGGCTTGCCGGATTGGCTGATCTCCGAGTGCTACGCCGCAGTAGGGGACACGGCAGAAATGATCGCGCTCATGCTGGCGGCATCCGGCTGTGCCAATGAAGCGGGAGAGTCCACGAATTCGCTGTCGCTCGGTGCGTGGATGGATACCCGACTGCTGCTGCTGGCCGGAATGGATGACGAGGCACGCCGCCGCTGGATCATCTCGTGGTGGCAGGAACTCCAGCCGAAAGAAATTTTCATCTTGAACAAATTGCTGACCGGCTCGCTGCGCGTCGGTGTGTCGGAGGCATTGGTCTATCGCGCGCTGGCCCAAGTGTTATCTTTGCCGCCTGCGGTGGTCGCATCCCGGTTGGTCGGAAGTTGGCATCCGACTGCCGAGTTCTTTGAGAAGCTCACTCGATCTGAGGATGAACCTCACTCGACCGTCGAGACGGACGACGTTCTGTTGCCGGTGCCGTTTTGTTTGGCCGCTCCGTTGGAGAAAGATGTCGCTCAACTGGGGCCGATCGATGATTGGCAATGCGAATGGAAATGGGACGGCATCCGCTGTCAAGCGGTCAAACGCGGCTTGCATCTGGAGATTTGGTCGCGCGGAGAAGAACGGATCACCGGAGCGTTCCCGGATCTCGCCGCGGCATTCTCCCATGTGCCGGATGATTGGATTCTGGATGGTGAAATCGTGGCGGGAAATTGGAGACACCCGCAGCCGTTTCAAATGTTGCAGGTACGACTGAACCGCAAGAAACCGACGCAGGCGTTGATATCCGCCACGCCGGTCTCCTTTCTTGCGTACGATCTGTTGCAATGGAACGGTCGATCATGGAGAGCGGACGTTCTGACGAAACGGAGGGCGGCCTTGGAAAAGCTGCTTCGTTCCTGCATTGGCCCCAATGTAGGCCTCTCTCCCGTGCTGAACGTTGCGTCATGGGAGGCGGCTGCAAGCCTGCGAGATCAGTCGAGAAGTCACGGCGCCGAGGGATTCATCCTCAAGGGCAAGCGCACGGTGTATGAAACCGGCCGCAAACGGGGGGTATGGGTCAAATGGAAAATCGACCCGTTGACCGTCGATGCCGTCCTGACTGCGGCGCAGCCGGGGACGGGGCGACGGGCGTCGCTCTATACAGATTATACGTTCTCCCTCTGGAAGGACGACGCGCTCATTCCCATCGCGAAAGCGTATTCGGGCCTGAACGATACCGAGGTGCGCGACCTCGATCGCTGGATCAGAAGCCATACGGCCGAGCGGTTCGGTCCTGTCCGCATGGTCGAAGCGGTGCGCGTGTTCGAGATAGGGTTCGAGGGCATCAGCCGCAGCGACCGCCATAAGTCCGGGTTCGCCGTCCGTTTTCCGCGCATCTTGCGCGAACGTACGGACAAACACGCGCAACAAGCGAATCGTCTTGAGGACATGAAGCGGTTATTCGAGTCCCTGGACACCGGCACCGCTCAGAAGGCGTCCGACCCGTGTCTCGCCGGTGGCTCAACGTCATCATGGGAGCAGACAAGTTTTGATCTTGTCGACGAGGCGGATTCCGCATGAAGTCTTCGGCGAAAGTCATGGCGGGCATCCGTCGCCTCAATCGGCAAGGTTCGCCGAAGCCCACGCTCTCGCTCGTGGATCGCCGGCCGGCCGCATGGCCCTCCGTATCCATGGAGGAGGCTCTGGCCGAATGGCGTGGATGGTTCGAGCGTCAAGGCTGGACGCCGTTTCCGTTTCAGCTCGAAGCCTGGAGCGGATACCTTTCCGGCCGATCTGGGCTGATCGCCGTCGCCACGGGAAGCGGGAAAACGTATGCAGCGCTCGGTGGCCCGATCGTGGAACTGATCGCCAAGCCGCCAATCGATGCCGAACGATTGTCGATTCTCTATATCAGCCCGTTGAAAGCGCTCGCGTACGATGTCGCACAAGCGGTTCAAAAACCGCTGGCCGATCTTCGATGGCCGCTGAACCTCGGTGTGAGAACAGGCGATACCGCCCAGTCCGTTCGCCGCCGGATGAAAACGGAGCTGCCCCACATATTGGTGACGACACCGGAATCATTGGCCATCATGATGACCGATCAAGGATGGCAGGACCGGATGAAAGGCCTTCGAGTAGTGGTGCTGGACGAATGGCACGAGCTGTTGGGATCGAAACGAGGCAGTCTGCTCGAACTGACATTGGCTCGGCTCCGGTCCGTCGCGACGCGAGCCCGTACGTGGGCTTTGTCCGCCACCATCGCCAATCTCGACGTGGCCGCCAACGTGGCGGTGGGATCTGGCCAGGCATCGATCATTCGTGCCGATATCCTCCGCCGCGTGCAGGTCCGATCGATTCTTCCTCACTCGCTGACCGCCTGTCCCTGGTTCGGGTATTCGGGGCTCCGGCTCTTGTCCGACGTCATTCGCAGCATCGATCCGTCAAAAAGCACGTTGCTGTTCACCAATACCCGCTCACACGCCGAACGTTGGTATCAAGCGATCCTGGATGCGAAGCCGGAGTGGGCGGCAACCACCGCCTTGCACCATGGTTCGATGGATCAGGACGAACGCCGGCGGGTGGAGGGCGATATCAAGCGCGGACATCTCCGCCTCGTTGTGGCGACCTCCTCGCTCGATCTCGGGGTGGATTTTCCGCCGGTGGAAGACGTGATCCAAATCGGATCGGCTAAATCGGTGGCCAGGGCGATACAGCGCGCGGGCCGGGCCTATCACCGACCCGGCGAAGACACGTACGTCCGGCTCTGTCCCACGAACGTCATGGAGATTCTGGAAGCGTCGGCCGTGCGCGAGGCCATTCACGACGGCGTACTCGAAGAACGGGTTCCAAGACACAAGCCGACCGACGTGTTGGTGCAATTTCTATTGAACTCGGCGTTCAATGATGGCTTCGATCCGGTCGAACTCTTGGCTCTTGTCCGCTCGGCCCATTCGTTTCGAGCCGTCACGGACGACGAATTCGCCTGGGCGTTGCAGTTCATTCGGGCGGGTGGCTCGCTTGCCGCCTATCCTCGATTTCGCAAAGTGGAATGGGAAGGGGGGCGTTACCGATTCGCTTCACTCAGCCTCGCCCGTGAGCACAAGATGAACATCGGGACGATCGCTGCGGATGGCGGGGTCGTCGTGCAGATGCGCGGAGGACGCCGCATCGGCGTGATCGACGAGGCCTTTGTTGCGAAATTGCGGCCGGGCGACGTCATTCAATTTGCCGGCAGGTCGGTGGCGTTTCTCCGGATGCGTGACATGATCGCCTACGTCAAACCCGCGGCTCATCGCCAGAGTCTCGCCACCGTATGGACGGGGACCGTCTTTCCGCTCAGCGTGCCGCTCTCGCGCTATCTCAGGCGGGACGTGGAACATCTGCTGGAGGCCGTGCACGGAGCGGCGCCACATTCGCCGGAAATTGAGTCCCTGCTACCGATCGCCCGCATTCAACTCAGCCGATCACGGATTCCCACCGCGCAACAGACACTTGTCGAAGTCTGCCGGACGGCTGAGGGTCATCATCTGTTCGTATACACATGGGACGGATGGTCGGTCAACGAAGGGCTGGGCCATCTGGCCGCTTATCGGCTGGCGCAGAAGCGACCCAACACGATTGCCGTTTCGGCCACGAATCATGGATTTGAGCTGTTGTCTGCGGAGCCGCTCGGCAGTCCTGAAGAAATTCGGGAAGCGCTGACGGCTCTCGACAGCTTGGATGAGGATATCCAGGCCTCTCTCAACTATCCTGAACTCGCCAAGCGAGCCTTTCGCGACATCGCGCGCATCTCCGGCTTGATCCAGCAGGGACGGCCGTCAGCCAGAAAATCTGCTCGCCACTTGCAGATGAGCTCATCGCTGTTATTCGATGTGTTTACGCAATACGAACCCCGGCATCCGCTGCTCTTGCAGGCCTATGGTGAAGTGCTGGAGCAACAGCTCGAACTCGACCGCCTGCGATCGGTCATGCGGGGAATCGCAGAGTACGATTATCTCTACACGTCCGTCACGCGACTGACGCCGTTTGCGTTTTCGTTGTACACCGAACGGATTCGTTCGCGTTTATCCACTGAAAAATTCGAACGGCGGATGGCGCGGCTTCAGCGCGAGATATTTAAATAGATGCGGATTACCCTCAAAGAGGAAGTGTTTGAGTTATTGCCCGAACGCTGTTTGTTTTGGCCGTCCCAACGCTTGCTCGTCATAGCGGATTGCCATTTCGGCAAAGC
The DNA here is from genome assembly GCA_964587955.1 of uncultured Nitrospira sp. Taxonomy (GTDB): domain Bacteria; phylum Nitrospirota; class Nitrospiria; order Nitrospirales; family Nitrospiraceae; genus Nitrospira_D. The sequence goes on from CAZPNQ010000002.1 coordinate 11,524, forward strand.
CGAGACATTTCAACAGCATGGTTTGTGGCTCCCCACCATGCCTCTTTGCAGACAGTTGGATCAACTGACCACCCTGGTCGATCGATGGTCGGCGAGGCAGATTCTCTTTCTCGGCGATCTTGTCCACTCGCTGGCCGGCGTGACGGAGGACATCGTACGCGACTTTGCCGCCTGGTTGGCAACCTACACCGGATACGTTCAGGTAGTGGTTGGGAACCACGACGGCGCGTTGGTAAAGCGATGGCCGGTTGCCTGGAACCGCGCCACGGTGCGGGATCGCGTGCGAATAGGTGATTTTCTCTTTCAGCATGAACCGCCTCAAGAACGGTCTCAGGACCGGACCTTTTATTGGGCGGGCCATGTCCACCCCATGATGCGTTTGGAAGGAGGGCCGGACCGCCTCCGGTTGCCTGCTTTCGTCATTTCCGAATTTCAAGGGCTACTGCCTGCATTTTCACCACTAGCCGGCGGATACAATGTACTGCCGTCGGATCGCAAGCGGATCTTCGTTGTGGGCGAACAGGATGTGTACGAGGTGTAATCACTCGGGCTGAAAAGGGGGATGACAGCACGAGCGGTAAACGTAAGGGGTATCCCCAGTATGGTGCCAGATGGCTAAATAATATACTGGAGCTGTAGGGAAAGTTTGGATTATCGTCGAATTCTCGCTGAGTGATCACGAAGTGGTCTAAACCGCCTTGATTCGCCATGACAGATACGTTGATGATAGTTCGTTCATGGTCAATGTCTTGCTTCTGCTTAACGGCCCTCCTGACCGCGCTGAACGCCTATGTAAGCCCATCGAAATCATTCGCTGACGTCCCCCTTCTCGAATCCCCTCGCATGATTTCTCCTTCCGGGATCCGTACTGCGTCGATAGCCAATCCGAAGAGTAACGATCTCATTGCGGACAATTCCATGTCTGCCGGTGAAATTGGCTGGCCGGGATTCGAAGCGCGAGGAGACCATGAAAGATCGATCGAGAACTGGGTAGGGGCTGAAAAAGCATATGCAATAGCGGTAGGGCTATTGGATCGGACCACTGATAAAGAAGTCAACGAAGCCCTGGCGGCTCTTCTCAATAAATTGGGGGTTACGCGGTTCAAGCAAGGCGATTTCGCCGGTGCGGAAACGGCGTTTCGCCGGGCATTGACTATCTATACGATGACCCGGGGAGCCGAGAATCTTCATGTGGCCGACACCCTGGATCTAGTCGCGAGCGCATTATTCGAACAAGAGCAGGGCCGTGCGTTAGCCGGTCCATTGTTCTATCGCGCATGGGTGATTCGAGAAGAGATGGTAGGCCCGGAACATCCGGCCATCGCGGACAGTCTCCATCACGTGGCCGTCAGTTTATATGCCGACAACTTATCGCTCGCGATTCCCCTCTTCCTCCGTTCGAGGCAGATCCGAGAAAAGGTTTTTGGCCACGACCATCCGTTGGTCGCGAACTCGCTCAATGCAATGGCTAGGCTGTATGAATTGCATAACCGCCAAGATCTGGCCGTCCCCCTCTATCAAGACGCGTTGACCATTCAAGAAAAGGTGTTTGGACCAAACGCCTCTGAGACGCGGGAAGTCCGTTCCAGTTTGGATATGGCGCATCGGCGAAGCAACCATCTTCACGAAGATCCACAAGGCCGGTAGACGGTCGCAAGACTCACAATCGGTCATCTCCTCACCGCTCTATCGAATCAGTCTGACGAGTCCCATGATGCGCGTCATGGGCACTGTCTGAAACAAGATCGATAGATCGTACTTCGCGCTGACCTACTCTCTAGCCTGTGACGTTGATGCACGATTTACGATTAAATTGGTTTCGATCAATAGGTATGGCGGACTCCAAAGAGTAAGCCGATATTGGATAAATCGGCGCCCGGATGATTTCGTTTCCAGGCGGTTTCGACGTTCAGCATGAGTCCTTTAGGTGCGCTAGACACCAGCTGAGTCAGAGCGTAATCGACGCCCCCGCCGACACGCCAGGCAAACGTATCATCGACGTCCTTCGTATTCACGTTGACTCCGATACCGGTGGTGAGATACGGCACAAACGGGCCGATATGACCCGGGCGAAACTCCAATACGGCCGGGAGAATCGAAACCGTATTGAGAGTCCCGTCTTGTCCATCGAGTCCGTGCCGTTCCCACTCGAGCATCATGCCTGCTCGGAACCATTGATTGAGGCCGTACATGCCTTGAAAATTAAGCGCAGGTCCGGCTGTCGACACCCCGCCATCTTGCGTCGTAAAGTTGGGGCCGACCCGAAATCCAGCAGTGAAGCGGCCCTCCTCAGCCATGCCTTCATGCACCCAATCGTGGGCCATCGATATTCCCGGTCCAGCGACACCCAAGCAGCCGCTCGCCAACACGATACCGAACAAGTGCAATCGAAATCGGTCAATCATTCGAATCCTCCTAAGTTGTAAAGGTCATGAGTATCGTGCACCGCTTCTGCATTGGACGACCATAGATGTCTTCGTTTAAGGAGGATACTAGGAAATCCTCCTGTAAGAATCTGTCCGTCTACTGACAGAGATCGAATGCGAAACGGACCGGGGCAACAGGTAAGTGGCCGCTCACGGATGAAAGGACCAGTCGCCTCAAGTTTGATTTAAGCGCATCATCATTCATGGGGAGCATCAGCCGACGATTGAAGTCGGGACGGAGATTTGTCGGCAAAGACGAATTGACGTTGCCTGGCTCAATACGAGGGACGTTACCAGTCGGATCAGGACAAATTCGAATCTATGATGAGATGGTCAAACGACCGAGTGCCGGGTGTGGTTTTCTTGACGCGATACTTCGGAATGAGTTCCAAAGGATTGGGTCCTAGCGATGACTGGCGGACAGGTCCGGCACGTATAGTGGTGCTACACGCCAAACCAGGAGGCATTATGATGACTTCAATAGTTGCGAGGGTATTAGTAGGCGGAACGCTGGTATTCATTTTCAACACGCCACAGGTCGGCGACGTAGCATCCGCTGCAGACCAAACCAAAGGAACCCAAAGTAAAGGAGCGCCAGGACAAGGAGCTGAAGGGCTTCCGTGTGACATACCGCATGGCCAAAATGCCACGCATGCCGAACAAGATGCGAAGCGGGGAGGCCATATGATTTTCGGTGAAGTCATGCGAGTGGATGGCGAGAACTATGTCGTGAAGGAAGAAGGCGGGAAAGAGGTGCGCTTCAAAACCACGGAGAGAACGGAAAAGACGCCTATCAATCAGGGCGACCGTATCTCGGCGTCCGTAGACAATCAAAACCAGGCTTTGTGGATTCGAGCGAACAGAGGGACGGATCGACGGACCGAGCATGCTTCGGCAGACTGCAATCCGAATTGAGCAAACCGGAAAAGATTGGGTAGCTATGATACCTCGTTGGCTCAAATGGACGGCCGGCAGCCTTGCAGCTCTGATCGCAATTGTGTTAGCGGTAGCGTTCTTTGCGGATGAGCCCCTCCGCCGGTATGTGGAGCGGACAGCCAACGATGCGGCAAAGGGGTATCTCGTTCATATCGGTGCCGTCGATCTTCACCCGCTTTCTCTCTCCATAGATTTGGAAGACGTGGTTGTCCGGCAACAGGCTCATCCGGAGCCTCCGCTGGTCAGTATTCCCGAGGTGGTGATCGATGCACGGTTCGCACCCCTGTTGAAGGGGAAAGCCGCGGGCGAAATTCATGTGCACGATCCTGTCCTCTCCGTGACACAGAAACAGATTGAACGCGTGTTGGCCAAAACGAACGAAGGAACTCAGCAGGGGATTCCATGGCAAGATCGAGTCCGCGACATGGTTCCCTTCGAAGCGGCCGTCTTTCTCAAAAACGGGGAAGTCAGGTATGCCAGGCAGCCGAACGCCGAACCGATTCGGATGACGGCACTCGACATCGAGGTGCGCAATCTTACAAATCGCCCGGAGGACGGGCAGCGCTATCCGACTGAATTGCGGATGCGCAGCAAGCCGTTGGATGCCGCGCAGCTGGAGATCAGCGGCCGGACTGATCCGTTGACCAAACCCCTTCCCGCCGTGGATGCGTCCGTCAAGTTGGGTGGGCTGCGCATTGCCGATTTGATGCCGCTTGCCGAGGACTACAACGTGATTCTGAAAAGTGGGATCTTCAGTGCGACGGGTCAAGTTATACATGAGAAGGAGATGGTGCTTTCGCTCGAATCGTTTCTGCTGGAAGGCGCCAAGATCGGCTATCTTTATAAAAAAGAAACCCAATCCAAGCAGCAGCGTCAACTTAAGCGGGGAGCGGAACACGCGGCAAAGGCTCATCGCGACCCGTGGCTCGTCTTGAAAATCGGCCATGGGAAAATACTCAACAGCGAGGTGGGATTTCTCAATCATTCGACCGATCCGGACTATCGCGTATTTTTGACGGACATGAATGCCGACGTGGACAACTTTAGCAATCGGCTTGAGGAAGGCACCGGCGTTGTGAAAGTAACGGGGAAATTTATGGGCAGCGGCCCAACGGTCGTCACCGGAACCTTTCGGCCGGAAAAGCCAAGGCCGGATTTCGATCTGGCCGTGAGAATCATTAAAACGGACGTCACCACGCTCAACGATGTCTTACGAGCCTACGGTGATACCGATGTCCACCGCGGGAAGTTTGCGTTGTTCAGCGAACTGGCGGTGAAAAACAACCGCATCGACGGGTACGTCAAACCGCTGTTCCAGGATGTCGATGTCTATGATCCGAATAAGGACAAGGACAAGGCCGTGTCGGGCAAGATATACAGGGCGGTCGTCGACGGGGTGACGTCGCTATTGGAAAATATGCCGCGAGATGAGGTTGCGACGAGAAGCGATTTGTCGGGACGTGTCGAGAATCCTCAGGCCAATACCTGGCAGATTATCGGAAAGCTCGTACGGAATGCCTTCTTTAACGCGATTCTGCCTGGATTTGAAGGCAAGCATGAATCGGACATCGGCTGAATCTTCACTCACCAGTTCATCTCCCGCATACAATCCCTGGAAGCTCGGCGGGCTGTCGATTGCAGAACTGAGCCGGAGGCTTTGGCATGAAAGTCTCCGTGACGAGCTGCTCGGCCGAGCTGCGCAGCTGTCCTACTACGTTCTGTTGGCGTTGTTTCCCGCGCTGATCTTTCTCACCGCGCTGATGGGAGTCTTCTCGGTTGAAAACTATATGCCTCAACTGATGGGGTACTTGCATCAAGTGTTGCCGAATGACGCGCTCTCCATGGTCGAACGGTTCTTGAGGCAAATTGCCGAGGGAAGCGGCACAAATATACTGTCTCTTGGCGGACTTGGCGCGCTGTGGGCCTCGTCGAGCGGAGTGACAGCGATCATCGACGCACTCAATATCGTGTATGGAGTCAAGACGGACAGCCGTCCGTTCTGGCAAGTACGTCTGATGGCGATCGCGCTTACCATCGGGTTAGCCGGGTTTGTCATTCTCTCCTTGACCCTGGTGCTGTATGGGGGACGCATCGGGGCGTGGATTGCCGATTTCGTCGGATTGGGAAAAGTTTTCATCGTGGCATGGAATCTTCTCCAATGGCCAGTCGTGATCGGCATCATGCTCGTAGTCGTCGGAGTGATCTACTACGTCTGTCCCGACATTCACCAAGACTGGCGATGGATATCTCCGGGATCGGTCTTTGCCGTGACGATGTGGCTCATCGTTTCCATGGGGTTCAAAGTGTATGTCGATAATTTCAGCGACTATAACAAAGTCTATGGATCCATCGCCGGAGTCATCGTTCTGATGCTGTGGTTCTATTGGAGTGGAATGGTGCTGCTGGTCGGGGGCGAGATCAATGCGGAGATCGACAAAGCGGCTGCAGCACAGGCTCATAAGGATCGTGAGCATGAGGAAGCTGCCTGATGAGGCGAGGTCTCTGAAGCCTTAGGATCGTGAAGAACAGACCTGTTAAAGGCCTGTTCTTCACGCCCTATCTCTATCATGACCACATCATAAACCGCTGCTTCAGTGCTGCTCAATCCATTCCATATTGAGAGAAGAAGCTATTCCTCTCGCGATGTTATCCACCGCAAGTGAGCTTTATCGACTCGATTTGATCGCTCATGTTCAACGCACCCAACTGGGCGACACGCTTATTGGCTGGCAAGACCAGTTCGGTTCCCTTGAAATCCTTATCTGAATAAACCGTCATCGTCGCATTGGGGCCGACGATGATGCTTTCAATGTCATTGTTCCAATTTCGGCCGCTATAATCTTTCAGGTTTGCAATCTGTGAAGGGCCTTGGATTGTGACATGAGGGTCATCTTTGTCAAAGTCGTTATCCTCAAATATCTCGGCATAACAAGCTTTGTCCACAGTCTTCACCTCGACGTCCGATGCGGCATAGGCAGACATGACACCCACCCCTATCAATCCTGCCAACATTAACGCTAGTCTCATCATCGTAACCTCCTTGTAGATTCCACAAATTATTGACGCCCGCAAATCGCGTGACATATATGGTAACGGCTGCAAAGGCTATACCTTGGATCGTGCATGGTAACAACCGGCCGTCACGCGAAAATGAAGGGTTGTACGCGCAACTGCGGCACACAATTTTTGAAACGCTTCACGTAAGGTCAAAGTGTCCGTACAGCGGAAGGGGTGTCCTCATTCGCCATCGAAGCCCTATTTCCATCGTCCGCAATCCCATTGACTCATGGGTGATTTAAAGGACGAGTTCTTCTTACTACTCAACGATAGAAGCCGCATCTCGGTTTTCAGGCTTCCATAAAAAAGCTCCGTCCTTTTTCAAGGACGGAGCCATAGAACATGCAATTGACATCATGCTTGGCGTAAAGAATTTACTGAAGACGCACTTCGCTCATGGTGCAACATCCTCCCTGCGAGCGGCGTTCTGTCAGATCTTGGAGCGATCCGACCATTCGCCTGGCCGTCCCTTTCTCGCTACGGCATATATAGCCTCGGAACAGTACCTTCGCTTCGTTTATGCCGCCAGGCTGCGTGATGCGGCATTCATCCAACCAATGAGTTTGTGATTGGTCAGCCATCACGCTCAGGATGCCGAGTTTGATCCGCGGCAGATCATCGGGATGAATGCGATTGAACAGCCACTGGATGGATTGTGAATCGCTTTCAATATCCATCCATTGACACAGTCGGTTGTCGATGTAATTCAGGCGAAGCGAACCATTCTCGAGGTCCCAGTCCCAAAGAATGTCCCCCGTTGCCTGCCAGGCCAGGCGCAGCTGGTCCCAATTGTCTCGGAAAAGATGATCGATTCGCTTTCGATCCGTGATGTCGATGCTGAGCCCATACCAGATCCGAAGATGTTTCTTTGGAGTCCAGCAGGGCACGGCTCGGAATTCATGCCATCGGTACGCTCCGTCGTGTCGACGATAGCGGCATTCACCTTCATAGGCTTCGCCCGTCAGGAGGCACTGTCTCCAATAGGAGAGGACTCTTGTTCGGTCGTCCGGGTGCACGGGAATGGTCCAATCCGTCTCATGAGATTTCGCAGCAGTCTGACCCGTATACTCGTACCAACGGTCGTTCAGGTAGACAAGGTCTCCCTTCGCATTGCAGGCCCAGACTATGGCGGGCATGGCATTAGTCAACGTGCGGAGGTCAACCTCGCTTAGTTCATGAATGGATTCGGACGGCGTACAAGGTGATCCGAACGGTTGTTTCGAAGATTGCATGGTGCCGACTGTCTTGCCAGTATTGGGTAATAGATAATCACCGGGCATAAGATCCGTGAATAAGGAGATCCCCTAGAGGGTGAAAGTTCCTAGTGAGGTGGTGGATGCAGCGCATTCGTGTTGCGTCTTGGAAGACTCTCCGTACCGGTGTTACCGGAGTCGTGAACGGAACACCGACGAGTGGGTAAAGGTTGGCTGGCTATCGCTGCAAACGAAAAACGGCACCAGCATCATCTGCCTGTCTGTTTTGTCACGGATTCCCGTATCGCGGCATCCAATGCTGCAGCATCAAACTTGCCTTTGATCAGAAAATGGGAGGCGCCGAACGAGAGTGCAGCGTCGACCACGACTTTGGCGATTCCCGTGCTGACCATGATCACCGGTATGGTGGATGTCGAGACCTCCTCTATGAGCTTGACGAGAACTTCCAGCCCCGATTGATCCTTGAGTTTAAGGCCGAGCAGTATGCAACTCGGGCGTAATCGACGCGCCATGTCAAGTCCCATCTCCCCGTTTTCGGCCTCATGGATGTCATAGCTTCCGGATGGTTCAAGAAAACGGCGGTATGCCGATCGGTCTTCGGAATTGTTGTCAATGATCAAAATCATCATCGGCTTCATACCGTCCAAGTCATCCGGCACCGCCATCACGAGACCTCAGCCGATACTGCGACGAAGTCGATGGGGCGCGGAATATTAGTCATTCATACCGGCAAAGTCTGTCGGGTAGACGACAATTGGGTTGGCTACTGTTCAGAAATTACCGACTCGCTCCAACCTGTAAGTGACGCAATTGTAGCCCAGGCGACAGACTCGAATACTGTTCTGAGGCACACTGCGGGCCGGCCGATCCAGGGAGAACTTGCAGTGGAGACTGAACAACATGCTCGTAAGAATGCCATCCTAGCCGCGATTCCCCGTGAAGAGTTTCATCGATTGCTTCGGCAGATGCAGACGGTCGAGGTCGAGGCCAAGCAAGTCATCTATCAGGAAGGTCAGATCGTCGATCAGATCTATTTTCCGACGACCGCCCTTATGTCGATGCTCATGCCGACAGCCGAAGGCGAAACGGTCGAGCTCTCCATGGTCGGCCGTGAAGGAATCGTCGGGGTGAGCGCGCTCATGAACAGTGCCCGAACTCGCGAGTACGGGACGCTGGCCAAGGTCATCACATTAATCCCCGGCAATGCGGTCCAGATAAAAACCGACGTGTTCGAATCCGCAATGGAAAAAAGCCTGCACATCTCACGCTGTCTTCGTTCGTACTGGGGAGTCCTGTTTGCGGAGCTTTCGCTATCGGTGTCCTGCAACAGATTACATTCGCTGGAACAGCGATGCGCGCGATGGCTGCTGACTGCCATGGACAAAAGCGGGGGAATGCAGGAGGTTCTCGTCACGCAGGAAATGCTGGCCGCGATCTTGGGGGTCGTGCGGCAAAGTATTTTTCAAGTCCTCAATGATTTTGAATCGAAGCAAATCATCACATGCGGATGGGGCACGATTAGGGTTGAAAGCCGGCAGCGCTTGGCGTCGGCATCCTGTGAATGCTACGGCATTTTGAAGAAGCGATTGGAACGCATGACGGCGCTTTAACGTCTGTCGTCAATCAGCCTTGAACCGCAAAAATGCTGCTTTCATTTGGGTGTCTGCTGTGCTACATAGTCGCCGCCGTCTTTGGCACACCAACGTTGAACAATGCCTGTAAAAGAGGAATTAGACCATAATCAATTGCTTGCCCATCTTCCCGTAGATGAAAAACGCGTGCTGTGCACGCAGCTACAGATTGTCTCACTGCGCACCAAAGAAGAAATCATCGGCGTCGGAGGTCCTCTTCGCCATGTGCATTTCCCACTGACTGCCGCGATCAGCCTCATGAACACGCAAGAGGATGGCCAAACCGTGGAGATCGCGGTGATAGGGAAAGAAGGCTGTACAGGCTCCTACGTCTTGGATGGTCTCAAAGTGTCGCCGTCCCGCATCGTGGTGCAAATAGGAGGCAGCGCATTTCGTATGCTGTCCACAGAACTCGCAGACATGAGCAAAGACCTCCCGGTCTTTGCTCAGATCGTCAGACGCTACAGCGCCGTGATGTTTCGTCACGCCGTCATTTCAGTGGGATGCAGCCAGTTTCACTCCGTCGAACAACGGCTGGCTCGCTGGCTCCTCGCGCACAACAATCGGACCGGTGGCACGACGTTCCCATTCACCCATGAATTTCTGGCAGAGCAGCTGGGATCTCAACGCGCGACGGTCACTCAAGGGCTTGCCGATCTACAAAGCAAAGGTATGTTGACCTCGGGGTATGGCACGGTCGAGCTGCTGAATATTCCCAAGCTCCAAACGGTCGCGTGCGAATGCTATGGGCTTTCCACTTTGGCCATCGATGAATATTTGGCAGACATCGACATGTACCAGCGATAAATCCTTCGCAGGGCGTGATCAGGTGGCGTTTATTCGATGATCCAAATCGCAAATCCCTTCGCATCTCGCAGTAATCGGTCGGTTACGCCGCCCCCGAACATCCGCGTGACCCGAGATATCCCGCGTCGGCCCACCGCAATCGTGTCGTGATGCCCACTTCGCGCCTCTTCGAGAATGTTTGCGGCAACATCGTCCTCGTGACCGAACTTCAAGGTCACGCAGCTCGTATCGAAACCGGATTGAGCCAGTGTGTCACAGGCCTTCCTAAGGACCGGACATTCGGTCTCCCGTTCCTTTCGGATCCACGTTGCCCGGTCTTCCCGCAGGCGGGCGCTCAATTCTTCTTCGATGGCAGGATTCTCCGACCCTCCATGCTCCAATAGACCCCGTGGCACCGGTTTCAGCACATGAAAGAGCGTGATCGCGACCTCCGAAGTACGTGTTAGGAGTGACCCGACGTATCGGACGGCACGATGGGCATTTTCAGAATCGTCGACGGCCAGTAGGAGACGCATCTTGGTTTCTCAGCCCTCCATAAAAAAACTCCGTCCCTTTCCAAGGACAGAGCCATTCGAACATGCAATGTATACATCATGCATGGATAACGTTTCCGCTATGCATTCACAATGCTTTCATCGCCTATTCTGATTAGAATACAATCGCTTTTCTACGTCATATGATACTCGGAAAACCCCTAATGCTGGAATGTACGGAAGATTGCAGAGGCGAAGCAATTATATCGACGCCTCAGCGCTTGTCGCTGGAACGCTTGAGGAAATCTGCGAGTTCGCTCGCATGAGCTTCCGTTTCAGTGAGAATCTCCAAAAGTATTTCACGTGTGACGAGGTCCTTGTCGCCGATCTCTCGTATCAATGCAGTGTAGGCTTCGACCTGTCGCCGTTCGAGCAAGAGGTTTTCGGCAACCATTTCGGTCAGCGTCGTTCCCTGTTCCGGCTGCACGCCGACAGCGGCTGCTTTTCCTGCTAGTTCCCGCAGATCGAAAATCGGCACGCCACCGAGCTGCTGAATGCGGCTGGCCAGCCGGTCGGCATGGGCCAGTTCCTGTTGAGCGTGCGATTCGAATTCTGTCTTGAGTCCGGGAGACAACAGCGACACCGCCATGTATCCATGTTGCTTGTATTGGAGATAGCTGGTGATTTCCGTCGAACGGAGCCGATTCAACGAGCTGACGACACTCTGCGGATCGGCGAGGTATTGTTTGGTTACCGGGCCGTCTTGGACTGCACTGCGAACTTGCTCATCATTGAGGCCAGTTTGCTCTTTCAACGATTGTTCCATGAGGCGTCTCCTTTTCGTCGACAGAGATTCAATTCTGATGAAGCCGCACAAATTGAGAGGGAGTTGTTTGCGATGTGCTTATTCATCTCACTCTGGCATTCACGTAAGTTCTTGGGTTTGCGCCTGCAGCGATCGGATGATTGTAGTCATGGTCGGCATATTCAATCTCTTCTGGATGTTGCACCAATGCGGTACTTCTTTTCACTCCACACATTCACCTCACTGATTTTCTCGGTAGCAAATTTCCAATCGATTGCCAGTCGGGTCTTCAAAGAAGACGGCGTAGTAATTCTCATCTGTGTACATGGGCCCCTCGACGTGATACATCGGCCCTTCAACGTTGCGGGCGCCAGCGTGCCTTGCGATTTGGGCGAGTCGGTTGACGTCCTCAATGCTCTCTGCCCAAAACGCGATTCGCGATTCGTTGGCAACATGTCTCGCCGATTCCGTCACGCCGAAGAATTCCGACATACCCTCAGTGTTCGGCGCTTCATACTGCAGCCATCCCTCGATCTTGTCCTCGCGCGTGAATCCCAACGCGGGCAGAAGCGCCTCATAGAAATGCCGAGCTTGCGAAAGGCTCGGGACTCGAAGATCGATGTGGTCAAAAAGGCGTGACTTCGGAGACATCGGGCGGTTCTGCAAGGGGTTCATATTCCGGCCGACCGTATAGGGATCGCCGATGAGCCAACGCCATGTGCCGTCAGGTTGACGGCGGGCAACTTCGATCGCATATGCGGTGATCGGCTCCGTCCCGGACACGTTCCATTCCGTATGCATCAATGCGATATCCCCGGCCTCCACCACCTGCTTGATCTCATAGTCAAAGTGAAACTTCTTCGCGGCAAGCGGAGCTAACTCCGCTTGCAACGCCTGTTTGCCTTTCGTGACTTCACCTGTTTGGTTTACAAAGGCCGCGTTTTCATCGTAAAGGCTCAACACCAAATCCAGATTGCCTTCGGCCATGTATTGTTGGAAACGGCGGCATATTTCTTCGGGATTCTTTGCCGACATGCGTAACTCTCCGTGCAGCGTTGATGCGAGACTCCTTCTTCAGTGAACCATCACGCTGAGGTATCATGCAGCTAGGTAACCCTCTAGAACTTGTTCATAACCACCTAATCAAGGTGTGTCTTTTAGTAACTTGCGTGCAGCCTCGTGTCAGTTAGATCTATTACGACGAATCGGATGAAGTCGATGACCGGGCCTGGGTGACCTCCCAACCAGAGAAGCATCGAGGCAATCACATTCAATGACAGGGCCGTGGCCCAATGACCCGGCATTTCCTGTCCGGATGCGCGGTCTTCAATCGAGATGTCCGTTGCCGAACGTTCGAACATGGTGACGATCAGGCGCAAATAGTAATAGACGCCGATGACACTGTTGGTGATGAGGAGCATGACCAGCAGCCATAGATCGGGGGAGACTCCTGCCTCAATCGCGTAAAATGTTCCAAAGAACCCCGCCGGCGGGAGGGCATCGATTGTTGCGCAAAGCGACCAGCAACCGATGCCCTGAATCTAAGAAGAATAATGACTTGTGAGGATGTCTTTCGAAGTGCGTGGCCTCATTATTGGATAGGCCTTCTCTCACTATGCTAGTCCTTCATTTTTTCTTTCATCGATTTGAGGTCCCCTTTTCCTTTTTCGATTGCGCCTTTGGTATTTCCCTTTGCGCGTTCCGCGGCAGCCTTCATATCATTACCTTTGGCTTCTTCTTTCAAGGCTTTGGCCTCGCCTTTCACCTCTTCCATCTCACCTTTAATTTCCCCTTTTGCGTCCTCTATTTTGGCTTTCGTTTCACCGGCAAAGCCGACGGTGACAAAGCTCAAAGCAAACAGCGCAAACGTGACACTCACCAGAACCCTCTTCCTCATAGTAGCCTCCTTTACAAATCCATATTTTCAGCGCATCATTTTTCCACCATACGCGGACATAACGCCGTAACGCACTGGGATTGTCCCGAGGTAGGATGGTGTCGAGGCGTCCTAGGAGAATCCCTAGTTTTTCAATTGTGCGATTGTACCGAGGCAAGAGATGAGCGTAAAATGCGTCACCTCGTATACCAAACAATGGGTCCGCTGTCTTCATGGCGGACAGTCCGGCATACACGTCGAGTGGGACACAGAAGCGGGCCATGGACTTTTCCGTACTTTCCATTTCCGTCCATCTACTTTTACAATCGACGCATTCTCGTATCTCATTGAAGCGGTGTCATCCGGTCGTGTACTGCGCGTGCTGAACGATGCGATTCACGAATCATCACCCCTACCATTGGTACCACGCCGTCGCTCATGCACTGTCGCTGGGTACGGTAGGGATCGCCGTCCTCGCCCTCATTGAGTGGTCTTTTCGAATTCCGACACTGAGCAGCCTTGTTCCCGGCTTTGCCGAAGTGGAAATCTTGGCGGCATTCGGATTCATCTTCGCTGGGGTGTCAGTCTTGACGCTCAATGCAACCGAACATGAGATGGGGGCCGTTCGACAATCGGGGCCTATTCGGTCGCTTCTCCCGGCGATAGTTGCAGGGCTGTTGGGGATGGCGACCTTGATCGGTTATGCGTTCGATATCGTGCCAGGAACAACCCAGCCCGCCCCGATATCTCTGCACAGTGCCGTTTCGTTCATCCTCTTCGCCTTGGCGGTGGTCACGTTTGCGAGCGAGACAAGACTGATCCAACGAATTTCCGAAGCAGCTGTGCTTCTCATGATATGGATCAGCGGGCTCGCCGCCGTCGGATATCTCTATCATGCCCAATCCCTGTACACCTTCAAGCCGTATGGTTCGATGGCGTTGCTTACGGCGGTGTCCTTTCTGATGCTCGGAGGCGCCCTTCTCTGCGTGAGGCCGGATCGTGGGATCATGGCCGTCCTGACTTCTCAAGAGGCGGGAGGGCTCATGCTGCGTCGCATGGTTCCACTCACGGTCGGGATGGTGATCACGATCGGGTGGCTGCATCTTGCCGGAGAAACCGCCGGGTGGTTCAATCGCACGGTCAGTTTGATGGCCGTCGTCGGGCTCAATCTAGGAGGATTCAGCCTTATCCTCTGGATTGTGGCGCGCATTTTAAGCCGAGCGGATCGGGAGCGACGTGAGAGTCAAATTCGCCTGCACTTGGCCAAAGACGCCGCCAGTCTCGGTATCCATGATTACGATGTCACTCGTGGAACAATTCGGTGGGACAAGAGAATCCGCCAACTATGGGGTGTCGATCCAGAAGAACCAGTCACGATTCACACGTTCTGGGCCGGTGTGCATCCGGACGATCAGGCGGCAACAAAAGTGGCCATTGACCACGCGGTCGATCCGGCAGGCAATGGCCGATACCATGCCGAATTCAGAGTCATCTCTCGAACCGACGGCGGAATCCGATGGGTCGCAGCAACCGGACGCGCCATCTTTGAACAAGGCCGAGCCGTCCGGCTCGTCGGAACGGCACTGGACATCACCGAGCGAAAACGGCACGAGACCGAGCTGGCGCTTCGCGCCCGCCAGCAATCCCACTTGTATGAACTGGCGAATGCGGTCAATCGGGCCGAGACCCTGCCGAATCTTTATAAGACGGCTCTCGACGTGATCATTGCCTCTCTCAATGCCGACCGTGCCTCGATTCTTCTGTTCGACGATGACGGCGTGATGCGCTTTCGAGCCTGGCGAAGTTTGTCCGAGGTCTATCGGAGCACGGTGGAAGGACACAGTCCGTGGACGGCTGATGAGCGAGATCCTCAGCCGATTCATGTCGGCAACGTCGCCGAATCGAACATCGAACCTTCATTGCTTGCGGTGATCGGACAGGAGGGAATTCAGGCATTGAGTTTCATTCCCCTGATGTACGGAGGGCGGCTGCTCGGAAAATTCATGCTGTATTTCGACCGGCCTCATTCTATGAGTGAAGATGAAACAAGCCTGGCGCAGGCAATTGCCGGGACGTTGTCGGTCGGTCTTGAGCGCAAGACGGTGGAGAGTCGGCTCTATGATAGCCACAACCGGCTACAAGCCTTGGCTGCCCATTTGGAAAAGTTGGTGGATGAACGTACGAGAGAGCTCGTGCATTCTCGGGATCAACTTCGAGCCTTGGCAACGGAGCTGAATCTTGCCGAGCAGCGGGAACGCAAGCGGCTCGCGACGGACTTGCATGACGATTTGCAGCAAACGTTAGTGCTCGGAAAGTTAAAAATGGGGCAGAGCAAGCGGTTTGCGACTGAGATGCCGGAGTTGGCAAAAATGATCGAGGAAACGGACTGCGTCTTCTCCGACGCGCTGAAGTATACCCGAACTCTGGTAGCAGAACTGAGTCCGCCGGTCCTGCGCGATCATGGTCTCGCCGCCGGATTGAAATGGCTGGCTGAATACATGATCAAACGCGATGTGTCGGTTACGGTGATCGTGACGGAGGCAGAAGGCTTGCGATTGCCCGAAGATCAGGCGGTATTGCTCTTCCAGTCGGTCCGCGAGCTGTTGATCAACTCGTCGAAGCACGCGGGAACCGGGCAGGCGACCGTTAGGATGGTACAGCAGGGGATATCGCTCGCGATTACGGTTCGCGATGAAGGTTCAGGCTTCGATCCTACCGTCGCCGAAACCCCGAGCGGCACACTCTCTTCGAAGTTCGGGCTGTTCAGCATTCGCGAGCGCATGCGGGCGCTAGGCGGCTCGTTCAATATTCACTCTTCACCGGGGCAAGGGACGACTGCGACGCTTCTCCTGCCCCTCAGCGGTACAGCCGCCGAACCGGCCGTGGAGAGCGAGTGTCGGACGGGGAGTCGGCACGAGGCTCTGGCAACGGAGACACTGACGCCTGTGAGCTCTGTGACGGATCATGCGTCACATGCCACACATCATGTATCAGAAACCCGTGTGCTACTGGTCGATGACCACGCCATGGTGCGCCAAGGACTTCGGTCCGTGTTGGATGCATACAATGATATTCAGGTGGTGGGAGAAGCACAGGACGGCGCGGAAGCTGTAAGGCTTGTTGAGCAGCTGCGGCCTCGAGTGGTGGTCATGGATATCAACATGCCGAAGATGAACGGCATTGAAGCGACGGCCTTTATCAAGATGAATTGGCCGGAGACCATCGTCATCGGGATTTCAATCAACACGGGAAACGACAATGCCGCTGCCATGACGCGGGCCGGCGCGATAAGGCTGCTCACGAAGGAAGCGGCGGTAGACGAGCTCTATGCTGTGATTCGCGGAGAGATCGCTCAAGAAGTGCACTTCTAATTACGCCAGAAGGCGCAAACCCATCGAATCCGCCCGCGGCAGCCACCGTCAGCGGCTGAACGATCACGTCACGATACTCGGGACAACTTGTCCCAGTTGCCTTGGAAGTTGCAGCCACGTCGCTACGGAACTCCCTAGTGCCCCGATCCCTTCAATCTATATATAAAAAGCATATCGCTCTGTAACGGTTTCATCACCCACCGGTGGGACAACTGCGCCGCTGATGTGCCGGGTGCAAACTGTCGATGCTGGCCTGGTTCTTTGGAGTCTCTGCTGTCCCGCACGGCGATTGTGTGTCAATGAGGAGCAAAATCATGGTGCAAGTACTGCTGGTGGATGATCACGCAATGGTGCGACAGGGGCTTCGGTCCATATTGGACTCCTATGACGATCTGCACGTCATTGCGGAAGCTCAGGATGGTGCGGAAGCGGTAAAGCTTGTCGAGGACCTACGTCCACGCGTGGTAGTCATGGACATCAACATGCCGAGAATGAACGGGATCGATGCGACGACTCACATCAAAGCCCATTGGCCCGAGACGACCGTGATCGGGATCTCGGTCAATACGAAAGACGGTAATAGCGAGGCCATGAAGCGAGCAGGGGCTGCCACGGTTCTTCCCAAAGATACGGCGGTCGACCAGTTACACGATGCGATTGTTCAAGAGGTCGGTGCATCTTCCGACAAGTTTAACCCGCCTCCCTGACGGGCGATGCCTCGGCCTACTGCGTGTCGACCGCCGAATCATGTACTTCATAAGAAGATTGTCTCTCGCCATACCACGAGAGCGACAGCACCAGCAGCGCCATAAAAGTAGTGAGTGAATAAGCCGTACAATTTTACTCAATTGACGGCACGCCGCACTAGCCATCACTGAACGTCCGGCAAGAGCCCTTCACCTCCACGACGCGAGACGAGCTGACACAGTGAACGTGGAGTGAAGCGCGGAGTTGTCATGACCGAAAACTATCAATGGACTATCGTGAATGTCTTAGACGGTTCAACTGAGCATGCATCATCTGCGCAGCTTGCGAGGGAAGAATTTGTGAGTATGGTATTGAACTCACTTCCCGAAGAAATCGTCGTCATTGATGCTCAGGGTGTGATCCTTGCCGTCAATGAGTCGTGGCAACGTTTCGCTGAGAAGAACGGTGGCAATTTTAACGCTGCCATGCCGATTGGAATGAATTACCTCGACTCCTGCCGTATCGGTGCGGCGGCCGGCGATCCTTATGCGGCCGAGATGTTGGCACGGCTTGAGGACCTGATACTCGGGCGGGCCAACACATGTAGCGTCGAATACCCATGTCACTCGCCGAATCGCCAACAGTGGTTTGTGATGAACGCCCGGCAGTCTGTCCGGCTGCCTCGCCTGATTGTCATCAGTCACTTAGACATCACCGCGCGCAAGGAGGCCGAGGAAGCGTTGCGGCAAAGGGAGGAGCAGCTGAAACAGTTCAATGTTGAACTGGAGCGGAAAGTTACAGAGCGCACAGCCAAGCTCCTGGAGTCCGAAGACCGCCTGCGTGCGCTCGCGACCGAACTGAACCTCGCTGAGCAACGGGAGCGTAAGCGGTTAGCCATCGAGTTGCACGATCATCTGCAGCAGATGCTGGTCTTGGGAAAAATAAAGTTGGGTCAAGGCAAACGGTTAGCTGCCCCTATTCCTGCCTGTGTCACTTTAATGAAAGAGACGGACGAGGTCCTGTCCGACGCGCTCGCCTACACTCGCACGCTCGTGGCCGACTTGAGTCCCACAGTCTTGCGCGATCACGGTTTGGCCGTCGGACTCCTCTGGCTCGCCGAATACATGCAAAAGCATGGGACGGCCGTCACGGTACGGGTGTCGGACCATGAGGTGACACTTCCGGACGATCAAAAGATTTTACTCTTTCAATCCGTTCGTGAACTGCTGATCAATGCCTCCAAACATGCCGGAACCGCGCAGGCGGCGGTGTCGATCGAGCAGCGAGACGGGGAGTTGCGGATCGACGTGTGCGATGAAGGCGTGGGCTTCGATCTTACTGCTGCCGCCGTTGCTGGAACTTCGAATGATGGCATTTCTTCCAAGTTTGGATTATTCAGCATTCAGGAACGTATGAGAGCGCTGGGCGGTTCATTCAACATTCACTCCGCTCCGGGACAAGGGACGACTGCGACACTCATGTTGCCGCTCCGAAGGAAATGAACGGGATCGATGCGACGACTCACATCAAGGCCCATTAGACGGAGATCACTGTTCGGTCAACACCGGAGACGGTAACAGTGACGCGTTGAGACGAACTGCAGCAGCCGTTGTCCTCCCCAAAGATACGGCGGTCGATCAGCTACGCGATGCGATTGTCCAAGATGTCGGTGCATCTTCCGACAGGTTTAGCCCGCCCCTCTGACCGGCAAGGCGGCGGTCTACCGTGTATCATCCGCGGGATCATATCCTTCATAAGAACATTTTCTCTCGCCATACCAGAACGCCAGCATCAACAGCATCAACAAGAGGTACATGGCCAAACGGAAGAACGGCAAGCCAATGTACGGGGACTTGAACGCTCCGAAGACGAACAACGTCACGATGATAGTTCCCAATAATAAGCCCGCCGCGATAAAGGTCACCATGATTGTCCTGGAGTCGGTTCAATTCTTGAACGGTGCGGAGCTCGAAAGAACGTCTCCCTTGAACAAGGTGTACAAGTAAAATAGGAAAGGGAGGAGGACGACGGATCCCAACAGCAGACTCGCCAGCAAAATGTCCAGTGTTCCCGACGGAGCGGCATCGTAAATGGTGACCGAAGGCTCGACAAGATATGGATACTGCGACAGAGCCCAGCCCCATAGAATGGCGACCGCTCCGCCTGCCGCCAGAAATCTGGCTAGAAGATCGCGTTGTGTGATCAGCGCCCAGAGGGCCGCGAGATGGATCAACGCCGTGGTCACGACGGTCGCCTGACCCAACGCCGTTTCAAATAGACCGTGATGAATTTCCGGCGCTCCTTCTCGGGTCAGGAAGAGGGCAACGGCTGCCAAGGCGAGGACCAGCACCGCGCTCACGATGGCGCGCGCTCGAAAGATACGGATTAAGGACGGCTCCCGGCTTTCCACGATCAGATAGACTGATGCCAGATAGGCCACTAAACCCGTCGTAAGGAGGCCGACCGCGAAGGGAAACGGCGCGAGCCATGGATCGATGAAGGTCTCTCTGATTGTGTCGGTCGGTCCGGCCGCGCGTCCTGATGCGATCGCGCCAAGAACGACGCCCAGCATGGTAGGTGTGAGCAAGCTGGACCAGGCAAATATCCAGTGCCAGATAACAGGTGCTCCGGTAAATCCATCAGAACGAGCCGCAATGTCGTGAGTCCGAATGGCGAAGGCGGTGCCTCGTAGGACGATCCCGATCAGCATCAATGTTAGCGGGATATGCAACCTCGTGGAAATGACGGCAAAGGCCGGCGGAAACGCCGTAAAGAGAATCACGACGGCGATGATGAGCCACACATGGTTGGCCTCCCAAATTGGACCGATGGCCTTATCGATCAACGCGCGCTGGGACTGCCCTTCGCGGCCGATCGCAAACAAAGTCCAGATTCCCGCCCCGAAATCTGCCCCGCCGAACAACAAATAGAGTGTGAGGGCTCCGACCAGCACGGCGGCGACTATGAGCTCATAGGAAGGCATCGTTATGCCGCTTCTCTTTCTGTGTCTTGCGCCAGGGAGGCAACTGCCGCAGCTGCAATGTGGCGCCAGATAGCCCAGACGACGACACCGGCCAAAACGATATATAGGGCTGAGAACGTCACCATTGGAATCCAAAGGCCCGGCATAGGCGTGACGGCCTTCGACGTGCGCATGAGCCCTTGTATAATCCACGGTTGACGCCCCACCTCGGTGACGACCCATCCGGCTTGGATGGCGATGAATCCGAGCGGGGCCGTGACGACCAACGTACGCAAGAGCCAACGGTCATTTTCGAACTGTCCTTTCCACCAGCTCCAACCGGCCCAGAGAGCCGCTGCCGCCATGATCAGCCCACAGGCAACCATCAGTTGGAAGGCCACATGGGTGACGGCCACGGGTGGCCAATCTTGACGAGGGATCCGATCGAGTCCGGGGACGATAGCCTGAGGATCTCCATGCAAGAGGAGGCTCAACGCGTTTGGAATATGCACTGCATAGCGGACGGTTTGTGCAGAAACGTCCGGAAGTCCGAAGAGCACAAAATCCGCTCCGGCTTCCGTGTTGAAGAGTGATTCCATCGCAGCCAGCTTCGCCGGCTGGTGATCGGCGACCGTCAGCGCGATGAGATGTCCGCTCAACGGTTGAAGGATGGCGGGAATTCCGCCGACCAACAGCGCGATGAAGAGTGCGTTTCGGTGGAATCGATTCATCGGCCGGCGCAGGAGCAGAAACGCATGGATGCCGGCTACGAGAAATCCGGTCGCGGTAAAGGCGGCAAGCAGCATGTGCAACGCTTCATGAAAGGCGAGTGGGTGCAGAAGCGGGACTAAGGGTCGGACATTGGCAAGCCGTCCGTCGATGAGATCGAAGCCGGTTGGCGCATTCATCCATGCGTTGACCGCGACGACGAAGATGGCTGAAGCGATCCCGCTTGCCGCGACGATCAAACCGGTTACAAAGTGGGCACGAGGGGAGATGCGCGTCCATCCGTAGAGATAAATCCCGAGAAAAATCGCTTCGGTGAAGAACGCAAATCCTTCGAGCCCGAAGAGCGGTCCCACGACAGGACCTGCCCGCTCCATGAAGGACGGCCAGAGCAAACCCAGCTCGAACGAAAGGACTGTCCCGGACACCGCGCCGACCGCGAATAAAATAGCGGTGCCCTTCGACCAGCGCTTGGCAAGGTCGAGATAATTCTTGTCCTGTGTGTTCAGCCACCGCCACTCTGCCACGGCCATCAAAACCGGCATTGCGATGCCAAGTGCGGCAAAGACAATGTGAAAACCAAGAGACATGGCCATCTGAGATCTGGCCGCTATCAAATCAGTCATCATGGCAGCGTTCTCTTGGGTCTTCCTCGCGCGCCGGCATCATCCTCCTTCCACTTCGCTGGCTTGTTCCCATCCATAGCGGACAGCATCTTTATACTGATTCCAGATTCCCATCGTACTTTCGTTCCAGGTGCGGCGCGCTTCCGGTTCGACGCGGCTCCAGTCCATCTTCCGGTATCGTGGGTCAAGCCCCAGTTCAAACCCATGCTGATAGGCCGGACGATATTGGTGATACTCATAATTCGACGTTGAGAAATGCGATTGGTAATGTTCCTTGAACCGCGATTCGTGTTTCACGAACTTGTCGAGCAATTGTTTGTCCTGTTCCGTCATGGGAGCCATGCGCTCCTGCTTCTGCCCATGCGACGGTTGTTCTTGTGCTTGGGATGCGACCAGCCGCACGTTGCCGTCGCTGTCGGTCGGCATCAAGCCGATGGATATCCCGATCAAAGGAATCACCAGAATAAGAGATCGAACGACAGTCGTGTGTTTCATACGGACCTCCTGGTCTTCCGATAGAGAGAAGGTATGGCCGCAAGACCGAGCCCTAGCGTCGACCAACTGAAACGTCCGTCGGGATGGTAGAGCCCGTCCCCCAAGGCGTTCGATATCCTGCCGCGCTCTTTCCAACTTGCCCGTTCATTTCAATTCGTACGCGTCTTTGTCATTGACCAAGACTGAGTAGAACCCTAGCTTTTCGCATTCGGCGGCACGTCCCTGCTCCGAGAGTTTAGTTCAGTGATAAATCTCAGCAAACATTAGGTGAATGGTTGACCGCTATGCCATGATGAGGTGGCCCACATATTGCGCGAAGGATCTTTATATCGGATGTCATCCGTCGCTCTCTGAAGGATCTTGAAGAAGCAGACGGTATGGCATGGAGTTTGACGCTGATTGCAGGCAGTCAGCTTGATCCACTGCTGGCAATGAAAGGGCTGCGAAAGCAAGATTCATCGAGAGGCCTGCCATGGGAGAGCTGCTCTTTGTATGGATATTAGGTTTGATCGTGATCGCGATCGCATGGGGAGTGACGGACAGAATCGCCGTCTCCCTCAAAACGCTTGCCAGATCGTTGCGAACTCGGGAACGGAGCAAGCGGATGAAAATTGTGATCGCGAGTCTTTTCGCATTGGCCGTGCTCTCGGTCATAGTGCCTGCAGTTGATATCAAGATCGGAGAGCAAGTTGGACTGCCGGCGATCTTGATATGGGCCGGCGGCCTCTGGCTGATCCCATTTCGATTCGACGCTGTGGAGCATTACTGGATCTCTTCCCTCGCCATAGCCGTTGCGCTGGTATTCTTTTGGGTGAGAAAGAGTCCTTCATCAACACCCACCTCTGCTTCAACGGATATCTTGGTTCGACAGGAACAGGACACATCCGCACGTCTGACTGGGCTCGGATTCCTCTTTTGGATTTTCTTGATCGGCCTCACTGTTGCCGCCATCGCCCGTTACACATCTACCTGGAATACCGTCGCTCTCAGTTCATGAGCTGTGCCTCCCAATTGGCTGCTCAGAACCGGATCTCCTCTCAAAATCGTTTTTGAACTCGCACCTCATTCCCATCCATCGCCATAGCCAGGCCAGGGGGTTCCCCAGTGGAACATGGCAGCAGCAATAGCCACTATATGTGCGGTCATGCTGAGGGGCGTATGAAACAATGCAGGCGCGTCCGAGATATCATCGAATTGACCCTGTACGGCGTAGACGGCCAAGTGGGAACGGTGCAGGAGCTCTATTTCGATGATCAAAACTGGGCGGTCCGGTACCTGGTCGTGAGGACCGGAGGTTGGCTCATGGGGCGCGATGTACTGATTGCACCGATTGCGATCACAGGCATCGATGATGCGGATGTCTCCATGCGAATCAATCTACTGAAGGAGCAGATCGAGCACGCTCCCTCGATAGAGGATACCCAACCGATTTCACGCCAGTACGAGGAAGCCTACTATCGGCATTTCAGCTGGGCGCCGTACTGGCAGCTCGACACGCCGATGTTGGGGAGCCCGATTCCCTATGCCGATGCCTCGACAATAAGTCCGGTGGAGCCTCTTCCTCCGGAATCTCCGGAACAGTCGCACCTTCGCAGCAGCGCCGCAGTCACCGGTTATGGAATTCGTGCTCAAGACGGCGAAATCGGTCACATAGAAGATCTTGTCATCGACGACGAACAGTGGGTCATTCGGTATGTAGAGGTCGATACTGGGAACTGGCTACCGGGCAAGAAGGTGTTGGTGCAGACAGGGCGAATTCGACAATTCGATTGGCAGAGCCGATCGGTCACGATGTCCTTAACTCGGTACGCTATCGAATCGGCGCCGGGCTACGATCCATCAAAGCTCATCACGCCGGATTATGAGGTGCGGTTGTTCAAACACTATGGAAAGAACGCGGCGTAGCAACAGAACGAATTCAATTCTCTGTTGAGGCGGAGACATCCAGTCTTCTCTCGAAACGGCTCTTGTCAAGCTTGCGAAAGATGGATGTCTCAGACTTTGACGGCACTGCCATATCGAGAGGGAAAGTTTGAATTAGGACTCGCATGCGCAGCTGGCGTGAGAGATGCGGCGGCTGGAGGTGAAAGAAGAGGATAGTAGCCATCGCACTGGTCGTCGTCATAAACAAGAGGGAGACATTACATGATGAAGCACTTCATGATGGGTATTATGGCGGTGGTTGTCTGTTCGGCAGTGCCGATAGCTGTTTCGGCTGAGAGTTTGTCGTATCGAGGAGCCGGTTATGGTGTGTCTCAGGATCGGTTTGAGCGAAACTCGCCGCAGTATAACGTCGCCGACGACATATTTAAGGATCGCTCTCTTCCACCCGTATCCTACTCTGGGCGCGATCAGATCATCAAAGAATCTGCCGGCGATAAATCTGCCGACTCGATGTCCAAAGATGATCATAGTCAGGCTCCATCTCCCGGTATCTCTCCTAGCGTCCATGGTCACCGGGAAACTGGATCGTCAGGCGATCCGAGCGTCAAGGACTTGAGCGGCATGGATAAGGGTGGGTTCGCGCCGCCTGGTAGTTACACCGGTTCTGATAGACGATTTTAGGGCGATTTGCCCCTTGCACTGAGAGAGACTTCCAGGTTCCCCGCTGGCGAGTCTGGCGAGCATATGGTTAGGGGTTCGGATGCGGCTGCAATGGAGCCGCATCCTTTCAATCAAGCAGTCTAAACTATCCTTGGCGGTACTTCATCTTCGTTCCTTCAGCCGCGCCTTCGACAGATCCCTCCTGTCTTGAGACGTGAACTAAGATCGTTCTAGGGAAATCATGAGTTTGCTCGAGTTCCACGTTTTGTCATGGTGTGCTTCTCAGGAACAATCACATTTAGAATTGAGAGAGAGGAGCCATGAAGGCGGTAGCAGTCTTTCCAAAGGAACGCGACGTTCGCGTTGTGAACGTTCCTGAGCCCAAGATAGTCGTTCCTACAGACGTCAAACTTCGTATGCTTGAGGTGGGTGTTTGCGGAACGGATAAAGAGATCAGTTCATTTGAGTACGGAACCCCGCCGTCCGGGTCCGACTATCTTGTTATCGGGCATGAATCACTCGCCGAGATTGTGGAGGCAGGACCCGATGTCACGCAATGCCGGGTGGGTGATCTCGTGGTCGTGATGGTTCGACGCCCGTGCCGGCGCGATCATTGTCTTCCATGTCGCGTCGGGCGTCAGGACTTTTGTTCGACTGGAGAATTTACAGAACGTGGCATCAAAGACATGCACGGCTTCATGACTGAATTTGTGATCGAAGAGGAGCAGTATCTCATCCCGGTGTCTCCCGCGCTCCGCGAAGTTGCCGTGCTGATCGAGCCGCTCACCATCGTTGAAAAGGCCATAGCCCAATTGAAACTGGTGCAACAACGACTCCCGTGGCCCTGGCCGCCTCCAGAAAAGAAGTCGTCGGGCAGGGCGCTGAATGCCGTTGTCCTGGGCGCAGGCCCGGTCGGACTTCTGGGGGCAATGGCACTCGTGGCTGCCGGCTTCAAGACGTATGTCTATTCCCGTGCCGGGATTCCCAATCCGAAGGCTGCTCTTACAGAATCGATCGGAGCGACCTATGTGTCTTCTGAGGCCGAGTCGGTGGAACGACTGGCCGAGCGAGTCGGGAACATCGATGTTGTCTTCGAAGCGGCGGGTTCTTCTGAGACGGCCTTTCAGCTGCTCAGAGTCTTAGCGACGAACGGAATTTTCATCTTTACCGGCGTTCCGCCGCAAAAGCTTCCTGTACCCATCGACACGGATCTCATCATGAAAAACCTGGTGTTGAAGAATCAGATCGTCCTGGGAACGGTGAACGCCGGACGTGAATCGTTCGAGGCGGCGGCGCGAAATCTCAAAGAGTTCATGAAGCGGTGGCCCGACACTGTCCGGTCTCTGATAACCGGACGTTATCCGATGGAAGCGTTTCGTGATGTGGTATCTGGAAGAGCTACTGGAATTAAAGAGGTGATCACCACAACGTAGGCTTGTACGGACGTCACCTTCCCCTAAGAAAAGCCGACGACTTGCCATCCCTCTCTATCTCAATCCAGTCGATCTGATCACGCACGTATCGGCATACCCCGATCATAGAGTCCACACACTCGCCGGTCGGCGTGCCCATAAAGCGCTGGAGTGTTTTTAGCCAACTAGGGAACACCCCAAACGATTTACAGACGAGCTTGGCGGCTAACCTGTCTTGCAGGTGGAACAAAATGTCTTGGCCTAACTGAATCGTAACTGCCGGTGGAGACCATACGATCTTATAAATCGTTGAATCCAAGTCAGTTCATGTAAGCGGTGTAGCTTTTGCACCTT
Organism: uncultured Nitrospira sp.; assembly: GCA_964587955.1. Classification (GTDB taxonomy): domain Bacteria; phylum Nitrospirota; class Nitrospiria; order Nitrospirales; family Nitrospiraceae; genus Nitrospira_D. Next base: position 37,926 of record CAZPNQ010000002.1, read on the forward strand.
CTTGAGGAAATGCCCGACTTTTGAATGAGGATTCATCACTATAGTGAGGAGGACATGATGACACGACGATTAGGCGTTACAATAGCATTGGCGATGGTTCTATCGGGCTGCCAAAGCATGGGACTGGGCGGAGGAAATGGAACACCGACGGTCACCAGAACCGGAGAAGTAAAAGACATCATCATTCAGGATACGGTCTCGCCGGAGATCGTCACGGCCAATCCAGGGGACGAGATTCGCTTTATCAACAAGCGGCAGGGTGATGCGCGGGTGATCTTTCTCTTGCCGGTAGAGGGGCAATTGTCTTGTCAGCGGGGTTTCGGCGGATTGATGAATGCCAATAAGAATCAGTATACGGCCAAATTGGACAGCAATGAGACGGCGAGCGTGTGCTTCAAGTTCCCAATGGAAATCAAGTATGTCGTACGGGCTGAATCCAGTCTCCCCAGCGGGGACGTCAATATACCGGGAACCATCAACATCGGTGGCCAGCAAGGATCATCGAACGTGGAGAATCAAGGCAGGAGAACCAGTCAAGCCAAGGAATAGTCATCATAGTCGTGCTCTTTAAGGAGAAACATATGACGGCCTCTCACAAGGTCGAGGCTCCACTCCAACAACTTCTCGAGTGCGGACAGAGCTACTGGCTGGACAATCTCAACCAACACATGATCACAGGCGGCGAGTTGAAGGGATGGATTCAAAACCATGGGCTTCGGGGAATTACGGCAAATCCTACGACATTTCGAGAAGCGCTCGACAGCCAGGATTATGACCGTCAGATTGAAGCCTTCACGCGAGAAGGACGATCCACCAAGGATATTTACGAAACTCTGCTCATCCATGATGTGCAGCAAGCTTGCGATTTGCTGCATGACGTCTATGTCAAGACAGATGGACTGGACGGCTACGTCAGCTTGGAAGTGTCGCCGCATGCCGCGCACGAGACCGACGACACGCTTCACGAGGCGTTCAGCTACGTGAAACGGGTCAATCGTCCCAATCTACTCGTGAAGGTGCCGGCGACTGAGGCCGGAATACCGGCCATCGAACAGCTGCTGTTTGAGGGAATCGGTGTCAACATTACCCTGCTGTTTTCAATTCCCAGTTATCAGGCTGTTATGGAAGCCTATCTTTCTGCTCTCGAACGACGCGCCACGTACGACCGACCGCTGCACACCGTCGTATCGGTCGCGAGCTTTTTTGTAAGCCGGATCGACGTCTTGGTTGATCAATTGCTAGAGAGACGGATCCCGCCGGACAATCGGGCGCGACAATCTCTTGCCGCCCAATTGCGAGGCCGTGCGGCGGTCGCCAATGCCAAGCTGGCGTACCGGACGTTTCGACAAGTATTCGGCAGTGATCGATGGGCTCGGCTTGCCGCTCGTGACGCGCGAGTGCAGCGGCCCTTATGGGCCAGTACCGGAACGAAGAACCCCGCCTATCGGGATCTCGTGTACGTCGAATCGTTGGTGGGGAAAGATACAGTCAATACGATGCCTGAAGCGACGCTACGATCCTTTGCAGATCATGGCCAGGTGGTACCGAACGCCGTAGAGACCGATCCGGAACAAGCGGAGCTCGTCATGCAACAGTTGGAGAAGACGGGCATCAATTTCAACTGCGTCACGTGGCAACTCGAGCATGAGGGCGTGCAAAAATTCGTCGATGCCTATGATGCAGCGGTAGCAGCTCTGGACAAGAAGCGCAGTCAGTTTCTTCTGGAGCAAACGGCATGATGAGAGTCGCCATCAACGGTCTGGGCCGAATCGGCCGGGCCACGTTCAAAATTCTGGTGAGCACGCCCGAGCTTGAGTTGGTGGCGATCAACGATCTGGCTGCTCCTGACAATTTGGCCTACCTGCTCAATCACGACACCGTGTACGGCCGCTATCACATCCGCGTAAAAGCGGATGGAGATGCCCTCACGATGGCCGACAAGAGGTATGCCGTTTTCGGAGAACGCGATCCGCACGATCTTCCTTGGAACGAGCTGGGAGTCGATGTCGTCTTCGAGTGTACGGGGAAGTTCAACACGAGAGCCACGCTCGAGGGACATCTTGAGGCCGGAGCGAAGCGGGTGATCCTGTCGGCACCGGCCAAGGATGACGGTATACCGACCGTGATCTATGGAGTGAACGCGTATGATGAAAAGGCAGGGCCGATCTTGTCTTGTGCCAGCTGCACGACGAATTGTGTCACGCTGATCCTCGAAATCATCGACCGCCGTCTGGGTCTACAAAAGGCACTGATGACGACGACCCATGCCTACACGGCCAGTCAGGCATTGGTCGACGGATCGCACAAGAGCCGGCGTCGCGGACGGGCGGCTGCGGCGAACATCGTCCCGTCCGTGACGGGCGCCGCAGTGGCGACGACGCGTGCCTTACCGCATCTCACAGGGCGGTTTCAAGGCGCGGCAATCCGAGTGCCCATCCCGATTTGTTCGCTCTCCGATATCGTCATGCTGACGGAACGAGAGACGAGCGTCACCGAGGTGAATGGGATTTTCTTGGAGGAGGCCCGAAGTGATCGGTATGCCGGCGTGGTCGGGGTGACAGAGGATCCGATTGTGTCCTCCGACGTCATTCAAGATCCTCACGCGTCGATCGTCGATGTCGATATGACGCAGGTGGTCGGCGGCAATCTGGTCAAAGTGATGAGTTGGTATGACAATGAGTGGGGGTATGCCAGCCAAATGGTCCGTCAGGCGGTTTCAATGGCGCTTATCGTGCCGGTCGAAAGCTGACGTTGCCCGTGGAATCGCATGACGGAGCCGCTGCCGAAAGCGCTCACGCGAGATGAAATCCTCGGAAAAGTTACAGCCATACTGGAAGAAGCGGAATTTTCAGCGCACCACGGAACCTCGGGGAAACTCTGCCATTCGATCCGGCTCCGCGCTACGGTATGTCATTCAGAAGCACGCTGCTACGCGGCTTCACTATGATTTCCGGCTGGAGCTCGAGGGCACCTTGAAAAGCTGGGCGGTTCCGAAGGGACCGAGCCTGAATCCTTCCGACAAGCGGCTGGCCGTGCACGTTGAGGATCACCCCATGGAATACGCCGATTTCGAAGGCATCATTCCTCCTCGGCAGTATGGCGCCGGCACCGTCATGGTGTGGGATCGAGGCCAGTGGATTCCCGATGGAGATCCAAAGGCTGCGTATGCGAAAGGACATCTCAAGTTTACCCTAGCAGGTCAGAAGCTGCAGGGCCGCTGGACATTGGTCCGGATGGGTGGGGCACGCCATCATGATGAAAACAATTGGCTGCTCATCAAGGAACGTGACGAAGCCGCGCGTAAGGCAAAGCTCATCGATTCAACGGCCAGTTTGTCGAAAAGCGTGAAGAGCGGAATGAGCATGGATGAGATTGCCCACGCCAAACCTGATACGTGGCACTCGCATCGCGAGCCCGCTTCCGGCAAACAGGCGAAGGCCTCACCATCCGGAAAGGCGAGTAGCCGTCGAGGAAGTGCAGCCTGTCCTGAATGGATCAAACCCCAGTTGGCTACGCTGGTTGATGAAGTTCCTCAAGGAGACGGTTGGATTCACGAACTGAAGTACGACGGATATCGCATGCTGTGTCGAATCGATCTGGGTAGGGCCCGACTGTTCTCGAGAAATGGCAGGGAATGGACGGCGAAGCTATCCAATCAAACAAAGACGGCTGCCCGATTGGCAGTGGATAATGCTTGGTTGGATGGTGAACTCGTTGCGTTGAACCGTGATGGAACGATGAGCTTTCAGGCGTTGCAAAATGCGTTCGATCGCGGCTCGGACAGCCGGCTTATCTACTATGTCTTCGATCTTCCCTTCCTCAATGGGCTGGACCTCCGATCTCATCCGCTCCATGAACGCAAGCGTCAATTGGCCGCTCTTTTTGACGAGCTTCCGGAAGGCGATCTGGTGCGATACAGCGATCATGTTCTTGGGCAGGGTCGCCTGGTGTTTGAGACGGCCTGTCGGCGCGGATTGGAAGGTTTGATCGCCAAACAAATGGACAGTCGGTATATCGCCGGGCGAACCAAAAACTGGGTAAAAGTGAAGTGCCACCGCCGCCAAGAATTTGTGATCGGCGGCTTCACCGATCCGTCCGGTTCACGGCGGGGGTTCGGCGCATTGCTGCTGGGGGTGTACGAGGGAGCCGGCAATCTGGTCTATGTGGGACGAGTCGGAACCGGATTTTCCGAAGAACGGCTATCAGACCTGCATCGTGTTCTGCGATCGCTTCAGCAACCGCGGCCGGCATTTCGCAACCCTCCGACAGGCTGGGATGCCAAAGGCGTCCATTGGGTGAAACCGGATTTGGTCGCCGAAGTGCGGTTTGCAGAATGGACGCAGGAAGGGATCCTTCGCCAAGCGTCATTCGTCGGCATGCGTAACGACAAGCCGGCAAGCGCCATCGTGCGCGAATCGCCCACACAGGTGCTGCCGGCGAGTGAGCTGACCGCTGACCGACGCCATGAGGAAGCCGTTCGCACTTCGAACCGGTCCTCCTCCCGTGCCGGCAGGGTCAGATCTTCCGGGCAAATTCAGAAGCGCACCGAGACAACGACGGTGGCAGGTATCAGGATCTCGAATCCCCATCGAGTCTTATTCCCCCACGATGGCATTACCAAACTGGAACTTGCCCAATTCTATGAGCGTATAGCGGACTGGATTTTGCCGCACCTGCGGGGGCGTCCTTTGACGCTCGTTCGCTGCCCCGAAGGTCATGAGACAGGTTGCTTTTATCAAAAGCATGTCACGGATCAGGTCCACGACGCTATCGATCGCGTCGAAGTCGAAGAGGCCGAGGGACGAGCCACTTATATGGTGGCCAATACGACAGCGGCCGTCGTCGCACTCGCACAGCTCGGTGCGCTTGAGCTTCATACGTGGGGAGCCAAAGATGATCAACCGGATCGGCCTGACCGGATGATCCTTGACCTCGATCCGGCTCCCGACGTGCCATGGAAGGAAGTCGTAGAAGCCGCCTTCTTGGTGAAAGCGCTGTTGGATGAGCTGAAACTGAAATCCTTCGTGAAAACGACAGGTGGCAAGGGATTGCACGTGGTGGTGCCGTTGCAGCGGCGCCATAGTTGGGAGGAGGTAAAAGATTTCTCGAAATCGCTCGCCGGGCATTTGGCACGAACGATCCCTGCGCGGTTCACCGACAACATGTCGAAACGGGTGCGAAAGGGAAAGATCTATCTCGATTATCTTCGAAACGGCCGAGGCGCGACGGCAATAGCGGCCTATTCGACGCGCGCCAAACCGCGAGCTCCCATTTCAGTCCCGTTGGCGTGGGATGAGTGCTCTCCCGAACTGCGATCCGACCAATTTACCCTGCATAACCTCTCGGAGCGGCTGTCACAACTTGTCAAAGACCCGTGGTACGAGTATGCCAAGGTGCGGCAGCACTTGACCGAAAATATAACGCGACGTCTAACGAGCCGGTGACGACGGCGTGAATCCACGCCATGATTTACGTCTGTTCCACGCTTCATAAAATCAGCCTCCCTCCTTTTGTGACGCTCTTCGCGCTGCATGACCAACAGCCTGAGAGTCTCGGGAAGGAATTCTCGTTGAAACCTCTGTTCGGGCCGGTGGCGGATCGCTCTAGGAATTCCACTAGTTTTTAAGGACGCCGGTATGGTTTAGTAAGGACCCCGCGAACAAGTCCATCAAGTAGGGGTGAGGTCCGTGGATCACCTGTCATTATCCGATCTGCTCAAGGAAGATCCTCTTGAATTTACCTCTGATCGGGCGTTCCTCTCCGGCGGCGGCGAGATGAGCGAGCTGATGCGTGCGAAGGACGGAAGAGGGAAAAATTTTTCCAGAACGTGGGGTCGTGTTTGCGCTCGAGAAAGAGGATGGCAGCATGGTTAACCAAGAAGCTTCGAACATTGAATGCTCAGAATCGGTTCCCGGTGTTCCGCTCGATGCCGTGCTACGCACTGAGGAGCTTGACGAACGCCCGCCACGGCAGCCGGACCTCGAACTAGAGCGCAATGCACTGGCTTCGCTGACGCGATGCCTGGAGACCTCACCCCAGACCATTCTGCAAGCATTGGCCGACACGATGCTGAAGGTGTTTCAGTCCGATTCAGCCGGGGTGAGCGTGGTCAATGAGCAGACTCAGCGCTTTCAGTGGCCAGCGATCGCGGGCATCTGGGCGCCGCACATTGGAGGCGGAACGCCTCGAAACTTCGGTCCCTGCGGCGACGTGTTGGATCGCAACAGGCCGCTCCTCTATAAGTCGCTCCAGAACCGGTACACGTACTTCAAGCTAGTCGCCCGCGTGCAAGAAGCTTTGCTCGTCCCGTTCTACCAAAACGGCAAGGCGGTCGGCACGATCTGGGCCGTCACGCACGAGCCGCCCAACGACGTCAACTCCAGGAGGCGCCCCATCGGGGGCCAGTTCGATCGCGAGGATTTGCGCATGCTCGAGAGCCTCGGGCGGTTCGCCGCCCGAGGCTATGAGGTCTGGAGCAGCGTGGGGCTCGGTTTGACCACACCTGCGGATGCGCACGGGAAGTGAGGCGTTCGTGCAATCCAGCACCTCAACTAATCAGGACGATGTGAGCGGCGGCACGGGCGAGAAGAACGTCGAGCAAACCTCAATGCTGCGAACCATGCTCGTGCGCCAACATGAACTCATCGAGGAAGCCAACCTGGCGCGGCGCAACTTGCTTGCGGAAATCACCGAACGCAAGCAGGCGGAAGCGCTGATCGAGTGCCAGAAGCAAGCGCTGGAGCTGATGATCGCCGACGCTCCGCTTGAAGGCAATGACGGAATCCTGAATTTTCTGGCGCGCTCGATCGAGAGCCAGTTGGATGGCGCGGTCGCGGCGATCCACTTGATGGAAGCCGATGGGTACCACTTCGGATACGCCGCCGCCCCGAGCCTGCCGCCAACATACGCGCAGATGACCAAGGGGATGGACGCACGGTTAGAGCGAGGGTGTTGCAGCTCGGCGGTGATGTCGCACCAGCCGATGATCGTGCATGATTTCGCGGCCGAAACACGCTGGCCCGCATTCACTGCCGAAGTGGTCTCCATGGGCCTGCACGGTTGCTTTACAACACCGATCCTATCGCCGGACGACCACGTTCTTGGCACCTTCGCCATCTACTACCCCTTGCCGCGCAATCCTGTCCCGCGCGATTGGCAGCTTGTGGGTGTCATGACGAAGACGGTCGCTCTCGCCATCGAGCGGAAACAAGCCGGACATGCCCTGTGCGAAAGCGAAGATCGCTTGCGCATGCTCGCCGATAACATCTCGCAGCTCGCCTGGATCTGCGGCCACATGGGTGAAGTCATCTGGTATAACCAGCGGTGGCTCGACTACACGGGTCTGACGTTCGAAGACATGAAGGGCTGGGGTTGGACCAAGTGCCATCATCCGGACCACGTCGATCGGGTTGTCACCAGCGTCACCCATTCGCGCGAGACCGGCCAGCCGTGGGAAGACACCTTCCCACTACGCGGCAAGGACGGTCGGTATCGGTGGTTTCTTTCGCGAGCTGTTCCCATCCGCGGTGCAACAGGTGAGATCGTGCGCTGGTTCGGTACCAACACCGACGTCACGGAACAGCGCCAGGCGGAAGAGGCGCTGCGCCGATTGAACGATGAGTTGGAGCAGCGTGTGGGCGAACGCACACAAGAATTGGCGCAGTCAGAAGATCGACTCCGCGCGATGGCGACGGAACTGAACCTGGCAGAGCAGCGTGAGCGCAAGCGGATCGCGACCGAACTGCACGATCATCTGCAGCAAGGGTTGGTGCTCGGCAGGCTCATCGTCGCTCAAGGCAAGCGGGTGGCCCCCGCCGTGCCGGCCAACGTCGACGTGCTGAAGAAAATCGATGATATTTTCTCGGATGCGCTCACCTACACGCGCACCTTGGTGGCAGACCTCAGTCCGCCGGTGTTGCGCGACCACGGGTTGGCGGCAGGCCTGAAATGGCTGGGCGAGTATATGAAGAAACATCAGATCGCGGTGGCGGTGAGTGTTCCCGAGAAGGATGACTTCAAGCTGCCCGAGGATCAGGCCGTCTTATTGTTTCAGTCGGTGCGGGAACTCCTGATCAATTCCGCCAAACATGCAGGGACGAGGCAGGCCGACGTCCGGCTGGTACGGAATAGCGGAGACTTGCGAATCGAAGTGCGCGATCGAGGCGCCGGTTTTGATCCCGCGATCGCTTCTGCCGGGACGCCGAGTGGAGGTATTTCGTCCAAGTTCGGCCTCTTCAGCATCCAGGAACGTATGCGGGCCCTCGGCGGTTCATTGGAGCTGGAGTCGGCACCGGGCAAGGGCACGACCGCGATGCTGGTGCTGCCGGTAGCACGGCATCGCGAGGTTGAGGTTAAGGTTCAGTTCGAGCGTCCCAAGCAAAGTTTCGCCGCGACCTTGCTGCCCTCTACTTCCCGTATTCGCATTCTTCTGGTGGACGACCACCTCATGATGCGGCAAGGCTTGCGAAGCATCGTGACGACCTACGATCATTTCGAGGTCGTCGGCGAAGCGGGTGACGGAGCGGAGGCAGTCGAACTGGCAAGGCAGCTTGATCCGGATGTGGTCGTGATGGATATCAATATGCCAAAAATGGACGGGATCGAAGCGACGCGGCGGATCAAAGCGAAACAGCCCACAATCGTCGTCATCGGCCTCTCGGTAAATCAATCGTCCGTTACGGAGCAAAAAATGAAAGCTGCCGGCGCGTCCACCTATTTGACAAAAGAGAGCGCGGCCGACGCATTGTGCCACGCCATTGAGCAGGCTGTGTCCTACCAATAGTTCGTGCCATCTAGGCGATCCTGATCCGGCTGGAGCCTAGCCGTTGGCCTGACGGGTCAGACGACCAATTGTCCTGTATTAGGCTGCTTCTTCGATTCGTGCCTCACCGCTGATCGCCGAACTTGGGCACTGCTGTATGTCTTCGGAAGAACCATGATCAACGGACTCGTCGTTCTCCGTGCGCCATGATCCTTGATACAGCGTGAGATACTCCCGCACCATGCGTTCAACGGTAAACCGTTTCTCGAATGCTTCTCGGCATCGGCGTCGGTCGATATTGGGTATCCAGGCCACTGTATTGACCATCTCCTCCAAGGTGTCGCATAGATATCCCGTAGATCCGTGATCGACTATTTCTGATATGCCTCCCCGTCGATAGGCGAGCACCGGCGTGCCGCATGCAAGAGCCTCGATCGAGACCAGACTGAACGGTTCCGGCAGATCGACGGGGCAGATCAACGCATAAGCCTCTCCGAGAAAATCATCCTTCTCACCATCGGTAATTTCGCCGACGTATTCCACTAACGGATGCTCGAATAACAGTGCGATGTGTTCAAAGTAATTTCGATCCGCCGGATCGACCCCGGCCGCGATCCGAATCGGGATACCGGTACGTTTGGCCAGTTCGATGGCTTGCTCCACGCCCCTGCCGGGCGAGATCCGGCCCAAGAATGCGAGGTATCGGCCAAGATTTGGATGCATGGAATACAAATGTTTAGGCAATCCTGGATTGACGGTGCCCTGCCAATTGATCCACGGCATCGGATTCCGCTGAGCTTCCGATACCGCTGCGACAGGTAACTCGGGAAACCGCTGAAACACCGGGACCAGTTCCGGTAGATCAAGCCGACCGTACAATGTCGTCAGCACCGGAGTTCGGCACCGGCGAGTGAGAGGAAAACCCAAGAGATCGATATGTGAATGAATGAGATCGAAGTTCTCGGTGTAGGTTCCGAACGCGCGCTCAAGGAGAAGAACCCACGGAGCGTCCGGGCACGCTATCTTCGAAGTTGAGCGCAAGGACGATGGACATACGGTAAAAAGCGCGGCCGATGTTGATGAACCACCGGCTGCGAACAGTGTCACCTCATGACCTTGGCGCACGAGTTCTTCCGTCAAATAAGAGACGATGCGTTCTGTGCCTCCGTGACGTTGAGGAGGAACACTTTCCCGCAAGGGTGCCACTTGTGCAATCTTCATCTCGATCCTTCCTCTGTCGATGGTTGATGTGGATCTGACGATAGAACGAGCCCGGACCGAGGTGAGACTACGTTGACTGGAGCAAACAATGAAACACGGGGACTCCCTAGTCTCAAGAGCCGGCTCAGTTTGGTGATCTGAACAGACGAAATGTTACGGCAGTGGAACGGCGGCAGACTGATTCCGCTCAAATGGATGAGGTGAAATCGGCTCTACCTGAACCTGCCCGGCTTCGGTGATTTCCCGATTGTGGAGCTCCATTCGAACGACATATCGAACGACATAGCGGATCGGCCCTGGTTTGTGGAAACACAGGCTGGCGCTTTCGTTTGGCTGGAGAAGAGCCTCCGCCCCACTGTAAAAGTGCCCCTCAAAGTTGCTGCGGCACGATAGCTGATCCAATACATAGTCCAAAAATGTGATGCGCACCGATGTCATGAGCGTATTCGTCCAGCGGATTTCGTCTCCCGTGTTCACCTGGATGGTAGCGGCCGGTAATCGATCTTTGATGGCGATATCTCTGACTTCACCGGAGCGGGAGAAGGTCGGCATGATCTGGCAGGCGACAAGCGTCAAACAGAGCGATAAGAGTAGGCTACTGTAACGCGTCATCTGGACACCTCTGCCAATGTCCAGTATGGGTTAGGAGTTTCGCAATGTTCACTCGGAGCATCCCGAGCACGCGGACCAACCTCAAGCTAGGCGGTCTCCTAGTTAATGACCCATGATCCATCAGATAAAGTGGCAGCATGATCGATGAAGCACACGTCTTAAAAACTGGTGATGCCAGAGGCGGCTTATCACATACGGGAGACGCAACCATATTTGTACGACTGCTCGCCGGGGGCTGTTGGGCGCTGACAACCGATCATCGAGTATTCTACTTGCGAAGGCAAACGCGTGGGTGCCATCTTCCTACGCAAGGACAGGCCGCATGTTCTGATCCATGGTCGCCCGGCAAGGGAATCGCGTAGATGTAGGATTCACCACAACAGAGGGGTCATTCATGGGACAAATAGAACCCAACACGAAAGCGATGGCGAAGCAAATCAGAGGAATTCTTATGGTTATGTGTGCCGTAGCAGGGTTCCTCGGTGGCTCGGGACACCTCGTCGCATTCGGGGCCGAAGGCAAACAAGGAGTATCGAGCGGTGAAGTGAGTCAGCAAATCGGCCAGCAGGGAGTTGGCATTGAGGGTGGCGGCGCCTCGTCACCGATCCTCGCTGGGCCGGAGATCATCACTGGTTCGATCAGAAGGATACAAGGCGAGGAATATACGATTGAAGGAGACCTCGGACAAAATGTACGTATTCGTATTACCAAAGACACGAACAAGGTCTGTCCGTCCAGCGATCAGGCCAAAGTCACCTCAGGGCAGGAGGGAGTTCGGGAACGCGCGGAGGTTCCTCCGACTCCTCATATGCAACAGCAGCAATCCCGCGAGCAACAAAGCAAGTCTCGAGCAGCGGAGAAGTCCGATCAACGAGACTTGCAGCAGCATGCCACGGCGCCGCCTTCACGCGATCCTTCTCAAAGAAAGGCGACGGTCGGTTCCACCGATCCTCGAGCAAACGAGGATGTCGCCCGCGGATCCGGATTCCAGGTCGGGCAATGTGCATTCAAGGAAGGTGACCACGTTCGTGTGGAAGCCTCTGACATGGGTACTGCGACAACCATTAAGCAGTTGATGTCGTCACGAAGCGGTCACTGATCGTCGTTATCAATATAGGCTGGAGAGCAGATGGCACGGACGGACAAGAGTAAAAATAAGCCGCTGGACAAGAAAAAGAAAATTAAGACAGACCAGCCGAATGAGGACATGTCAGCTTCTCCTGAACCGAGCGGACCGGTCATTCGCGACACCTCCGCCCGATCGACACCTCGATCGACACGGGGATCCAAAAAACGGCAAGAGCCGCAGCGGATAGAACCGCTGACGTTTGCTGGTTTGCCTCAGTCTGAAAAGTCCGAAAGCGCAGAAAAGCCAAAAAGAGTTTCCAGCTTTACTGATATAAGTTCTACGACCAATGGAAATCAAGGGCAAGGGATGGAGGATGATTCGGCCACGCATCGTAGAATCGCGGAGCGGGCGTTCATTCTATTTGTGGAGAGCGGCTGCGAGCATGGCAATGATTGGTTGCATTGGTTTGAAGCGGAACGACAGGTCAAAGAGACCCGAACGTAATCACCTGAGCTTCAATCTTTCTAGATTTCAAAGGAGGGCGGTATTATGCGCAACGGAAACTACTACGACGAGGGAACAGAGGATGCGGCCGGATGGTCCACTTTCATGGCTGGAGCGCTGATTGGAGCCGGCGTCGCGTTGTTGTTTGCTCCGCAACCGGGATCGGAGCTGCGCGGCATGCTTCGCAATTACGCTAATCGTGCGAAAGATGATCTCATTGAGAAGGGTCAAGAGGCATGGGACTCTGCGATAGAGCGAGGAAGCGAATATTACGACAAGGGTGAGGAGGTCGTACGGGATGCGGGACGATCAGCCAGGGAATTTGCAAAGCAAGGGCAGGAGGCGGTGAAAGATGCCGGACGTTCGGCTAAAGAATTTGCCAAGCAAGCGCAAGATGTGGCTCGCGAGCCAGGGCGTTCAGCTCTATAGATGAGTGGAGGGTTCCATGCGATGGTTATTGCTCGTCTTGACGCTAAGCATTTGCGGTGGGTTTGCGGCATGCCAAGCCACGACAGGAAAAACGGCTTCCCAAACCATGAACGATGCGTCGGTTACGGCGGCTGTGCAAAGCAAGCTCACGACTGATCGTGTTGCCAACTTCACGCGGGTTGACGTCGATACGGAACAGGGCATCGTGCTGCTCAGCGGGGTAGTGCAAACATCAGCACAACGAGCACGGGCAGAGGATTTGGCCAAACAGGTCAACGGCGTCAAACGAGTCCGCAATAATCTGCAGATTCAAACGACTCAATAATGAAGATATGCCGGCGCTGTATAATCCGGTCGTTCCACGAGCGAAGGGTCGAGCAGTGAAGCCCATCCGCTCAAACGCGTCATCAATCAGTAGGGTTGCGATCGGAAAGCTGCGCTGATCGTTTGACGTTGCTCTCACCGTCGGGTACCGCCGGCACAGCGGACGCGTCGGAACGAGCTTGGGCTTGCAGGCGAGTCTTCAGTTGGCTTGCTCGCTGACGGATGCGTGCAATGAGGTTCTGTTCAGCCGGGACTTGGCTTGAAAAATGCTCCAACGCGTGTTGCCACACAGCCAAGGCCTCAGTCGATTCGCCGCGCCGTTCGAGTTCAATACCGAGCTGGTAGGCCGCCAACGAAGAAGCAGATGGACAACGAGCGGCGACCTGAAACACTCGGCGAGCCTCTAGATAATCACCCTGTTCAGCCTGCATACTCCCTAAGCCTAACAGAGCTCTCGAATAGCAGGGATCTTGCTGCAAAGCCTTCCGATAGAAAGCCTCGGCCTTATCAAATTGCCGTTGCCGATGACGCAGATCGCCAGCGTCGGTCAACAGTTCGAGATCATCGGGCATAAATGTCAAAGCCAATTCAAATCTCCCCCATGCATCATCGATGTCGCCCTTGGAAGCCAAGGCCCGGCCGAGATCGTGTAAAATATCAGGACGGTTGGATTCCAGCAGCAACGCCGACTCATAATGCCGGATCGCCATGTCCAGAAGATCGAAATCCTTCCGAATGACGTCTGTTATCAGTTGCAGAAGGTGGGCGGTCGTCACAAATCCAGCGGATGGAGCGGGATTCGGGAGGTTTGGTCGTATCTGAGTGGGCTGTGCATCGGATCCGTCCCACGAAAGATGATTTCCGTCAAGCCACCCGCGAATTCTCGACGAAGGAATGCAATAACTCAAGCCCGCCCGTAACATCACCCGTCCGATCGACTCACCCTGCAGATTTTTTGCTGTTTCCAAGTAGGGGACAGTATGGACCACGAGTCCGAGAATATGCCCGGACGAGGCCGCAACGAGCGGACCGCCGCTGCTTCCCGCATTCATGAGTCCGGTGATATGAAGGAAGGGCAGAGGGCTGTGGGTCACGCGGGACTGTCCCATTGCTTCTCCACTCACTGTCACGGGGAAGACTGTCGGATGGATCGTCAATCCCATTTGAAGCACATCCGGCAAGCGGGGATATCCAATCGTGACGGCGGCAGTGCCGTCTTCCGGTGACTCTTTCGCCAGCGATAAATATGGGACGGGATGTGGATATGTAAGGCGCAGCACCGCAAGGTCGAGATCGGGATCCACCGCAACGATCTCCGGAGTCGGCGTCCGGCCGTCAGCCGATCGATAGACGGAAATACGCGTGGATTCATGGATGACATGCGCATTGGTAAGTAGGAGGCCGTCTTGAGAAATGAAGACGCCGCTGCCAAAGGAAAGCGCATGGGCTTCATCGTCGATACCGATGACGAGAGCCGTCGCTTCTTTGCCGGAACGGTATAAATCTCCGGATGTCAGCCCCCATGCGGGCCACGCAGCGAATAGCCACAAAACCGGGATGATGCGGATGGCCAGGAGGAGACTATGGTGTCCTGCGAGTGTAATAGTGCACCTCGGTACGGCAGGTGTACTTTACACTAGGCAGGTATTGATGAAAAAATCTAGCAGAATCTCATAACGAGAATCCTAAGCAAACTAGGAGAACCCCGATAGAGGCGCAGCATCCCAGCTAACTGTCACCGAGATCGCACGACGGGCTCTGTGCCCACGATGGTTGCGGCGATGCAGCGATGCGGTGAAGGCAGCCCTTACGACTGCCTCCCGCGTAGCTTCTTAGTATGTGATGGAAAGCGGTAAGACGCAGGTTTACACATCGTCGCGTCGATCTTCTTGTCGTGCGATCTTTTCCAGCACTTCAGCTTGATGTTGGCACGAGAGACACCGTTTTGCGAAGGGGAGAGCTTTCAGGCGTCCCCGGCCGATTTCGGCACCGCAATCTTCGCACAATCCGTACTCTCCATCGTCAAGTCGGCGGAGCGCCGTATCGAGCATCATGCGCGTGCGGTTGTGGGATTCCAGCAACGACAATTGTTGTTCGGCCGTGCTGTCGCGCAGTGACATGTCTTCAAGATCGAGCACGGAATCATTGTGTGTCGTGAAGTAGTGTTCCCTATGCTGAGTCAAGAGTTCATTGATCTGTTGTTGCACGGCAGATCGTCTGCCGAGCAGCATCGTTCGAAGGTTCTCTGCCGTTGAGGAAGTAGGTTCAACGAGTGTCTTGGCCATAATGAAACTCCTTTATGTTGAATAGGCGGTCACCATAGGGGCCATCTCACGGTTGGTGCGCGAGGCAAACTTTGCCTTACTTTACTTTGAACGAGAGACTAATTTTGAATTATGCCCGATTATGCGCTCTAATCGGTGCTCGGCTGTCTTCCAATTGATATTGGAAAAAAAAGCCTCGATGTAGGAGATGCGATCAGATGGCTTATAGTCGAGGATGAAGGCATGTTCCCACACATCCATGACCAGCAGAGGGACGAAACCGGCCACATTACAGGTTTCATGCAATTTAATCCAATGATTGGTGAGTCTGCCGTTATCAGGGTTTAGATAACACACGGACCAGCCGACTCCCCGCATTTTCCCCACGCCGATGAAATCCCCTTTCCACGCTTCATACGTGCCGAAGCTGTGTTCGGCTGCGCGTCTGAACGGAGAATCAGATCCGGGATCGGCCGATCCGTTGGTCATGAGATTGTCGAAATAGTACTCGTGCAGGACCATGCCGTTGTATTCGAATCCGTATCGCCGCTTGAGTTCAGAGTAAACCGGCATCTCTTCCTGATCGACTTTTCCATCCTCCACGAGTTGCTGGATTCGCTCCGTCAGATTATTCGTCTCCTTCACGTAACCTTCGTACAGTGAGAAATGCATGGCGAGCGTCCGGTCTGAAATGCCGTGAAGATTGTGAAGATCATAGGATCGGGGCTCATACTTTTTATGTTGAATTGCGGTATGCATGGTGTCGCTCCATCAGTGATGTATGTTCTGGCAATGGCATGTTCATATGGATACGCATACAAGGGACTCGCGCGCTTTCACTCCCACTCCGAACCATGCCCAGGTAAAGGTGACGGGTGTGATGGATTGGGCTTTGGAACAGGGGGCTGAGGAGTTGGAATCGGCCCAGAGGGTTTGGGGGTCGGGTCGGTCGGCCCTGGACTGGGATCGGTGGGAGGAGCAGCCTGGTACTCCCGAACCGCTATAGCGTCTCCCATCGGCGAGAAAGTTACGAAGGCCGGGAGCGATAGACCGATCATGAGTAGATAAAGCATATGCAGTGTTTACTCCTGGGAAACACAGCGACAGAGCCGGTATCCCTCGATAAGCCGTCCGTCATACCGTAGTGTGAGCTCCCGTTCCCACCATTTCGCGGCAGAGATCCGCGCATCGGCGGCACTCCTCCGCGCATGGACCACATAAGGCATGATTCGGCGCATGGCGTTCGCACACCTCGGCGCATTGGTCGCAAATATCGGCGCAGAGCCTGCAGAGGGACTCGGATCGCTGTGAGGATCGAGAGATGAATCGAGCGGCAAGGATGCAAATGTCGGCGCAATCACGGCAAAGTTTGATACAACGTGCCATCAAATCATCATGCTTGTGATGTTTCATGCCGATCATATCGTCTGCGCATGTTTCGCACATCTGCGCGCAGGAGAAGCAGGCGTCCAGGCAATCCTGGTGTTGTGGCGATAAGGTTTTCATTTCCATAATTGTCGCTCCTTCGTTTCATTATCATGTTTTGGGGGTCGTCGTACGCACCATCCGCACAGACCATGTTGTTTAGTCCGTTAGTGCACTTAGCATATGCAAGCCTTTTCGAAGCCTCTACTCGGTCATTCCCTAGATTCGCTTCGAAATGTGGCAAGGAGATGAAACGGTGGCTACCGGAGGCCGGTGACTGCGTACAGAAAGCGCCCATGATTTGTGTACGGGCGGGTGAGCAGCCGGTTATGGTGTTTTATTGGGCGGAGACCAAGATTGTTTACGGACTGCCGTTTGGATCATCACTTCACGGATAAGACGTTCCAGATGGAGGTTCATCACGAGAATCGTGGCGCGAAGCATGTCCAGCATTTGCGCGCGAGCCACTAAATCGGACGTCGTGTACAAGCCGCCTGGACCGAAAAACAGTTCGCTGCGTTTCAGCGCGACCTTGCTGTCCGGCACGCCGAGGCGGCCTTCTTGATGCCAACTCGCAATCAGTTCTTCCAGAAACGATTTGCTTTCTGACCCTTCCGCGACCGGCTGCTTCAACAGTAGCCAGATGGACGGCGGTATGTAGCGAGGCTGATCGGGATGGACCCACACTTCGCGCAAAATGTTGTTGGAGTGAGTAAAGGTCTCCTCGCCTTCTTGATACAAGGCAGTCACCCCAAGCGCTCCAGCCACGAGTCCTCCGATAAGCGACGCGAGCCCCTCTGCCGGAGATCCGGCATCGCTCAAGGTTGCTCCTCCGGCCGCCATGGCGGCGGCGGCGCCGATGATAATAGCCCACAAGGTTTGTTGTTTGACTCGAGCGTGCTCGCCCGCGCGCATACGATCCGCGGCCTGATAGGTGCGTTCGATCTCACAGGCTGCTTTGCCTGAGGTGCTGGATACCTCACTCATGCCGAGCATGATTCTGCCCAACACTTCGTTCCGCACGGCATTGAGCTGAGTAGCATTGGCTTGCGGCGAGCCTTGCCGCTCTTCCAGGATCTCGATCCGGCTGAGGAGAGGCAGGATTTCGATGGCACGGGCCGCTTGTAGGGCGCGCCATGAGAAGCTGTTTGGGGCGCGGTTCTCCGCCATTCGAGCAACCCGATCATCAGCCGTGTCGATTTCCGTAAGCGATACTCTGCGCAAGGCGAGATCGCCATCGGTCGGCGCGCAGCGCCGCTCATCGTCCCCATGGTGATGGCGATCATCGACGCCGGTTGTCAATGCGCAGCCGGCGGCCAGGACGCAAAACAGTGCTGTTCCCGTCCACCGCCATGTCGACACGATTGTCGGGTATAGTGCCATCGCAACGTCCCAGGGCGTTGACCATCCGCTTCCGTGATGCCTATGCGCCCGAGCGAGCGCCCGTACCGACGGATTCTGCTAGGCCTCACGTACCCATCGAAGCCATCGGGGTTTGACAAATTCTTCGATTAAAATTTTGAGACAGGCGGCGATTGGAATGGCAAAGATCAGCCCCAGAAGCCCGCCGACCGCGCCGCCGACGAAGACGACGATGAGGATGGTCACTGCGCTCATGTCTGTGGAGTGGCTTTGCATCCAGGGCGTCAGAATCCAGCTCTCAATAAATTGTACGATGAGATAGGCCACGCTCGGCCATAGCACGATCGCCATCCAGTCGGTCGCGGCCAATTGGCCGGTGGCAACAACATCGGCATATTTTATGGCCACGGCCAACGGCCATCCGACCGCGGAGAGGTACGGCACGAGGGATGAAAAGCCCGTGGCGACTCCTAAAAGAAACCAATAGGGAACTTCGGTCCACGCCCAAGCAGCCGCGTACAACACTCCCGTAATGACCGCAATGAGGAGGCGTTCGAAGAAAAAGCCTCGCACGGCTGTGTCCATTCTATGCAAGACCTGCAATGTGCGAGGTCGATGCGCGATGGGAATGAGGTGGACGACGAACCGGCTCATGCTCTCGAAATGCCAGGCGAAGAAGAAAAAATAGATCGGAATCAAAATCGTATAGAGTGCGACATTGACGGTAATCCCTAATACCTGTCCCAGCAAACCGAAGGCATGTCCGGTTCCTAAGAACAGAGGCCTCAGCGTTGCCATCGGATCCTCCTGTATGCGGCCCACCAAATCCCGAACGCTAAACGACGAGTTGCTGAAGAAGCTGCCGTATCGTTGTGACAGGCTGTCGGCGTACACCGGTATTTTATGTATCAGCGCCTGGGTTTGCTCAATTAGGAGAGGGACGAACCACAGTCCGATGCCGACGCCAGTGAGTGCCAAAAGAAGTATCACTACACTCACCGTGAGGGGGCGGGGAATAGACCAATGTGCGGATGCATACTCAACGATCGGATTGACAAGATAGGCGAAGAGAAGTGCCACAAACACCGGTAAGAAGACAGTCGGCAAGGCAAAAAGAAACCAGAGCAGTACGGCGATTGCGCCGAGGATAAATAGGTCGCGAACAGGACGGATTTCCCACAGGTGCCGGTCGATCCCTGGTTTATTTGATAGAGGTTCATTCGGGGACGAAGAGGGGGCAGGTGGCATATTCCGGGATGTCGACGTTGAAGGCAGACCGCTCATGAATCACTGCATCTCCGTCGGTCGTTGAGACATCGGATGATATTTGGCACCGATCACCGGAACGACGAGCAGGAGATCTATATGGCCGGTAGTCAACATGTGAGTCGCATAAATTGGGCGATAGCGCGCGAAGCTTGATCGCATGGAATTGCTGGATCTCGCATCACATATCACCTGCGAATGCGATGGTGCTGAGCAAGGCGTTTTCAGCCTGGCGCGAATCGAGGCGGGTGTGCTGTACGACGATCGGTACATCCGATTCAATGAGACTGGCAAAATCAGTGTCGCGAGGGATCGGCTCCGGATCACTGAGATCGTTGAAGCGGATATGCCTTGTTCGCCGTCCCGGCACCAGGAGGTCATACGGCCCGACCGGTTCACGATCGCTATAAAACACCGTGATGCGAACACGCGCGTCTTGATCGGACGTATTCAACAGGCAAACGGTTTCGTGACTCGTCATCTGTGGCGAAGGCCCATGGCTGTCGCCTGGAATATAGCCCTCTGCTATGGCCCATTGTCTGCGTCCGATTCTTTCCATGTCGATGACCGTTAAACTGCAGGTCGTGCAAGCCAAGTGCCTACCTATGAATAGCGTCTGTTGCTGAAAAGGAATCCACGATCCGCTTTTTAAACTGATGTCAGGAAAACTTTGTCCTCAGAACAGACATTTTGTCCGAGCTGGCCCCATCAATTATATCGTTATTGAACCTTTCACTCGCACTCTCATATGGCTATTCGTGAAGTATTCAACCATCCGATTGAACGATGCGCCTTGAGGTGGAAGAGCAGGAAGGAAGGTGAGAGGCCGCAAGCGGCCCATGTTTTGCAGAGTTACGTTCAATCATGAGCGAACCATCGGTTCGCATAGAAGCGGAGCAGGGGAATGAAAAGGATTTCTATTGACCAAACGGCAATCACTATTCGAGCGATACACATTCCCATCATAGCGGGGTGTTGGATCGTCACCGTGACGCTTGTGATGATTGTCTGGCTGGGTACTCCAGTCCACGCCGAGGATCAATTGGTGAGTACATCGAATTCCTCGGATTTGATCGGCAAGCTCGTGAAAAATCCCGACGGGAAGACCATTGGAAAGATTAAGGACCTGGTAATCAATTGGAGAAGCGGCGGTTACATCGAATATGCCGTGCTGTCCTTAGGCGGATTTCTTGGATTGGGAGACGACTGCTTCGCGGTGCCATGGGAAACATTGAAGCAGAGCGGTAACAGGGAGTACTTCGTGCTGAATGTCTCGGAAGAGCATCTCAAAGACGCCTCTGGATTTGTTGTGTATCGATTTTACGACCGCTCGTCGGTTGCTGCCCAACGAGGTGGCCGATCAGCTGCCTCTCCATCCGCCCGCATGATGAAGGGCGATATCGGTTCTGATTTGAATGTATTCGTCGCAAGCGCGGAAATCCACAGATGATGAGTCGTGACGATACATTGCTCCTGTCCAATGGATGTTCTCTAAGCATGATACGGGAGATGACTGAATGTCCGAGGTGAGACTCATAGCAGAGGGGAGGTCATTATGAAGCGCGAGAAGAACCGATGGGGCCGTGCGATGCTCATTGCCGCGATCGTGCTGACCCCGGTGTGGGGGTTCGCCGAAGGGAATCGGAGCGAGCGGCCCGGTGACGCGATGTCCGACCGGAACATGAACCAGCTGAAATCGTCCCCTGAGAAACAAGCGACCGATATGACAGGCGGCCACGAGGGGCTTGTTGGAAAATATGACGTCGTGCCGGTGCGTCAGGGGGAGTTGGTCGATGAAAAGGGAGGGCCTTTGGATCAAATCGTGAAAAATAAGAAAGGGGAGACCTTGGGCACCATCGAGAAGCTACTGAAGGATACCAAGACGGGCAAGATCGAGTATGCGGTTCTGGAGTTGGCCGAGACCAAATATCAGGTGCCCCTCCAATGGAGTCAGTTCAAACAGGAGAAGGGCCATCTGACGTTGAATGCGTCGAAGAACGAGTTGCATCCGGCCACGAGTTCCATCCATTCCAAGGATATGTCACCGGATGTCTCGCACTACATGGATGAAATCAACAAGGTCCGCAGCCAACCCAAGCCACAAGGCGGAGACCCAGCTGCCGGCGGAACCGATCGTCCTGCCTCCGCGGGTCCAATGGGTGAAGCTTCCGTGGGTGGTCAAGGACCGAGTGGAACGCGCGCGTTGCCACCCGGCCAAGCCCCTGGTTACGAAGGGGATGCAGGCAAATCGTCCACGAAATGAATGTCAGACTCATAGCAGAGGGGAGATCATTATGAAGCGCGAGAAGAACCGATGGGGCCGTGCGATGCTCATTGCCGCGATCGTGCTGACCCCGGTGTGGGGGTTCGCCGAAGGGAATCGGAGCGAGCGGCCCGGTGACGCGATGTCCGACCGGAACATGAACCAGCTGAAATCGTCCCCTGAGAAACAAGCGACCGATATGACAGGCGGCCACGAGGGGCTTGTTGGAAAATATGACGTCGTGCCGGTGCGTCAGGGGGAGTTGGTCGATGAAAAGGGAGGGCCTTTGGATCAAATCGTGAAAAATAAGAAAGGGGAGACCTTGGGCACCATCGAGAAGCTACTGAAGGATACCAAGACGGGCAAGATCGAGTATGCGGTTCTGGAGTTGGCCGAGACCAAATATCAGGTGCCCCTCCAATGGAGTCAGTTCAAACAGGAGAAGGGCCATCTGACGTTGAATGCGTCGAAGAACGAGTTGCATCCGGCCACGAGTTCCATCCATTCCAAGGATATGTCACCGGATGTCTCGCACTACATGGATGAAATCAACAAGGTCCGCAGCCAACCCAAGCCACAAGGCGGAGACCCAGCTGCCGGCGGAACCGATCGTCCTGCCTCCGCGGGTCCAATGGGTGAAGCTTCCGTGGGTGGTCAAGGACCGAGTGGAACACGTGAGTTGCCACCCGGTGGAGCTCCCGGTTATGAAGGCGATCATCCAAGTAGTAAACGGTAAAGGAGCCTGCAAGGCGCCTAATACGGGCACCTCGCTATTGGTATTAGCAGAAGAGGTGTTCTATGAAAGTTTCTATTAGACTTTTAATCGGATGTGCGCTGGTCACGACGATTGTCGTCGGCGGATGCAATCGATATCAGGTCATTCCGGGTCCCTTAGTCGGTCAGGTCAACAAAACATTGACGTATGAACAAGTGAAAGCCGCCCCTGCCGTTACCCGCGGTCAGATCGTCGTGTGGGGAGGGGAAGTGCTCAATGCTGTACGGGAAACCGAGAGAACGGTGGTGGAAGTGCTGGAGTTGCCGTTGAATAAAGACTTTATTCCGCTCGATAACCGGGCGTCATCACGAGGGCGATTCTTGGCGATGGACAGTCGCGGTGAAATAATTGATCCTGCTATTTTTAAGGAAGGGTCGCGAGTTACCGTCATTGGCGAGATTGTTGGTCTGAAGACCGACACGCTCGATAAGGCGGCGTACGATTATCCGATTATAGCGATTCGTGACATGACCGTCTGGGACGAGCACGCGAGATCCAATTATCCATTGGCGGGTTATCACAGCTATTATGGATATGGCTACTATGGCTACCGACCCTATACCTTTGGAGGAACCCGGGTGTCGGGTAGCTAAGTCTCTATGAGATACGTTGCCATAGCGACGGATTACGACAACACATTGGCCACCCATGGCCGAGTCGAACGCGAGACGATCGCAGCCCTTGAACGCTTCATTCAATCGGGGCGTAAAATCGTTTTGGTAACGGGGCGTTTGCTCCCGGACATCCTGGATATCTTTCCCGAAATCGGATTGTGCGAGCGCGTCGTCGCGGACAACGGCGCCGTACTCTATCGACCCGCGACGCGCGAGCATACGGTGTTGGCTACTCCCATCCCTGTGGCGTTCATCGACGAATTGCGCCGCCGACAGGTTCCTGAACTTTCGTGTGGAGACTCCATCGTTGGGACGGTTCGGCCGCATGAGGTGACGTTGCTCGAGGTCATCAGAGACTTGGGTCTCGAACTTCAAGTGATTTTCAACAGGGACGCCGTCATGGTTGTCCCATCTGGAGTCAATAAAGCCAGTGGCCTTGTGACAGCACTGCAAGAGATGGGCTTATCGTCGCATAACGTCGTGGCGATCGGAGATGCCGAGAATGACCATGCCCTGTTGAATCACTGTGAATATGCGGTGGCTGTGGCCAATGCCGTGCCGACGCTCAAAGAAATTGCCGATTGGGTCACTGCCGGGGAGGCGGGTCATGGCGTCGCTGAAGTCATCGATGAAATCGTGACGCACGATCTCAGTATGTCTCCATTCGGTGCGAGCCGCCACAATGTCCTTGTCGGTATGCGCGAAAACGGTCCGGAAGTCTCGATCCCTGCCATGGGAATCAATATATTGCTGGCGGGATCGTCGGGAAGTGGGAAGTCGACGTTGGCCACGGGGATTCTCGAGCGGGTACTAGAGAAAGGGTATCAGTGTTGTGTGATCGACCCAGAAGGAGATTACGAGGGGTTCGCCAAAGCGGTCATGTTTGGAACCCCACAGCGAGGGCCGGGGATGACGGAGATTCTCACGGCTCTCGAGCGTCCGGACACAAATTTGATCGTCAATCTCGTGGGCTTGCCATTGCAAGATCGCCCGGCTTTTTTTATCGCTCTCTTGCCAGCCCTGCAGGAACGTAGAGCCAAATCCGGCCGGCCCCATTGGATTCTCGTGGATGAAACGCACCATTTACTGCCTCGCGACTGGCAGCCTGTGCAAGCCGTGCTGGCGAAAGATTTGACCGGTATGGTCTATGTCACCGTGCACCCGGATCTCGTTGCGAAATCAGTGCTACAAACGGTGGATGTCGTGGTGGCGTTAGGAGATGACCCTGCCGGTACGATCGCGGGTTTTTGCGAAGCGCTCGGTCTGCCGGCACCGCAGATGCAGCCTGCAACTTTGAAACATGGTGAAGCGGTCTTTTGGGATCGACGGTCCAACGAATTGCCCTGCATATTGCGTATAGCTCCCTGTGAAGCAGACCGTCAGCGTCATCGCCGGAAGTATGCCGAAGGCGAGTTGCCGGAAGACCGGAGCTTTTTTTTCCGTGGTCCGGACAATGTGCTGAACCTACGCGCACACAATCTGATTCTCTTTATGCAACTTGCGGAAGGGGTGGACGAGAAGACGTGGTTGCATCATCTCCGGCAGGGAGATTACAGCAACTGGATGTCGGAGGGAATTAAAGATTCCCAATTGGCCGATGCCGTTCGGCGGATTGAGCGACAGCCGTCCATCAGCGCCGACCGCAGCCGGCAATTGATCCGTTCGGCGATTGAAGAGCGGTACACCGTTCCCGCGACCGGCGTGTGATGCGCAAGGCATTCCGCGATCGGTGCGTGATCTGGTTGATTTTCTTGAGTACAGCCATAGGTGGGTGCGGCCTGGGCGGGGGAGCGAAGGACGAGATGTTGGCGCAGAAAGTGAAGCATGCCTTATATGACCATGGCGAAGCAAACCTGCTTCGCGTCGATGTGTCGGTCGAGCAAGGGGTGATTTATTTGAGCGGAGAAACGGACGACGGGCAACAAAAACGTATTGCCGAGCAAATCGCACAGCACGCGTCAGGCGGCGCAAAAGTCATCAACAAGGTTCTGGTGGAACCGTAGTGTGAGTCTGGGGACGTTTCAAACCGTAAAGGAGACACGCCATGCACGTAGAATTTCGGTTGATGATCGGTCTTGCCATGATGGGGTTAGCCGGCGGATGCGCGATGCACCACGAGTCGAAAGGGGATTTATTGAGGCAGTCGAATGTCTCATTGATCGAGGCTGTTCGCATGGCTGAGAGTAGCATCACGGGCGGAAGAACCATTGAGGCTGAGCTGGAGCGAGAAGATGGACGGCCCGTCTACGAGGTAAAAATGCTCGACTCGACGCAGAACAAACGCAAGGTTCACGTCGATGCCGCTACGGGAAAAGTCACGAAAATACATTAATCGACGCTGTGCGCTCTCCTGCGCTGTGTAGCCTCCCGTTCGCGCTCTTGATGGTGGGACTATGCTCTCCTCTCCAAGCCGAGGTCCAGGAGGCGAAGGTTCACGCCCGAGCCCTCCTTGACCTTAGCTATGCCCTCAATACGAATTTTCCCGAGAATCATATGTTTCGCAGCAAGCAAACGACGCCTCAAACGAATGAAGCTGCGCCGAATCTGGGCCTCGTCTCTTTACGACGGGAAGCGACCACAAAGAATCGGTGGGGCGCAGACCTGGGTTTCCACGGCGGCTATGACACCGATGGTCTCGTTCCGGAACGAGAAACACTCATGACCGGCGCGGACGTTCTTCGTCATGTGGCGCAGGCGAACATCACGTACCTCGCTCCGATAGGAAAAGGTCTCGCGATCACTGCCGGTCTCATGAAAGGATTCATCAACTTTGAGTCGTTCTATGCCGCCAACAACTTCAACTATACGCGTTCGTATCTGACCGACTATTCCCCTAACTTCGTCCTGGGCATCGGCGGCCGATATGCCTTCACGGAAAATGTCGATGTGGGCTTTCATGTCATCAACGGTTTCCAGCATTTGGCACATCCTAACGGTCTGCCAGGCTATGGAGCTGAAGTCGATTGGCGATTCGCGCGCCGCTGGGTCATCGCGCAGAACCTGTACTATGGGCCGGATCAAGGGGACACGTCGATTCGATACTGGCGTGTCTTTTCCGACACGCAACTGCAATGGCGGGGAGAAGATTGGACAGTGGTTGCGGCATTCGACATCGGCACCGAGCGAATCGCAGACCAGGTTTCCACGCCGCGCACGTTCTGGACCGGAGCCGCGCTGTTCACCAGATGGGAAGTCCAAGGACCATGGAGCCTTGCGGTGCGGCCGGAGTTCTTTTGGGACCGCAACGGCCGGCTCACGAGCGCGGAACAGTTTATCTGGGCTGTGACATCTACCGCGGAATATACCGTCAATCGCAATAGCCAGGCCTGGATCTTCCGTTTCGAACATCGCTTTGACCGTTCGACTGGGGCAGACGGAGGTTTCTTTCGAAACGGGTTTGCCGGTGACGGGCGGCCTGGATTCGTCCCCGGCCAACATTTGCTGGTGTTTTCACTGCTGTGGGCTTTTGATTCCTAGATCTCCTCTCTCACGTCGCCACTTTGGCTTGTATTTACTTGGGGATCACCGAGATTCCGCCTCCCGCCTCCAGCACGGCATATTTGATCTGTTCCATTCGTTCCAGACCGGGGCCTTGGCGCGCGGCAGCCAAGACGTCTTCCACATCGATTCGCGAACGATCCATGAGTGGCTTCAGCGGAATTCCATTTTCCACGATGATCATCGGCAGGCCGTCAAGCCAGCGATTCACCGCTGCCGAACGATGTTTCCAATGAGAGAGCAGAATGTCGGATCCGACGAGGGTGACAATAGCCAGCACGCCGGTCGTGATGGAGTAATCGTTACCCAGCATGGCATTCTGAGTGGCTTCACTGATGATCAGCAGCAGGACGAAGTCGAAGCTGGTCATCTGCATCAGGGTGCGGCGACCGGCCAACCGGAAGACCAGCAGCAGGACGAGATAAATGATGAGCGCCCGCAGAATCGTATCCATACGAAACCTCCTGGGTTGAGCTCGGAATGTCAGTCTTAGGGAAAGATAAATTGATGAAATCGGAGCGAGCTGGCGTCGTTGATGCGAATGCGTCCGTCCAGCGCACCGAGGTGTTTGGGCCGTAGGCGGAAGGCGATCATTGCCGGAATAGATGGAGTATTGACTTCAAATGTGTATACAAATCCGTCGCTGCGGATGCTTGTTGTAAGAGGTTCCGGAATGATCTGTTCGACGGCATGGTTGGTCCAATATGTCCGATCGATTGCCACGGTGACGCGGTCGGTCTTTGTCGTTTCAGGAGACAGCACGAGCTGCAAGAACAATTCGCCTTCGTAACGCCCAAAGCGGTCGTACGACAGCCGAAGCGTGTGCTGATCGTCCGTAACCTCCGTGCGCGCCAAGGGCCCGCTTCCGAACACACCAGTCAACGCTGCGATGACGATAAGTGCCATGCCGCCCCAACCGATGCGCTGAATGATCCACGTGTGGTTTTGGGTGGCCAGATCTTGGATGATCTCGAGATCGCCGATTCGAATGGGAGAGGATGCCATATCGGTTTTGTACCAAGCCAAAGGGTGCAGGACTGCTGTCCTAATTGCTCGCCATGCAAATGAAAAGCCCTCTAAGAATTTCGAGAATGCTTGGAATCTCACCAGTCATCAGTGAGATGAGGGATGGAAGCGACTCATTTCTTGGGCATTGTGTCTTGGTGTGGACGAGATGTCCGACAGCCCTTCACAATGAAAAGTTAAAACCTGGATCCACCTCGCCTGGACAGGCTTTATACCGATCTGAATGTTGTACGGAGGTATCTTAGCTCGTCATGGAGCTGTGCTCATCGCTTGAAGATTAGTGACATGCTCCTTCGACTGAAATGATGGTCGACGGGTTGCGCGGTCTGTCGCGAAATGGTTTGATGGTTCTCCTTGGCAGCTTCGACAAGCCTGATTCACGAGATCAATAAGCTGCGTAAGGTCGAACGGCTTAGCAATGCATCCAAACGTCCCCGGCACAGAATCGGAGCGGTCGCTGGTGACAGTACCTCCCGACATGAGGATGATGGGCGTTTCAGGCCACCGCATTCGACAAACTTCGACAAATTGGAGACCGTCAAGTTTCGGCATCTGGTAGTCCACGAGCACGACGTCATAGCGTCTTGTTTTCATTTTCTCCGACCCTTCCAAGCCATCGGAAGCCGTGTACACGTTATACCCACGACCCATCAGAGCGATTCCCGTGAGATATAGAATGTCCTCATTATCGTCTATGATCAGTACGCGTTTTCCATAACCATCCATATCGCCACCCCTTCCGCATTGGTCGAGACCCTACTGAGGCACACAAAGCTAGCAAAGAACAGTCCAACGAGCTAGGATCGTGATGACTCCAATTCATGGAGATTAGAGACCATACGAAACGGCTCGCGGGGGACTGACTCAGACAGGATGTCCGGATGTAGATACTTTGTCCGCTGCCCGCTTGCGAGACCATATTGCCGCAGCTTTCGTAACAACGTCTTTCGGTGAATCCCCAAAATAGTAGCGGATCGGCCGAGATCCTGATGATGGTGCTTCAAAACTCGTACGATATGTTCCCGTTCCAGTTCCTCCAACGTGACCCATCCTTGCGCTTGAGCGGCGGCCTGCACCGTGGCCGTATGCACGGCATGCGGCAAATCTTCGGGATAAATGATGGGATGGGGAGTGAGGGCTACCGCTCGCTCGATGGCGTGCTCGAGTTCCCGCACGTTTCCCGGCCACCAATAACGGGTCAGAACCGCTATGGCCTCAGCCGACATGCCTGTGACGGGTTTCGGCTTGGACGAACCGTAGATCTGCACAAAATGTTGCGCCAGGAGCGGGACGTCCTCCATGCGCTCGCGCAGGGGCGGGATACGTATCGTTACCACATTCAGCCGATAATAGAGGTCCTCGCGGAACGTTCCCGTTTGAACGAGCGAACTCAAGTCTTTTTTCGACGCGGCGATAATGCGTACGTCGACGGTGGTGGTCATGGTGCTGCCGACACGTCGAAATTCCCTCTCCTGAATGACACGCAATAATTTGCCCTGCAGTGCCGGCGACAGATCCGCCACTTCATCGAGGAAACACGTACCGAGATGGGCTTTCTCCAATAGACCTTTCTTGGAGCCCACCGCCCCGGTGAACGCGCCCCGTTCATGCCCGAACAATTCGGATTCGAGCAGTGTTTCGGTCAACGCTCCACCATCGACTGTCACAAAGGGGCCGCCACTCCGTGCACTATTGGCATGAACGGCCCGTGCGATGAGCTCTTTGCCGGTTCCGCTTTCACCTTCCAACAAAACCGTGCTGTCTGTCTGAGCAACCCGCGCGATAGATTTATAAACGGAGACGACCGATGGGCTGCTGCCGACAAAATTGTCAAATCGATAACGATCGCGAAGTTGTTCTTTGAGCTGCTGGTTCTGCCGGGATAGTTGAGTATGTTCGAGTGCTCGATGGATCACCAATCGCACGTCGTCCATGATGAGCGGTTTGCTGAGGTAATCAAATGCCCCTGCTCGTATGCCGTCCACCGCCGTCTTCAGCGTGCCATATGCCGTCATCAGAATGACGGGCATGTCATGTCCGCGAGAACGTAACTCCCCCAGTAGAGCGAGGCCATCGAGTCCCGGCATGTTGATGTCGGATATCACGAGGTCAGGTGCCTGCCGAGTGACCATGCTGAGAGCCGCTTGTCCGTCCGGCGCAGTCTCGATGTCGTATCCTTCCTTCGACAACACCTCTCGGAGCAATACCTGTGTTTCGGCGTTGTCATCCACGATCAAGATAGTGAGACGTTGCATATCAATAACCTCGTAAGGGCAATGGCTCGCCACCTCGGTGCGCTTGACTAACGGTCCAATCATGAGCGTCGTTCGAATCACCCCCGCCGAATGCTGCGCGCAGCGTCGCCGACCTGAAAACGGCGGGCGGAACATATCCGATAAACAGGGACAAGTTGTCCGATTCGACGGGCGCATCCTCAATGATGCGGTAAGCCGAGGATGCTGGATTCTCAACGGGTTCGCTTGGGAGGTGGGCGTGGCAGTGTTTGTGCTTAATCCATAATTGCCGGTCAGTGCTCGACTCAAACTTGAAGCGAGGCATTCCACAATCAGCAAAAGGAGTAATGCCATGGCTTGTGAACGATGTGGTGGTTTTAAAGTGCATGATTATTTCTACGGTGCCACGGAATACTTTGCGTGGCAATGTTTAGGCCTCCGCTGCGTGAATTGTGGAGCGATCAGTAAAATACAGCCTATCGATTCCAGCGAATCCGGTTCCAGGCGCGACACGAATCATTCACGCACGCGTCAACCGATCAGTCATGTACGAGCACGACAAACAGCTGTAGCGCGGTGACTCGTCCGAGTGCGCGTAGCCAGGTGTCATTCACCGTCATCACCGCCTTGCGTCTGGTGGGACGGTGACGGCACCACGCGGTCAATACCCCCGCCTTGAATAGCCACGAGCACAAATAGTCTTGTCCGGATGAGTCACGCATGATTTCGGTGAGTCGCTCTTCGTGTGGCGCCAGTGTGCTTGAAAGCGCAGTTGTCTTCCACTGGAGAAAACCCTAGAGTTGACTCCGAAGTGCTGAGGGGTAGCGCTTTGCGATAGTACACGTCGAGCCATGTGGCGCTTTCAAAAGATGACGCTCCCGTCCATTGTGCGAGTGCGGTTGTCAAACGGCAAAGCTTCTTGACAAACCGTTCCTCGAGTGGGACCCACCATTTCATCTCCGGAACCGCCGAGGTCATCAATGTATCGGCGTATGCAGCCTCACGAGCCAGGCCGAATTCTCCGGCAAGGCGGTCGAGGGTCGCAAGTTCATACCCATATAAATAGGGAAAGCTCAGCAAATTGTTCCAGGCCAAGCCGGTATACACGGGTTTCCTCGTCCAACGATGAATCTTCGTTATCGCCATAGCGGATCGATAACAGGTACCGTGTGGGATACGGATGACCAACAAACCGTTCGGCTTGAGCACACGTGTGATCGTCGCCAGCAGCGGCCGTGGATCGGGAAGCTGATCGAAGGTATTCCAGATGACGACGGCATCGACTCCGCTCGGTGGGTGAGCCGATTCCTCAAGCACGCCCTGGATGACTGGCAAACCGCGATCACGACAGAATCGTACAACTGCCTCACCGGGATCTATTCCGATGATATTCCAGCCATACTCCCGAGCCGCTTCTAAGAAGCCGCCTACAAAGCTGCCGACTTCGATAATCCGCGGAGACGGGTGGGCAGCGAGATGTCGGGCAACAATCGGGATCTTGCCGCGCGCCCATGCCAGCTGAGACTGAAACTCTGAGTGCAGGTACGATTGTTCATAGTTGTCGTCGGCATACGCCTCGGTGATTGCCTCCTCCCGCGGATGTGGATTGCGGCAGAGCAATCCACAGGCACGACACGCCACAATGAACGTCTCGTAATTATGTGTGAAAGAAACGCGGTCTGTGAGGGACGTTCGGCGAGTCTCAACGTCAAGGTGTTCAACGAGACGCTGCTGGTGAAACTGAGTTACGTACTCCTGCTGGGCTGCAATGTCGGCTGGGACGGCGATTATGACAAAATCCGATAGCCCACAAAGCAAACAAGGTGTGTAGATGCGTTGACGATCCTCCAATGAAGTAGACGCGGCTTTCATGGTCAGCCGCTGTCAAGAAACGTTCGGAACGAATGATGCTGCATGAAGTCCGGAATATCGACGAACCCACATGCTGATAATATATGCACTTTGCGGATTGAGAGCTACTAGGCAGGCCCCCATGCACATTGCAGTCCGACATGCAGAAGCGGCGCTGGTATAAATGTATTGGCCCGATCGTTCACCTAGTGGCCTTCCTAGTATCGGATTGTTACAAAGTCACTAGAGTATGGCTAGAGTTCATTGAGAGGAATCCCGTCTATCGCTTCTCCAATTCGGTCTGCGAACAATATAGGCATACATGTTTGAGACGGAGGCTTATGACGTTCGATACTGAATGGAACGTGTCAAAGAAAATGATGTGTTTTGGTCTCACGATCTTGGCACTGAGTGCGAGCAATCCGGGATATGCGCAGCAAATCCAGGAAACCCCTCCAGGAGAAGACAACACATCCCAACATCTTATCAGCGGTACTCTGGACCAGCTTGATTTCGACACGAAGAAGGGATTGCTAAAAACCGATCTCGGGAAACCCATCTTTTTTGAAATAGTCCGCCCAGAATTATTCAGACGATTGTCGGTTGGACAACATGTGACCATCGGCATGAATGAGCAAGGCCAAGCCGTCAAAGTGATGGAACTGCCCCCCGTCGAACTTCCCGTACCGCCGACAGGCAATAAGTAGTACGCCTGCAAAACCACAAGCAAGACTCAGAACGATTACAATAGAAAAGTCTTGCCGCTGATTTAGTTTGACTCAAGGTGACGACGTGTAGCGAGAGAAGGCCGACCTGTCTGATCGAGAGAGTAAAGTGGCATGCCCGGGGGGTGTCGATCACCCCGAGCATGCAGACAAACGTTTTATGTGACCGGCGGCCGCCGTCCCATGACAAGTCCTATTACAGCAACGACGAGGAAGATGACAAAAAGGATATAGGCGATATTCGTGGCGGTGCCAGCAACTCCCGAGAGACCCAGTACACCTGCAATGATCGCAACAACCAGAAAGGTTACAGCCCAGCTCAACATGATTCCACCTCCTTAAGAAGATTAAGAACGGCGATGACTCTTCGCTCATTCTTGGCATGGACGAAAGTTTTGAGTCATCGTCCTCGCTCACCGTGCCGCGTTAGAGTCGCCATTGGAATCGATTACGTGTAATCTCATCCCAAAGTCCTGGCGAATGGCGTTGAGGCGCGCCTCAAGCATCTGGGCTTCGCTGTCTCGATGGGTCGTCCATAGGAGCCTGGACATCATTTCCAGGCTCTGAGCAGTCTCCAGGTGGTGTTCCCCCAAGGTGCTTTCAAAGATCGTGATCGATTTGTTGGCAAAGCGCTCAGCCTCTTCATAATTACCCTCCAGCGCATACACCGTGGCCAACGTACGACACGCGGATCCAATGCGGGGATGGCTGCTTCCATACAGTTGAAGACTGATTTCCAAACTTTCGCGCGCTATCCTATGTGCCTCGGAGAACTTATTCTGTGAGGCATAAATCACGCTAAGATTTTGCAAGGTCAAGACAACGGAAGGATGGTGACGACCGAATGCCGTTTCATTGATAGCCAATGCCCGGTGAAATAGTGCCTCAGCTTCAACGTCTCGATTTTCCATGCCATATAAGACGCCTAAGTCGTTGAACGTATTACTCAGGCGGGGATCATCAGGCCTGACGGCTTCAACTTGTTTGATCGCTGCAAGCAGTAGTCGTTCTGCATCAGCTACACGTCGATCTTGGATGGCTTGGTGGCCGGCCGCTTGATACGTCTCCCACAATGTGACCTGTGCCATGCTTGGCAGACGACCACACAGCAGGAATAGGACGATCAGAAGAGGCAGTATGCTTTTTGGCGTCATCATAGATGTACTCTACCGTTCCGGACTTATGCACCATACTCGGAAGGTCCCTTGGTGGGACATCGTCAGAAATAGAAATGCAGACCGACGCCGAACCATTGCACGTGTCTGGTATAGAATTGACCGTCGGGCGAGGGACCCGCAAAGTATTCCGCGAGGAGTTGTAATTGACGATTACCGATCCGAGCATTTTCAAACCTCAGCCCTGCCATCAATGACTGAGCAATCGCCCAATTCGAACGTTCATTGACCTGAAAATCCGTATAACAGATTGGACGAATGGAGCCGCCGAAAAATGAGACAGGACTCGTCAGTTCGACTCCCCATTGTGTATTGATGGGCCGAACCACTGACGGTTGGCGGTGGACCAGGTATCCGGCCCCTCCGTATGTGCGGAACCAGCTGAACCATGCATAAGACAACTTCATATCGATTTCTTCGTAACTGAGGTTGATGCGTTGAGTTTGGGGGTTACTCAGAAGAAATTCATCCCCAAGGTGCGAGCTTTGGTGGTGGATTCGCAGAAAACCCGAGAAGTTGCCGGAGCGGTAGGTGGTCAGCACACCGACATTGTAATCTGCATTCACGAGATCGAGCGAAGCGGCACTCAGATCGAATAAGCTGAACACGCCGGCTTGGAGAACGAATTCCCATTGACCGTTAAAGGGTGCACGGTGGCGGTAGAGAGAGAACGTTTCGCCGAAATTACCGGCGAACGCCGCGGAAAGATCGGTGGTGCGGTAGCCACGATAGACAGCCGAGAAGTGGGGCCATCGTGGATCTGCGTGAAGAGGAGCGAATAAGAGGCCGCGGGGGAGGAAGCTGGATTCGGTCTCTGGGACGTCGACCACCACGCCTTGCTGAAGAGGAGGGGAAGCTGCAGGTTCTTCGTTTTCTACGATGATCACTTCTTTGACGCCGGCAATGGCGGCCAGCGCGCGCGTCACCTTTTCACGATCCAGTCCGTTGAGAGATTGGGCGCTGACTTGGATGACACCCTCGTGTACTTGCAATGTAGAATCGGTCGCTTTGAACTCATGTTGTAAGACCGCCGCGGCAAAACCTGCAATGTATTCGTCGGTGGATGTTTGTGGCCATGCGGAACGTGTCTCGAGCAGATAAATGCATAAAAACACGGCGGGAATAATGAGAACGAATGGGAGTTGCCGGCATGGATGACATCGCGGTCGGGTTTGTTGAAATGTGTAGCCGATGGTCGACCTTGTAGAGGCCGACGGTCGGTGTCCGTTTTCTGCGGAGGAGGGCATAACCGCTAGAAGTGAACGTTCAACCCGATGGTGACCATATGGCCATTGTCATTGAATTTCTTGTCCTCGAGGTTTTGGTTTCTGGACCCCAGACGTTCCAACCAGATGTGGCGATAGGTACTATCAATGGAGAAATGGTCGGTAATAAAAAACTGCAATCCGCCCCCGACATGGCCTCCGAATCGATGTTGCGTATTGGAGAAGTTGCCGGGGGCATCGACCGTCGAAAAGTACCAGCCTCCGCCGCCCAGGATGAACGGAGCCAAGCGAGTGGTGCCTAAAGGATAGATGAGCAGAGAGCCTTGTACGGGGTAGGTATGGGTCTTTGTCCCTCCGTCAAATTCTTCTCGACGATAGTCCGCGGAACCCTCGATGGCGAGATACCGCCACGGATGGAGGCGGAGTTGCGCGCCACCGAACCAGTTGTCGTCGCCCTCCTTTGGATCGAAATAGGTGGCGCGACCACCGAGCGAGAAGAGCCCGATGTCGACTTGCGGCATGCCTGCCCAGTTAGTGTGGTCGGAGTCAGTACCATGTTCGGCCTGCACCGCTCCCGTTTGCGAGAAGACGGAGAGAAGGATAAGAACGGCTGCTCCCGCAAGTCTCTTGACCGTCGTGGATGTATGCATGCATCGCGCTCCTCGGTTATCGGTGAAACTCAAACGTGAACATTTCCTCTCCCAACGGCCGGCCTCATCACGGTCTACAAAAAGCATTGTTCGAGCGATCTTTTGATTGAGCTAGTTTCCTCGTCTGTCAGTTTTGCGGTGTCACGTGTTTCGCCATGCCATTTGTCTGCCCACGTTTCGAGTTCGTCCTTGCGATCGCCATAGCGTTCTTGGGTTTTGCCTTTGAATGTGTCCGCATTCATGTCAGCGGCCTCATTTGTACTTACTTGGGTTTTTCTCTGCAGCATGTCCATTTAGTTCTTAATGCATGGTATGTCGAGCATCGACTAGCTTGTTCCCTAGCGAGTTCATTCGAAGCAACATATAGGTTGAGGAACTTTGCGATCGAATCAGAGAGTGGGTGACTGACACGCTGTCCGTTGAAGTGGATAGTCTCATAGAGCAATGAGGGTATCGCTCACACCACTGGAAGAGGCCGGTATTATCTGATTTTTTGCACATTGTTCCCTCTTGACAGCAGTAATTCAATTAAGATATTAATAATTGTTCTCAAAATCATTTAAGGGGATCGTTAGGATGGAGCATTCGGGCGGTAAGTGAGGGGAGGAACGCACACCCACTAAATTGTAGACACCAATTCAACGTACTAGGCGGCCAGCGGTTACTCACCCAGAGCCCGGGATCGTACAGTTGATCCTGGGCTTTGCATTTTTGTGAAAGGTTGTGGTGTGACCCAGGGAACATTTTCGTTGAGTACGTATCGAACGAACTGCATCGGTCTTTAGGCAGGGGGATCGGTCTCGTCAATCAGGTATCGCAATCTCACTTTCTTGGAGTGTCGAATCGACTATGAATACACAACCGATAACCAGGTGTAACGGACAATATGCTTCCTCGCGACAGGCAGGTTCCATGCTGACACAGTACTTCGCAGAAACGGTCATCATGAACTGTCTGAGATGCAACAGGCCAATGGGATACCAAGGCCGTCTGTTTTGGTGTCAAAAGTGCCGAACTTTCCAGCGTCAACGAGGGCAAGCCAGGGGACTTGCCCGGTCGGTTCAAACACGACGTCTCAAAGCTTGGTTGAAAACTTTTGCGTTGAAGTAGGTATTCAGATGAGCCTCAGATCAACAACATTTTACGACGATATGGTTCTTGATCGGATCGATACGTTCGAAAGTGCGCCACAACATTTCAGCACGACGGACAGATCAAGGGGATTTACGATCCCACGGGGCCGATTGTGGGCCCTGACGGCAGGGCTTCGCCGCCAAGCTCCTTCATGGGCCAATCGGCTTTCAAGCGCGAAAACGGACGACGAGCTGCTGAAAATTGTTTGCCAGTTGTTCAATCTATCGGTCGCACTCACACATGCTCGTGGGTCATCACTGAACCGAAAAGATTTGTCCAAGGACATCGACGAATTTGTGGGGCGAAATCTCCATAAAGGGCTTACGCTCAAGATATTGGCCCAGTTCTTGGGGTACTCGGAAAAATATTGCTCTGATTTGTTCCACTCTACGATGGGGGAATCGTTCTCCGGCTATCTGAAACGTCGACGAACTGCCGCAGCTGCCTCCTTACTGACCACCACCGAAAAATCTATCGTGGAAATTGCCTCCGCCCTTGGTTTCAGCGATCAATTTGCATTTAGCCATTTCTTCAAGCGGGCCACCGGACGATCTCCTCGGGATTTTCGCGTCGCTCAGGCTCGACGCCCTCTGCTCCGAAGAAAATTGCCGCCGCTTCGAGAGGCCCTATAATCTATGAAATGATCGTAGGGGGATATTGTCTCGAAATATTCGCCACCGCGAGCGGCTGGAGTCGATAGCAAAATATTGCTCGCGTTCACGCGAACTTTCCACGTCCCCCGTAGGTAATCGACCATCGCATCACAAGCACCTACTCCACCTCCGTAGCGGTATCAGCACAGTAGCCGACAATATTCAGATTGGGGTATTGGCTGGGTACTCCATGTCGCAACAATCGAGGGCGGCCGAAATTTAGAGGGAGCCTCTTTCGCTTCGACGAAACCTATGATCTTCAATCGAAGTAATGGCGATTGCCCTCGATGCCATGGACAACCGGCAGACAGTCCTTAACAGCAGCGTGAATCAAAGTAACACTGCCATGACCCGATGGCCATGTTCTCTTTCCTGATTATGTCTGTGCGCTTGGGAAAGTGCTTGCACTGATCATGCGAACCCTCCATCATTCGTGAGGCATTGGGAGAGATCACCACGAATGCATGAATAAACCCGATCCTTACCAGCAAGAGGGAGGAAGTCTCATGAAGATATTGCCTGGCCACGTTGCGATCTGTGCCGTGCTCTTGATCTGCGCGGGATGTGCGCAGACCGTGACGGTCAATGTCTCCGGAACGAGTAAGTCTTCCGATCCGATGCCCCAGCGCGTGACCTATACGGTCATGCCCACGAACGAAGTCGAAAAAGACGCAGCCTTCCCTGAATACGCGAAACTCGTCGCACAGAAAATGGATGCGCGTGGATACAAAAAGACTACCGATAAGACGGCCCAACTCGGTGTCTACCTTGCCTATGCCAGCACCGCCGCCACCACGACTACAACCACAGTCGGCGCCCCAATACCCCCGATGAACTCCGGCGGCGGTATGGGTCCATCTGGGTCAGGGGGTGGTGGTTCCTATGGCATGGCGACAAGCACACCATCCGAATCGACGAGCATGCGGCACTATAAGAATCAGCTCGTTATCGTGGTGCTGGATTTGCAAAAGTCACGAGAGACAGGTGCTGCCGTCGAATTGTGGCGTGGCGAAACGATGAACACGAGCAGCTCGAGTGATCTCCCGCAACTGGCACCGCTCATGGTGGACGCGGCGTTCCAACACTTCGGTGAGACCACATCGAGTTCGGTGTCCCATCAATTTACCGATGAAGACAGTAAGAAAATACGAGAGTCTCAATAAGCCAAGGATGCGCAGCTTGCATTTGTACGTTCAAATCGAAGTGCCGAGAGCAGGAAGGTCTGAGGCTCGACGGTGTTCTACGAAAAACAATCGTCACGGCCACTTCATCGCTCCTTCATAGAGCCACCAGAGGCCGATCATCGAAAGCAGCGCCCCGGTCCATAATTTGAAATCAACTTCCGGCACGGACTGAACCTTTCCTTTCAATGCCATGACCAAGCCTCCGGTCGCGAGCAGTGCCACCGCCATTCCGGCCAATGCGGAGCCCCAGGCCTGGGAAGCCACGGCCAACGCAGAAACAATCATGCAGATTTCGAACGCCTCAAGTGCGGCGCTCTTGGTCATGATCAAAGCCGCGAAAGCGCTAAACCGTGTTCGACCGGTTCCCCCGTTGTCTGGAAAGGCTCGCATAGGATTGACGACCCATCCTGCCCGTTGATTGTACCGTTTCCGACGTACCGACTTGTCCAACCATGACCCTCCGAGCCAGAGCAGGAGAGCGCCGACCGCGCACTGGAAGAGATGAATGGGAATACGTGCCAGCCATGGCCATGCAAAATAGGCAGGGAGAGCGATAATCAGATTTCCCAACACCGTTCCGATGATCGCTTCCATGACGGAACCGGTTCTGGCCAGCGCGTAGGCAATCACAGCCGTTTCAAGAAACTCAACGGCGGTTCCTGCCATCGATGCAATAAACACTTGTAGATTCATAGATCGTTAGTGGAGACGCCGTCGCCATAGCGCGCATCGGCCGATGGGCCGATCATGCGTCGAGCCTGTATCGAAAAACGATCGAGATTCAGGCAGGAGTCGAATGGCTCGCGGTTGGAATTCTGCAAGAGGCCATGCCCCTGTGCTCAGTGGACACCGCTCACGTTCCGCAGGGCGTCCTCGATGCGAAGAGTCTTCTGATCATCCAGGAGATTGCGATTGATGATGGAGACGGAACCCGGCACGTCACGGATAGGAATTTGTGAACCTCCTCCACCCAAAGAGACACAGCGTTCGAGATAGCGATGCTCATGTTTGGGCTTGGCGCATTGTTCCGCACTTGAAGAGGATTGGAACGTGTGATCGCCTAATGGTAGGCGTTCGTCGTTGATCTGATGAGAGGTGCAGCTTGCGAGAAGGAGCACCGCAATTAAAGAAGGAGTTGGTCCGACCAGCATTCGAGGCAACATGATGTCCCTCCTTCTGAAGTATATGAAGCAGAAACGTAGAGTTATTGTTGCAAGTGCGGGCGTGCAAGTCAATCAGCCTATCTCCAGTGGTTGCGGTTAGTCGCAAAGTCAAAAATAAATGCGCACCGTGCCGAACGCGCTGACTGGAGCTCCGAAGCTGTTGTAGGCATTGATACCCCCAGGACTCTCGATGTATCTGGCGTTCAATAGATTGCGAACATTTAACGAGATATCGAAGTGCTTGTTGCCGCGGTAAAACACCACCGCATCCACTCGATGGTAGGGATTAGTTTTAATTCGGTTGGGCAAAGTCATCTCGTACCCATCCTGGAAGTGGACACCCCCTCCGAATCCAAAGCCTTGCAAGAGGCCGGATTGGATTTCATACGTAGCAAAAAATCGCCCGACGTATTCGGGAGCCATTTGGGGACGTTGATCGATGAACCCAGGATTATTGTCGTGAGTGATCTTCGCGTCCAGAAACGAAACGTTTGCATTGAGACTCAAACCCGGAATCGGCTGTCCATTGATATCCAATTCTACCCCCTGGTGGCGTTGCTCTCCAACGGCGACGACGAATCGGAGGTCGGACAGATCGCGTGTCAAGACATTCTGACGATAGGTACGAAATAGTGCCGTCGTGATGCGGAGCCTATTTTCGAACAGATTGAATTTGGCCCCCGTCTCATAGTTGATTCCTGTTTCCGGGGCTAACAGGGAGCCATCGCTGGTCAGACCGAATGGCTGGGGTGCAAACGACTGCTGAACGCCCGCATAAAGATTCATTAAAGCCGATATTTTAAGTGTGGCGCCGAATCGACCGGTCCAGGCTGATTGCGTTTGTTCGCTCCGGACATTCGACAACTTGTCATGCACACTGGAATCAGCCCAGTCGTGGCGACCGGCTGCCACGAGAGTGAGTCGTTCGAAGGGTCTGGAGATGACTTGAGCGAAGATACCGGACTGCTTCAAAGTCGCTTGGCGTAAGGTGCGGGGGGCTGCCAGTAGCACCGAATCCGGCGGGGCCTGAAACCCATTCCGCGGGTTGAACACATTATCCAGGAGCGGCGTGGCATTGCTTGGAAGATAGACATATCCAAGCGAATAGTACTGAGTCATGTCACGATGATCCATGCCGGCGAGCACTTCATGTTGTTGATTCAGCAGTGAGAAGTTTTTTCTGAGTGTCAGCTCCCCCGCATACGTGTCAAATCTGGTTCGGACCAATCCGGCGCTGACGTTTGAATCACCGCTCGGCGGAATCCCGCCGTATGAGTAGGCATATAGGATTTTGTCGGAGAGAGCGGAGTTCGAGTATTTGCCCTTGACCGACAGCTTGATGTCGTGAATGAATTGGTGATCGTAATGAAGTTCACCGTTATAGCCGGTATATTGGGTGCTGGCTCCATTCGTGGCGCCACCCCCGAAGTTGCGCGTCCGAGGGACGTTCAGCATCGTTCCATCGCTCGCCAGTGGCCAACCTGGATAGCTGGCTCCGATAAAATGTTGATAAGTTCCGACGGCAAGAAGTTTCCCTGCCCCTTTGAAAAGGTCGACCTCGACGGATGGCGCGACACTGTACTGCCGAACGGGAGTATTGTCGATAAAGTGGCCTCCCTCCTCGACCGAGAAAACCAAACGCCCTCGTACGTGTTCATTTGCGGGCAGCATGCCGTTGGCATCAACCATGCCTCTGAGGAACCCATATGAGCCTGCTTGAAATTCGCTTGCTGTAAAGTTTCTCGGCGAGGAGTTTTTGTAACACGATTGATCACGCCGCCTGGAGTGGCAGCACCTCCTACGATCGATGCCGGACCCTTCACGATTTCGTATCGCTCAACGATGCCCCAATCCGGGGCGAATAGTCCGTCCGTCGGTAAGCCATTGGCTTTGACGCCATTGAATGAACCGATCACATCATTAACTGCAAACCCTCTGATGGAAAATG
This sequence comes from uncultured Nitrospira sp., assembly GCA_964587955.1. Classification (GTDB taxonomy): domain Bacteria; phylum Nitrospirota; class Nitrospiria; order Nitrospirales; family Nitrospiraceae; genus Nitrospira_D. The sequence continues at coordinate 79,282 of CAZPNQ010000002.1, forward strand.
CTTCAGCACGTCCCTGTCTCGTACCGCTTCGTGCCACGCCGCTGACACCTTCAAAAGCTTCACTCTGTGTCCGGGCGAACGTATCCCGTATCAGGTCGCGTGTGACGACGCCGATCGACACAGGTGTTTCATCGATGGACATGGTGCTGCGCGTGACGGTGGACGCATGGTCGGCCTTATAACCGTCCACCGGCGTGGTCCACGTCGGCCGTTCTCGAACATCCTTGACGACCACTTCCGGTACCTTGATCGGCTTCTGAGCATGATCTTGATTCGATTGAATAGCCGGCGTTGGATCCATCGAAGAAGTCTGTATTACGGTTATCGTATGGGGGCCGCTCGTCTGATAGGACAAGCCCGTGCCTCGCAACATCGTACGAAGCGCCTCCTCCGGCATCATGCGGCCGGCCACGGTCGAGGAGTGCAGACCTGCTACAGTCTCAGTCTTGTAGAGGATTTGCATGTGCGCCTGCTCGGCAAACGCATCCAAGGCTCGAGCCAACGGCTGAGCTGGAACGTCGAACGAGACCACGGTTTCTTGCGCGGCTGCAGGCAATGCGAGCAGGAGCCACAGACTGCTGCACCAAGGTATCTTCAGTGATTTCAATAGCCGTCGGTGAACAGGCCACGCGAGCAGAAGCCAGAGGCTGCTGCACAGCACCATGAGCCAATGACGGATTAAGCTGGTGACGGATTCGAAATATTTAGGAAACAACAGCTGCGGCGGCATCTCATCCCTCGCTTTGGTGTGGTCGAAGAATTAGTCGTTACGTACTGAAGAAGACGGGAACCGCGACAAATCCCCAACCTCTTCATTACAGATGTTTCAACGCGAGATAGGCTGGAGCGTGAGCGCTGCTATTTTTTCGAAATGATTACGTCTCCAGCGCGGTGAACGACTTCAACTGGCAGGATCGTGGGCAAGGCGAGAAAGAATTCGTCCAAGTTTCGAAGATTGAAGCGACCTTTAATTCGAACCGTTTCTAAACTCGTATCGGCCAGCACGATGGTCCCCGGCCAATGGCGATTGACTTCTCGGAGTGCCTCGACAAGCGGCACATCGTTCAAAATCAGTGCCCCACGGCGCCATGCAGCTATCTGACGGGGATCGATCGGGTCGGCGGAAGCCCATCGTCCGTCCAGGGTATAGAGAGCTCGCTGGCCCTGTGTCAGAGAATGGGTCGTGGATGGGTGGGACGACGGCTCGGTGACATCGATACGCACTTCTCCTTCTTCCACGGTCACCACGACACGGTCGCTCTGCCGATAGACGCTGAATTGTGTGCCGATATCCTGAATTTTCCCATTGGCTGCGGTCACCTCGAAACGCCGGTCATTCTCGTGCGCGACAGTGAAGTAAGCTTCTCCATGCTCGATGATGACCTGTCGTGTTCTGGCCGAAAAGCGCGTTGTCACCTCGGAATCACTGTTCAACTCCATCACGGTCTTGTCCGGTAAGGTGATCTGCCGTTGTTCTCCCTTGGCTGTTCTGTAAGATTCGATGGTTTGATGCTCCAAGTTCCAGAACCAGAATAGGCTGACGGTCATGACGAGCATCGCGGCGATGCCTACGAGCGAGATGAGCGTCTCCCGTATCCGGAGTGTTTTCGAACCTCGATGTCGGCCGGTCATTTTAGAACTCGCCGGTGTCGGTGACGTTCGAGATGCTGATGTCGGCTGATCGGCAAGGACATCCATACGGTCCCAGACCGTCAAGAGAACCTCATACTCTCGCCGGTGGCTGTCATCCATCGCTCGCCATCGTTCAAATGCTTGTTTGTCCTCCGCCGTGCAGGAAGGATCGCGCAATAACAAAAGCCATTGGATCGCTGCATCCGCGCCGGGTAAGGAAGATGAAGGACGGGTCGTCATGGATTCTTGGTCCGGTCGGCTAATTAAAGGGTTCGAGGGAACGGCGACAGTGGGCCATGGCTTTCATGAGATGTCGTTCCACCATAGTGAGCGAAATTCCCAACCGTTCGGCGATCTCTGCCTGCGTCAGGTCTCCGAAACGATACAACTTGAAGACCTCTCGCCGACGAGGCGGCATGTCAGCAATGGTCTGTTCTAGCGCGCTACGCAGTTCGACTGCCTCGGCAATTTGGTCCGGCTGCCGTGTTGGCGAAGGTGCCTCTTCATATTGGTCGAGTCCTAACACCATGTGCCGGAATTGCACGGACTGCTGCCGTGTCAGGTCTACAGCCAGATTGCGGGCGATTCGATAGAGAAGCGCGCGTGGCTGGCGGATGGCGGTGGGATCGGGTAGGGCACACACTCGCGCAAAGGTTTCTTGAGTGAGGTCCGCCGCCTGTTCGGGACAACGAAGCTTGGCCGTCAGAAACGCCAACAATTCCCGGTAATACCGGCCAAAACTCCCCATCCTCCATTCTGAGGAATCCAATAACATCGTCGGATTTTCGCCCCTCATTCTCGGTAATGGCCTCCACCATACATGACTCGTGACCATCGGGCCCATGCTCGTTCGCCGGATACCGCGGACATCACGCTCTTTGAGTGGACGTACAGGGATGAAAAACCCCAACCCTTGGCAGAAAGAAAAAGATAAGTCTTATTGCCTGACTAGGTTATCGGATGGATCGCGAGGGTTTAGCTGTGATCCGCAGGAGGGCTAGGATCGTACGGTTCGGATGCAAGCATTCATCGGACGAACTTGCCCGATATCAATAATACTCCAGCTTCACGGAGCCGATGACGGTGAATGGAGCACCGGTGTAAATAACCTCTCGGATGTCGAGGGTGCCAGCAAAGTACCGCTGATCCAGTAAGTTGGTGAAATTCAGAGCTGCGAGCAAGTTTGTTCTGGGAAAGATCTCCGGCTTTCGGTAGTACACCGCGGCATCCATGCGGGCAAATCCCTGGAGGTCAACCTGCGCTGAACAGTTGGACGGGTCCGTACATTCATTCACGCCCTTTCGCTTACCTTGCGCAAACATACCGATTCCAGCCCCAAGGCCTTTGAATGGACCGTCCTGGATAAAATAGGTCGTCCATAAGCTGCCCTGATTGAGAGGAATATTGGGGACTCGGCTTCCAATCGAAAACGTATTGTCTTCGCTGACTCTGATATCGACGTAGGCGTAGTTGGCGATGATATCCCATCCCGGCAGTATTCTCCCCGCGATGTCGAACTCGACGCCTTGGCTGCGTTGTTCGCCCGTTGCGACTGAAAACGGGAATCCGTTAATAGGATCAAGCGTCAAGACATTCGTTTTGGTGATGTGAAAACCGGCCACTTTCGCCCGCAACCGGTTTTCGAAGAATTGGAATTTGATGCCGGCTTCATAGGCCTTTCCACGCTCCGGATTAAACAACGTCCCAGCAAAGTTTCTGGTTCCAGCCTGTTGAGGAGCAAACGACTCGGTATAATTGCCGAAGAGCGCGATCGGTTTCCATGGCTGATAGGTCAGTCCAATCGATGGACTGAAGGCAAGATCGGTTTGGCTATCCTCGCTCTGCGTCGGAGTGCCAGGGACCGGACGAACGGTAAGATGCTGCTTAAAGTAATCGAATCGACCGCCTGCATGCAGATGGAGATTCTCCAGAAGACTCATGTGATCGCCAAAATAGAAGCCGAGGAAATTGTTGACTTGTCTTTCATCGCTGATTTTGACAAGCGGCGTATTGAGAAAGAGCCGGTCCGCAGGGTTGAAAATATTGATATAGCTGAATTGGCCCGGAGTACCAGTATCCTGATTGGGGTTATCCGTGGCTGTGCCATCCGTCTCGACTTCACGTCCAATTTCGACCCCGACGATGGTTTTGTGCTTGATGGGACCCGTAGCAAACTTCCCGTGCAATTCGTTTTGCAAGATGTGACTTTGCGCGGTCGTCGGGATATGAAACTGCGCGAGATTCAGAATCCCATCAGTTTCATTCCCAACTAGGAACCACGATTCTCGGCTTGAATACAGACCCCGCGTCACGGCGGCTCTGAACCCCGTGCGCCATCTGAACATGTCATTAAAGTCATGAAGGAATGTCAGGGTGGCCTTTCCATGATTGGTTTCATTTGTTCTTGTGGGATCGCCTAGGAACCGGGTGATGGGAATCGGCGCGACGGCTCCACCGATTGCCACGAGTCCACGATCGACTACGCTATTGTCATAGAAATATTCCCCCTCGAACCGGAAGGTCGTCCGTGGTCCTATCTCCCAACCAATCGTCGGTGCAATAAAGATCCGTTGGGACCGCACTCCCTCCCGATAGCTGCCGGCGGATTCGTACATCGCGTTGAACCGATAGGTCAATGTCTTGCTGGCGTTCAGCGGGCCACCGATATCCATTTGTGGACGATAGAGATCGTAATTGCCGAGGACCATTTCTGCCGAATAGTAAGAATTCCGAAGCGGGGCTTTTGTAATCTGGTTAATAATTCCTCCAGGATCGGCGCGGCCATACAGAAACGACGGTGGGCCTTTCACTACCTCGATCGTCTCGATGTTGAGAACATCTCGCGGCGCGATCGAAGAAAAATTGCCGTCATCGCGAAATCCGTTCTTGAAAAAGTTATTAGTTGTCAGAAATCCTCGGATTGTGATCGCGGCATTAAACGGATCGGTTTGTCCCATACCGCTCACGTTCCGTAGCGCATCATTAAGGCGGAGCACCTTCTGATCTTCGATGACTTGTCTTGTAACCGTTTCCACCGAACGAGGGATGTCGTGAACCGGAACAGGCATTCTGGTCGCGCTCGAGACCTCGTCAACGGCATATGATGTATCTTTTCTCTCCCGTACGTCCTTCACCACAATCTCCGGTACCTTGATGGGTTTCTGCTGGTTGGCGGAGATTTCGGAAGGAGTGTCGGAAGAGGCATGAAGCTCCACGGGAACGGGAACTGTGCTCGTTGGAAACCCTTGTACCAACGTCACCGTGGTTGCGTTCGTAAATCGATAGGTTAACCCCGTTCCGCTCAGCAACACCCCCAGAGCCTCTCCAGGCAGATAGTTTCCCGTCACCGCTGATGATGAGAGTCCATTGGCCATTTCGGCCGGATAACTAACTTGTAACCCTGATGTTTCAGCAAAGGCATTCAAGGCCGATGTCAACGATTGTGCGGGAATATTGAACGAGATAGGGGAGCCGCCGTGCGTTTCCGAGGTTACCTGTGCCCACGCATTGTGCGAGTGAGTCAGGGCGGTGAGCAGCACTACAAGTACGGCGGCCAGTGAGAATTGTTGCGCAATCTGAATGATGCGCGGAAACCTGGTTCCCATGCGTCTCCTCCGTTACCTAGATGTCCAGAAAGCAGCCAAAATCGGCCTGGCCATCCATAGACGAAGGAGAGAGCCGCGACCTCACATGATTTTCAAAATTATTTATGTGGCGAGAATCGCCGACGCCCTGTTTCAAGAGCCTGCTAAAAGAAGATGACGATGCGGTGAGAAATGTTCGTCATACGAACCGGAAGGGTTTCATTCAGCGCGGTCAGCACCGCGGTGGGATCGGCGAGATTGTAATTGCCACTGACACGAACCTCATTCACCGCACGATTCCAAATCAGGATCGCGCCCGGGTAATACCGGCGAAGTTCGTCAAGCACGTCTCCAAGCCGAGCGTTGTTCACGACCAGGCGACCTCGCAGCCATGCAGTGGACTGATTGATGTCTATGGCGTGGATAGGGTCAGCTCTATCCGCCGTGACGGATACTTGTTGACCAGCTGTCAATCGCAAAGGTGGCCAAGCCGGTCGGAAGGGTGCCAATTCCACCACGCCCTCGGTCACCGTCAGTCGGATGCCATCGGACTCTTGCCGGACCACGAATGCCGTTCCCACGGCACGCGCCGCAATAGCACCGCTGTCCACCACAAACGGCTTGTGAGCATCATGCGCCACCTGAAAAAACGCTTCTCCCTTGCGTAAGCGCACACGGCGAGTCTCCTCGTTGAACGTTTCGTCGATTGCGCTTTGTGCATTCAGCGTCACGGTCGAGTGATCGGATAACGTCACAATACGCTGTTCTCCCGTCGACGTGCTGTGATCGGATAACAATCGGATCGGAAGGTCAAATTGGAAGCCAATAAGAATGACCAGCCCGGCGATCATGGCGGCAATTGCAATCTGACTCACCTGCATCTTCAGCCGGACGGCCGTAAGTGTTTTCGATCGTGGCGACGAAAGCGCTGCCTCGTTTGCCGCTTCATGCAACGCTGGATCGCCCCAGAGCGACAAAACCTCCTCATAGGCCGAAGCATGGGAAGGAGTCTGGTTTCGCCAGGATTCAAAAGCCTGCCGGTCGTCCGCGGAACAGCGCTCGGACCGAAGCCGTGCGAACCAGGCGGCCGCTTCCTCGAAAGGTGAGGCGCCGGGATCAGAGACGGGGAGGAAAGGCTGTTGTTTAGGATCAGGCATGATCGCAATCCGATCGGCCGCATGAGTAACGGCATGAGAATGCGCCGTCCGGAGTATATCTTGTGACGGATATCGCTGTCAGTCCCTCACATCATTCCGCGTCATGCTGGCGAAGTTTTCCGCGACAATGAAGCAACGCCCGCATGATGAGTTTCTCGACCGCACTTTCAGTGACCGAAAGACGCTCGGCGATTTCCCGGTAGGAGCATCCGTGAATACGATGCAAGAGAAAGGCTTCTCGGCAGCGGGGGGTCAGGCTGTCGATCGCGTTCCTGAAGATCTGCACCCGTTGCTTGTCGAACAGGATCCGTTCTGCGGAAGGAGCTTCGGAAGGCGTCTCGGACGCGAGATCCGCCCCGTGGCCGCCCGCCCGTTCGAATTTTCCTCTGCGAAGATAGTCGATCGCGAGGTTCGTCGCGGTTCGAAACAGCAAGGCACGGGGATGAGTGATGGAAAAGGACTGATCGCGGTTGACGAGGCGCAAGTAAGTTTCCTGCACCAGATCCGCTGCGGCCTGCTCGCATCGCACGATGCGGATAAGCGCCCGCAACAGCTCATGCCTATGCTCATGGTAGAGCTGCTCAATGTCTTGCCACGTCGGGTTCATACAACAAAAAAGCCCACGCAATGTGTAGAAGCGTGGGCTCTGACCTGTACAGCGCTGGCCGCTCGAAACTATGATTGTGAGACCGATTTGCGGCGTTCATATTACAAAGGCGGGTTTGGCTCTGTCCACCCCCAAGTGCAGAAACTCATCGTGGCGATCGGCGTATGCTGAATGCTACTGCCGCCAGTCGTTCAAGTTCCCACGCGCTGGAATTCGTGTCGTACCCTTGATTGACACCGCCTTCGGTCTTGGCCAGCCTTCCCATCGATCTTAACTCGTGTTGCCAAGAAGTATCGGCTTGGTGACATGAGTGAGCCGCTGGTTCCGAAGAATATCCGGTCGGTGAGCATGGCTAACCGGACGCATCGGAGATACAATGAGCATCATTGGTTATGGCTTGGAGGATCGTCAGATGAACAAGTACAAGTCGCACCACCATCAACCGAGGAACGAGGCAGGTATCCGATGGCAGCTCGTTTCGTCGTTTGCCATCGTTCTCATGCTGTGTTGGCAAGCAGTCGTCCCAACAGGGTTGGGTGCGACAGTTCGGTCAGACGACGAACGGTTCCAGCGCGATCGTAAAGCCATCCTGGCGATGGCGGGCAATTATCGTGTGACCTTCAGTTTTCGCGAGACCGTCTCATTCGTCGACGGCTATAAGATCAAGGAACCCTATGAAACGGACGGGTACGAAACCGTGCGGGTCATCCGCGACGACGGCAACGTGATCAGCCTCCAGCATGTTCTCGTCGTGAAAGGCGTCTGGGATGATGCCATGCCCATCAAGCATTGGCGGCAAGATTGGCGATACGAACCGGAGAAGATCTTCGAATTTCTCGGCCGGCAGACGTGGCGAACCCGTGAATTGAACGAGACCGAACGGCAAGGCAAATGGGCTCAATCCGTATTCGAGGTCGATGACAGCCCGCGCTATGCCGCGCTCGCGGAGTGGACGCACGATCAGGGTGTCTCGACTTGGACTTCACCGCCGACGTGGCGTCCTTTGCCCAGACGGGAGACGACTAAACGCAGCGACTATGATGTGTTGGTTTCAGTGAACCGTCATGCGCTCACCCCCCATGGCTGGGTGCACGAGCAAGATAGCACCAAGCTTATCCTAGGGGAACATCCGCAACAGCTTGCCCGAGAGATCGGTGTGAATGGATATCGAGCCTCGGAAGAGTTCAACATACAGATCGCAGACGCCTACTGGAAAGAGACGCAGGCCTTTTGGGCGGACGTGCGAGAAATTTGGAGCCGGCTACAAACAGAGCCGAGTACCTTAGCTGTCCAACGCCAGGGGCCCTCAGGAAAGCTTCATAACCGGATCCAAGCCTTGGCCAATGAGGTTCGTGAAGGCAAACTGGAGCGGGAGAGCGCCGCGCTACGCGCGCAGGAGATGATTCACGCTGCAAGCACGAAGAATGGGCGAATTCTTGGCGCCCATACCGAGGTTGAAAAAACAAGGGACGACAAACCACAGTAGGTATTGCACCGATACACAACTGCATCTCTACGCTGAGGCCTCGTCCCTCAGGCCTCAATATTTCGTTTTCTGTACAGTGCCTGCATTATCCACTTTCTGCCGTCGTATCCCATGCTCCGACACCTTTTTTAGAAATGCCTGCACGTAGGCAGCTGGGACGTTGACGATTCCTTCTCCGCTTGTGCCGCTGATCTTCAGCGTGAGCCCCCGACCGATCCGATCTTCCAGGTACGGCCGGGTGACGGCCACTCCTACAGCTTCTACGTACTGACAGAGGTCCTTACCGCACCAATTGACATCGCGCGAAAGCACATCTGCCGGTAATGTGTTCCCGTCGATATCGTACGCTGTATTGGTCGGTTTTCCGTCTATCCCGCCGCGCTTCCGCTCGTGCGTATACTGGTCAGACACGTAGACCTGGTACGTCAAAGGTGTCTCTCCTGTTTGCCACGCTCGTATCAGGACGATATGGTCGATTGGATTTTTGGCACAGTTGGGACCTGTGTAAGAGGTGACTTTTGTCGATTCATCCTGTTTGATGACGATCTGAAATGCATCGTGTTTGACCTGGATGTGGCGGCTCACTTCAACCGGGTTATTTTCGGTTTTCAAAGTGGAAGCGCAACCGGAGAGTGAAGAGCATACGGATATCGTAAATCCCATGCGCACGAGCCATTTCATATGATTTCCTTTGTGTAACGAATTCAGGCGATGATCTCAGGCGTGTTTAATGACGACTCATGACCGTTCATCAGATTGGGTTACAACTCGGATGTGTGGCCAGTCGGTTGGGGACGGCGTAGATTTAGCTCGATGAATCGCGAAATGCCACCCATCCAAACCAGCCCACCAAGACGATAAGAATCAGAATAAGAATATCCATAGGATTTCACCTGTCATCATTCAGCGGCCATTCAGGACGTGAAAAGTGTATTGATACTATTGCCCGTATGCCTAAGCGGAAGAATAAAGTCAAGATCTCAGGCTGACTCATGGCAGCGACAGTAGGTGGTCATCTTCGAAGAGACGCGCTTCCGTGTCCGCCCGCTGCCCATAGACCGTGAATAGAACCTGCTATGAGGTTTCTGGCCGGGTGACTCGGTTATGCGGCTGGGCCAGTGGGTCACATGGGTCAACGACCGCAGACCGCCCGTAAGGTCGATGTTCTGCGACGGCCAGCGTGCCGTGGCCAACCATTTGCCGAAGAAAGTTGGATAAGACCTACGGCCAGGCGGCTACAGCTGCAATGGATCTTCCGCCCGCGAGCAGAAAAAGATTCCTGACGCCTTTTTCCGAGTCACGCCAGATTACTGTTCGGTTTACTTCTTTAAATGTGCCGCCTAAAAATCTATTTGGAGTGAGGCAAGGTATGTGCGTGGTGATCCGATCGAAATAGCTCCATCACCGGTGGAAGCCCAATAGTTCGATGCCATGAGATTTTCAATGTTGAACCGCGCAAACAGCGTGCGTTCCCAAAGACGAAAGGCATATCGTGTACCAACATCAAATCTCCACCATCCAGGGATGGTTTGCGTATTGGCTTGATCGAAGTATTGAGGCGAAGTATAGATCGTGCGTTGTGTCAATGTGAGACCAGAGATCCATGGAACATCGGCCTCTCCATAAAGGTTGAAGCGTAGGCTGGGAACACCCGGCGCGAGTTTCCCGGTTAACGCGCCTCCTGCGGTTTCGGTCAGCACCCCGTCAAGAAAGGTGATGCCACCGAGCAATCGAATGCCTTCCACTGGCGTGCCATACATCATGACTTCGGCCCCGCGATTGCGTTGGCGTCCGGTGACCTCGAAGATTCTCGTGAGGGGGTCAATGAATGCGGAGGCTTGTGTGATTTGGAACAACGCAAAGCTCGCCCCGAATCGCCCAACATCTACTTTGGTCCCGACCTCGACCTGGTTTGAAACCACCGGCGCAAAAACCTGACCCGCATTGGCAGCTGTCGGTGGGGCAGTGGGGCCTCCCGTCAGTCCCTCCACATAATTTGTATACAATGCCAGCCATTGAAGAGGCCGTACGATAAGTCCTACGGCTGGAGTCGCTGCCGCCCTATCGTATTCACTGACTGTTTGTCCTGTCGGCTGAACGAAATTCTTCGTATCGACTCGCTGCAAACGTGCTCCGACAGTCAGCTGAACACGTTTCTCGAGCATACTGATAGTGTCGGAAGCCGCCAAACTGGTAAAGTTCTGAGTGGAATTCTTTGCCACTTCCAACGAGTTCTTCGTCACTTCCCCTACGAACGTCGGACTAAAGAGATTGGTCGTTATAGGTGATCCAACAAAAGCACCGGCAAAGGAACTTGAAAAAGTGCTCCAAAAACCCGTTCCTACGAAAGCCAACGAATGTTCGAATGGTCCTGTGGCCAGCTTGGTTCTGATTCCAGCCTCTGCTGTATGACCCCGCTGTACCTGACGAAGCAGAAAGGCGTCTTGGGATGCATCGCCTTGACTATTTAGCACATTGAGAAACGAGGTAAGCCATGTCCGATCCTGGGATGTATGGCCATACGCAGTCCAGGCTGTAGTGCTGGCATTGAGGTCATACTCACCTCTGAGAAGTCCAAAATGCGTTTGAGAGTCGTAGGTTTCCCAAGGCTGTTGGAATGACCGTGTCGTATCGGGAGCGCTGGGTATCTGAACACCAGGACTCACCGTGATAACAGCAGGTGGGCGAAGTATGTAATCATGCTGAAAGGATACATCGGCAGCGATACGGAACCGATTGGCTCGGTAGTCGAACCCTCCCGTGAAGACGCCGAATTCTTGCCTGTTCCCCTTGATAGGAGTTTCTCCGTTGTCATACGCGGCATTAATGCGAGCCCCAAATTGCTTATCTTGGCCGAACCGTCGGCCCACGTCTAGATGTCCGCCAAATAGCGAGTTCGAAGTGAATCGAGTCGTGAAACGGGTGAGTGGCTCATCGTACGCGCGTTTCGGAATCATGTTAATGAAGCCACCAATGTTGCCGGGAACAGGAAGACCATTTAGAAAAGCACTAGGCCCTCGCAAGACTTCAATACGTTCCAATCCTTCAATGGCCGGTCGCCGCTTGTCAGGTAAACCATACTGACCATCGAAGGCCCAATCGTTCGCATAGGTGACAAACCCTCGGATGAGAAAAGATTCGGTTTCACTGAAGCGAGGCGCGCTAAAATGTACGCTTGGATCATTAGCCATTATTTCTGTTATCGTTCGTGCTTGCTGATCGCGAATGAGTTGTGACGTGTAATTATTTTGAGCAAACGGCAGCTCCATAATTTTGCGATTGCCGAGGAAGCCTGCGCGACCTCCTTGAGCCACTTGTCCGCCGGCATATTCAGGCGGTAGATTGCCTATAACAGCAATGTCCTTTTCCTTCACATCCTTCACCACAACCTCGGACACTTTGATCGGCTTCTGAATATCTCCCGCTTGAGCTGCTGGGCCATTGGGTGGCACAGGCGTTTGGCTTTGTGGTGTTGGCGCCGGCAGGATGGTGAAGGTATTCGCGCCAACCGGGCTCGCCTGGAGGCCGCTTCCTTTCAGTAACTGTTCGAGAGCCGCGTCATTCGTTTGTCGGCCGGTGACGCCCATGCTGTGCTTGCCGGTCAGCAAGTCCGGATCGGCATTCACTGAGACGCCGGCCTGCGTGGCAAATTCGATGAGGGCCTTGTCCAATGACTGCGCCGGAATGACGAACTCGCGCTCTTGCGCATAGCCGGGATGACCAAAGAATAAGATTCCCCACAGCAACAGCGCGAGGCTTAACGCCGGCCTCGGTGCGATGAAAAGATGAGTGAGCGAAAGCGATCGATAGGCCACGGATGGGTCCTCCTCGGATGAAGGTACGCGTCTCACCTCTACGACACGCCATCCACGCCGACCCTCACGTTGGTATCAGAGAAATTATTCACTCGACGAAAGGCTGAGGATTTTCAAGGGCAACCGTGAAGGAGAGCTACGAGTAAAAGGGGCGTTACGATTTCGCCGCCAGGCGGATGTGCCATTCCATAGGTAGGGGATGATCGATCATGACCGGCAGGGTTGCCGGTAAGGCCGACAGAGTCGTCTCGATGTCGGAGAATTGCACGACCGCCGTCAGGGGGATTCTTGAAGCTGCGGCATCGATCTCAATCGTGCCGCGATATTGGCGTCGAAGGGCGGCAATGACCTCGCCCAAGGGAGCACGGTCGAAGACCAGCATATGTTTGATCCATGTGCCGACGGCATGAGGCGCAACGGTGTGGACCGGTTCCATTCCGGCCGCCGTGACATTCACGGCCTGCCCGGTTGAAAGAAGGAGCGAGGCCGGAGGCGATGCGGTACGCTCGACCTGCACCTGGCCATGCACCACGGCTACAGTGAGCCGGTCGCCCTCACGCGTCACTTGAAAACCTGTTCCCACGACACGGATGGCACCAAGACCGGCATCCACGACAAAAGGCCGGTCGGGATCCTTCGCCACGTCAAAGAGCGCTTCGCCTTCGTCCAATGAAACCCTCCGTTGTCCGCGATAATATTGCACGCGGACGCTGGTGCGGCCGTTCAGATCGATCCGTGAACCATCCGCCATCGTCAGGGTTGTGTGTTCGGCCACCTGCGTCGACGCCGCAGTTTCATACGTCGGACTCAATCGGTCTCGCAGAACAATCCCCGTCGTCACGACCGCGGCCAGGGTGGCGGCAATCCCGATCGACCAGCGCCAGTTCCATCGCGGTTTCAATCGCGGGACCGAGCGCGTGTTCCTTGTAGCGGGTTGAGACCCATAGACGGCCGCCAGCGGTTCCAACACCTCCCAATCCGATCGGCACTTCTCGAACACGCGACCATGGAGGGGATCGGAGGCCAGCCATCGTTCGAAGGCTTGTCCGATTTCAGCATTCGACTGAGCCTTCGGCTCGCGCAAGACCATCAGCCAGTGAACGGCCTCATCGTAGGCGGCAGAAGGCTTCGACGAGGCATCTTTGGACGGCTCATCCATACGCGACGGTTCTATCACATCGACACGCAGCATGCCCGTTCCCTCATGCGTTCTCATCCAACGCCTCACGACAATCCCGCATGGCCCGGATGACGTGCTTTTCGACCATACTAAGCGAAATGCCGAGTTGAGCGGCGATCGCTTCCTGGCTCACGTTGTGAAATCGATAGAGAATGAAGACTTCCTTGCAGCGGGGAGGGAGACCGTCGATGGCAGTCATGACCCGTTGCAATCGGTGAATTCCGTCAACGACGCGATCTGGCGTGCGAACGTCGGTCCCTTCCAGCACGGTCTCTGCGCCCGGCTCATGTGCAGAGGCAACAGTCGTTTCACGTTGCCGCGTTCCGTGATTGATCGCCAGGTTGGTAGCCGTACGGAACAAATAGGCCCGCGCGTCGCGGATGTCAGTGGCCGGCGATGCGCCCATGAGTTTGACGAAGGCTTCCTGAATGAGGTCGGACACCGTGTGAGGGCAGGTAACCCGGCGTGACAGATACCGTCTGAGATCGCCTGACGCGAAGCGGAATAGCTGTTCGAAATCGAGGGTCGCCACAGTGTGAAGCTCCGGAAAGACTCACCGCACGAGCCGGCCGAATCGCGTTCCGGCTCAGTGCGAGGCGGAACCATACTGGAAACTGTCGCAAAGGGGAATGTTTGGTTTCCGGAAAGGGAGCAGAAAGAATTCGTCAAAGGTGCGCCAAACGTAAGGAAGCTCCGATAGGGAGCTTCCTTGCGCGTGAGGGGATAGGGGAATGCGCAGTCTCTGAAAAGGCTGGTCCGTGTTCAGAACCTCAATCCCACCGTAGCGAGCACCGTGCGGGGTTCGCCATAAAAGAGCCGCGTGGTAGAGTTGAATCCTGATTCGATGTACCCCTGGTCCAGCAGGTTGCGGAGATTCAATGCCAGGTTCACTTGTTTCGCATAAAGCCAATTGCCCTGTGGCAGCTCGTGATTGTAGTAGAGCGCGGCATCGATCCGGACGAAGCCCGGGATATTCACCTGTGGACCGAAAATCGAGGCATTCCGGCTTGTATAGCCGAAGATCCCTCCTCCGACTCCGAATCCCTTGAGGGGGCCTTCTTGGAAAAAGTAAGTCGACCACAGAGTAGCTTTATTGTAAGGCACAAACGCTAAACGCTTGTTCACGAGCGTCGGATCGTTATCCTTGGTGACTTCGGCGTCGGTATAAGCGTAGCTTGCGATGACGTTCCACCCTTCCTTGAGGTTTGCCGTCACGTCCAACTCGATGCCCTGGCTGCGTTGTTCGCCGGTTTGAATCCGGAATAGCGGATTGAACGGATTGACGGTCAGGAGATTCTCTCTGGTCAGATGATACCAAGCCAAGGTCATCGAGACGCGATTGTCCAGGAAGAACGTCTTGATGCCCACTTCGTACTGGGTCGACCGCTCGGGTTTGAAGAGCTGGCCGTTGGGGTTGAAGTTATCCGGCGTGTTGGGGAGAAACCCTCGTGTCCAGGACGTATACAGCGAAACCCGCTCGATCGGCTGATACACGAGCCCAAGGCGGGGGCTCACGCCGGTGTCATCGGACGTGAGCTCCGGGCCGGCCCACTGCGGTGTGTTATTGATATTTTGATGGACGTAATCGAAACGGACGCCGCCGAGAAACTTGAGATTGGGCAAGAGGGTGATCATGTCCTGGACGTACGCACCCACCATTCTGGCTTCGTCCTGCTGAAAGTATGGGGAATTCAGCAGTCCCAACGGCTGCGAATAATTAGGAGCAAACACATCCAAATCGGGAGCGATTCCGAACTGTCCTTGAGAGGGATCCGTCTTATCTAGGCGCAACTCGAGGCCTGTCAGGAGGCGATGGTTCATACCGAACAGATCGAACTGTCCGGTGAGATTGGTAAACATATTGTGGAACTGTCGACGCCACCCCGACCCAGAACCGCCGGCATCGATAACGAACCTGTTCAGTGTTCGCTGATCGGCCGATAAGTCGCTGGGAAACGCACTCAGTAATCGATCCTCTTGAAAGATCGTGTAGCGGTAGGCATTGCGAATGGTCCAGGTATTATTGAACTGGTGGGTGAGGTCATACCCGATCCGAAATTGCTGCCGTTGATATCGCTCTTGATCGCCCAAGGTCGTGTTGCGATGGCGAGGAATGACGCCGTCGACGTTGGGAAGGACGGTCCCGATCGCAGGTACACCCCCATAATCGGGGTTCCGGCGAAGCATGTAGTCTGCCTCAAAGGTCACGGTGGTCTTAGGTCCTACCAACCACGTGATGGTAGGGGAGACGGCGATGAGGTCCCGCTTCACGAAATCGACGAAGCTCTCGGCTTTTTGGCCTGCAAAGATGATTCGGTAGAGCAATGTTTTACTGGCATTAAGTGGTCCCGTGGCGTCAAGTTCCGTCCGATAGAAGTCATAGTTGCCGAACGTGGCATTCATGGAATAGGACGGATCGGACAAGGGTTTCTTAGTGACTAGATTGACGATCCCTCCGGGATCTCCCATCCCATAGAGCACGGCAGCCGGACCCTTGAGGACTTCCAACCGCTGGATATTGTAACTGTCCGTCCCGTTTAGAATGTTACTGGGATCGATGAGGCCATTGCGATACACAGTGTTGACCTCAAACCCTCTGATCAAGAAAGCGTCGTTGAGTCCCTGTGTGTTTCGATTTGCCACCACGCCGGCGAGATTCTCCAGCGAATTCGCGAGCCGAAACGTTCGCTGCTCTTCAATGACTTTTCTCGTGATCACTTGTACCGATTGCGGCACGTCGCGAATCGGAACGTCAGTTCTGGTTGCGGTATTTGTCTCTTCTGCGACATACGATGTCGTGTCCTGGTTACGCTGTCGCACATCTTTGACAAGAATCTCCGGCACTTTGACCGGCTTCTGGTTTGCCTCGATCGCCTCGACATTTTGGGCAGCGGCCGCCGGCGGCACCGGATCAAGTGATGAGCTACTCGCCGGTTCCAGCGTCACGGTCCGGTCGTTGGCAAAACGGTAGTCGAGACCGGTTCCTTCAAGCAGCACCTTGAGCGCCTGCTCAACCGTGTAGCTTCCCGAAATGCCGACCGTCCTGCGGCCATCCGCAAGCTTCGTGTCATAGACGAGCTGGAGACCTGTTTCATCGGCAAAACGGTTCAGTGCAGGGGCCAAAGAACCGGATGGGATGTCGAATTGACGTGTCGATGGATCTTGGGACCAGGCAGTTCCCGATAGGCAAAAGACTATTGCCGTCCAGGCGATAAGGACATACGCCCAGGTTTGGAATGAAATCGAAAAAGATCGATCGCTCTTCCCTCGTCGCGCGTACATGTTTCCGGGACACCCGTCCATACCCATCCTCCTCGATGTTGTTCATCTCGACCTCCGGCCATACGTCGGCTGACCGGCTCATATCTCTTGACGCCGAAGGATCGGAAAAGAGGAGGTGAGGCAAAAAGTTTTTTTGGAAAGTCCGGAGATGTCGGAAAAAGGACTACCGATGCAGCAGGATAAAGTAATCCGTCAAACGGGTGGAGTGGATATGCAACGTCTGCTCCAAGGCCGCGATAGCCTGAGCGGAATCGGCGGTTTGGAATACGCCGTTGACACGCATGCTTCCCACCTCAGGGGCGATGACCACGATTCGTCCGCGATGATACCTATTCAATTGGTCGATGACCGTTCCGAGCGTTTCCCCTTCAAAAATGATCTTCCCGCGACGCCAGGCGACGGCGGACCGCAAATCGACCTCTCGAATCCCACTCAAGCCCTGCGACGGTTCATAGGAAATCTTTTGGCCAGGCACCAAGGTCACGTGGGTTTCCGCTTGGGCTCGATTCGAAGTGTTCGTCTCGGACACAGAGACGCGATGATCCAATACGGTCACCGACACTCGACGGTCATCCCGTTGAACGAGGAATTGTGTGCCCAGCGCAGTCGCGCGAATGTGGCCGGCCTCTACGTCAAACGGCCGTGCCGCATCGGGTGAGACGTCGAAAACTGCATCGCCCTTGATCAGATTGACGTGCCGCCCTTCGGCCGTGAAGTTGACCGAGAGCGCCGAAGCGGTATTCAAATGGACTAAGGACCCATCGGCAAGGGTCACTGTCTTTTGCTCGCCGACGGATGTCCGGTAGTCGGATGTCAGCACCGACCATTCGCTTGTGAGCCAAACGATGCAGAACGCCGCCGATGCCGCAATCGCCGCTCTGCTCGCCCAGCGCGCAAAGGACTGACCGCGCGCTCTGCTCGTTCGTGGCACCAGCCCTGCGGGAGAGATGGCCATCGCAGGAGGGGGCGAATTTGGCAGTCGATCGAAGCTGCTCCACAGATCATCCATCTCCTGAAACAGCTTCCGATGCGTAGGACTCTGGGCTTGCCAGGCCTCGAAGGCACGCTGCTCGTCCGGATTGAGCGGACCGGCGTCCAAACGGACGAACCACCTCGCCGCTTCTTCGGCAAACTCGGTTTGTTCCCGATCGTCGCTCACGATCATGAATCGCCCAGTTCCCGGACTCGTTGACGGCAATACAATAGAGCCTTCCGCAGGTGCTTTTCCACCATGTTGCGGGAGATGCCCAGATGGCCGGCGATCGCGTCCTGTTCCATCGCGTGATATTTCCTGAGCTCGAACACTTCGCGGCAGCGCGGCGGCAATTCGTTCACCGCCTGCTGAAGCAACGCCATGCGCCGCTCTTCCTCGAGATGGGCTTCGACGTTCGGGCGGTCGTCCGCCACGTTGTCCGGAAGCGACTCATCGCTGATGTGGTGCGCGCGGCGCAGCAGTCGTCGATGGTGATCGTTGGCGAGATTGTGAGCGGTGCGATAGAGATAGGCCAACGGATTGGCGATCGATTCCTGCCCCCCAAGATTGCGGACTTTGATATAGGCTTCGTGCACCAGCTCCGTCGCCAACGTCGGGCAGCCGAGCTTGCGCGTCAGAAAGGCGGTGAGTTCACCATAGTGCCGCTCGATCGTGGCCAGTAACGGCAATGAGTGCTGATCGTCCATGCGCTCCGCAATCCGAAAGTATCGGGACACAAAGCGCACAGTAAACAGAATCGAGACAGAAGGCCATGTTCAGATTCCGGAACTAAAACTTGGGCACTGAGTCCCCCGGAGATGATAAACGACAAGATAGGTCTCGATGCGATGAGGATAGTCGCAAGAGTCCACGAACTCGTGCGCCACCGCCACGGTATTACACGATGATAGGTTTCTGGGCTAGATTCGTTCCCTACCCGTACGCCGACCATATGCGTCAGTCCGGCGCAGTATCACTTGCCAGGAATCCGTGAAGTAAGATATCCTTACTTCACGGAATGAGGTGATTATGTTAGCCAAGAAGACGTCCAAGAACCAGGTGACGTTACCCAAACAAGCGCTGCGGGAGATTCCGCAGACTGATTATTTCGATGTCACGACAAAAGACGGTGTGCTCATTCTCCGACCTGTCACCCTGACAGATCCTGGATCTCACCTGGCAACCGTACGGCAGAAAATCAAGGAACTCGGGATCGAGGCGAAGGAAGTGGATCGCGCTATCGCCTGGGCAAGAGTACGCCGGAAGTGATTCGTGCCGTTCTTGACACGAATATCATCGTGTCCGCGCTGCTGTTTTCAGGCCCCCCTTCCCAGCTTGTTTCAGCATGGCAGTCCGGTCGCCTTCGGCCTGTGGTCTCCGCTCCTGTATTGAAGGAGTATATTCGAGTACTCGCCTATCCGAAATTCAAGCTCACAAGCGCTGAAATCCATGGCTTGATCGACGAAGAACTGCTTCCATTTATTGAGACAGTCAACTCCACCCCCATCGTCATTCCCAGATTACGAGACCCGGACGATGCCAAGTTTATTGCCTGCGCAGTAGGCGGCGGTGTCCGTTGGGTGGTCAGCGGTGATGACGATCTCTTGAGTCTTCACCGAGTCAAGTCGGTTGAGATTCTTTCCGTCCCAGCCTTTCTGCTTCACCTTAAGAGAAAATAGTAGCGCATCAGAAAGGCAGTGAGTTCACCATAGTGCCGCTCGATCGTGGCCAGTAACGGCAATGGGTGTTGATCGTCCATGCGCTCCGCAATCGAAAATCTTCAGATACGGAGGACACAGTAGACAGAATCGAGGCAGAAAGGCCATGTTCGGATACCGGGAACTTGAAAAACCGGCACTGAGAGCCCGCTGGTCGAGTTCCCATACTCCGGAGATCGATTCCTCGGGACGAACGTGTAGACCCGCTCGAAGTTATTAAAAATTGATGCCGGTCGTAATGAGCACCGTCCGAGGCACTCCAATCAGCAGTTCATTGCCGAAGGTATTCGCCTGCTCCCAGTAATGGGTTCCCAACACATTCAAGACTTGTGCACGAACCATCACGTCTTTGTCCAATAGTTTGAAATAGTAACGGCCACCTACATCGAATCGTGTCCACGAAGGAATACTTTGGATGTTCGTCGCATTTACGAGTTGTGGGCCGCTATGGCGCAGTTGTCCGGTCAACGTGAATCCGGAGAAGAATGGCGTGTCCCACTCACCCGCTGCAGTGAAATAATAGTTCGGCGAGCCGGGTGCCCGCTTACCTTCGTTAACTCCACCTGGTGTTTTTGTGAGCTCAGCGTCAAGTAAAGTCAGGGAGGTCAATAAACGATAACCCATGATGGGTTCACCGAATGCCTCGAATTCGAGACCTCGGTTTCTTTGCTCGCCATTCGCGCTGAAGATCAATGTGGTTGGATCGAGAAGTCCGCTCGGCCGAGTAATTTGAAACGCCGCCACCGTCGCTCCAAAATTGCCCCAGTCAAGCTTTACACCGGCTTCGATCTGCCTGCTGACAATCGGCTCAAACACCTGGTTGAAATTGACTGCCGTAGACGGCGCGGTAGGTCCTTGCTGCAAACCTTCAATATAGTTTGCATAGAACCCTACCATTTTCCAGGGCTTGACCATCAATCCTACAGCAGGCGTTATTTTGCTCTCTCGATAGGTAATGGTTTTAGCGCCAGTCAGTATATTGAAATTGCTAATGTCAATCTGTTGATATCGTGCTCCAGCAATCAATGTCACGCGGTCATTAAACGCCGAAACGGTATCGGAAAACGCCACGCCCTGCAGAGTTGTTTCACTCGACTTAGCAGTCTTCGCATTCAGAAAAGTGCCGGGCTGATCCACCTGGATGGGATTGTAGAGGTTCGATAGAATGGTAACCGGCAGAGGTGTTACCCGAGCGCCTTGTTCGATCCATAAACCACTCCCTGTGAGTGAAATCTTGTGCCGAAGCGGTCCGGTATCAAGCTTCCCACGCAGCGTGGCTTCCGCCGTTCTCCCGTCGACGTGTTGAGGAAAGAATCGGCCAGATGCATAGTTGAAATTACCGTTTCCATCGAGCAAATTTACGGTCGTTTGGAGGACCTTCGCGTTCGTCGAGGCCTGGCCGTATGCCAAGCCTGCCGTCCAGTTTGGAGTCAGGTCGACCTCTCCTCTGATCGTTCCAGCGATGCGTTCCGTTTGGGTAAACGCCCACGGCTGCGCCAGGTTCTTATTCACATCCGGTGCACCCGGAATTTGAAAGGCGTTACTTCCCACGATTACCGAGGGTGTCACTCCGTCGACCCGAAGAAAATCGTACCCGATGGTGCTGAAGACTCTGAAGCGATCGCCCCGATAGTCAACGCCGAGAGTGCCGACCGTCACTCTTTCCGATTGGTTATTAATCGGCGTATTTCCATCCCGATGAGCTGCATTGATCCGTATGCCGAATTCTTTGTTTCGACCGAACCGCCGACTGACATCGGCATGGCCACTGCCTTGACCGTCCGAGAAATACCCTAAAGTCAATCGCGCGAGCGGATCTTCACCGGCCCATTTTGGAACGAGATTAATTGTGCCTCCCACGCTTGCAGCCGGTGGGACGCCGTTGAGTAGGGCATTCGCTCCCCGCAACAATTCGACCCGCTCAATGCCTTCGATCGGATTGCTACGTCCATAGAGGCCATAGAGGCCATCGAATGCATAATCGAGCCCATTAAATGGAAGTCCACGAATGGCGACGGCATTGAACCCAGCATAGCGAGTTCCATTGCGTTGAACGGAGGCGCTGTTCTCAAGAACGTCGGTGACTGAACGAGCCTGTTGATTGAGGATGAGCCGATTTGTGTAGTTGGTCTGACTGAATGGCGTGTCCATAATGTTGCGGTTTCCGAGCATACCGACCCGCCCTCCGCTGGCTACCTGGCCACCCGCATAATCCGGAGGCAGATTGCCAATCTCTGCCGTTTCGCGCTGTTTCATATCCTTGACAAGAATCTCCGGCACTTTGATCGGCTTCTGACGAGCATCGGCTTGGCCGGTTGTTTCCGCGGCATCAGTAGCAGGAGTCGCACCACCTGGCGCCTCAATGGCTGTGCCCGATACCGGCTGCAAGGTGATAGTGCCGCCTTCAGCCACGCCGTAGGTCAATCCTGTTCCGGTCAAGAGCTGTTTGAGCGCTTCAGCAGGAGTCAATGTCCCAGTCACGCCTGGACTTTGAAGCCCTTGTGTGATCGTCCCTTCGTAGAGCACTTGCAGTTTGGTCTGGGCTGAGAATTCGATCAAGGCAGTCGTGAGGGATTGTGAAGGAATATCGAACGCTTGAGTGGTTGTCGGCAGAGCGGACTCCGCGCCAAAGCCCATCGGCAAATCGTAGAGACACAACGCAATGATGACACTTATCAACGCACATAGCCGTTTTATAGAGATCTGCATGAGATCGTTCTCCAATGAACCTCCAATCCGAAATCGAATAGAGGCGTGCATTAGACGAATGAACTCGCCGATACCCCCAGAATTATTTTCACAGTGTGGCGATGTTTTTGGAGAATGGAGCTGCAGGGAGAGAATCAATAAAGAAATACGATCCGATCTGTCATCGACAATGAGTCGACATGCAGGGTATGTGTGATGGCATTGACGACGCGCATGGGATCGTCGGTCGCGAAGACGCCGCTGACCGTTCGTGTGTCCAGGTTGTGGTTGGCCAGGATGATGGCGCCGGGGTGATACCGGTTCAGTTCCTCGATGACGGATTTCAGCGGCTCCAACGTGAAAACCAGTTGGCCCCGTTGCCACGCGAGAGTCTTGAGAAGGTTTGCTTTGGCAACCGGCCCGAGGCCGTTTGCATCGTATGATAGCTCTTCACCGGCTTCGACGCGGACCGCTGATGACGCATTGGCTGCGGTCACCGTGACCGTGCCTTCGTTCACCGTAACGGTCACTCGTTCCGGCCGCGTCCTGATTGAAAATTTGGTCCCGACGACGCGAACTTCACCAGGACCGGCTTTGACGATGAAGGGTTTGTCGGGATTGGATGTCACCGAAAATGAGGCTTCCCCCTTGAGAATTGTGACGCCTCGCTGGCCTTCTTTGGCATTCAGTGACACTGCGGTCTGTGTATTCAGCAAGAGTGTGGAACCGTCTTCCATCGTCACGTGGCGCTGCTCCCCCGCAGACGTGGAATAATCGCTTTGCCATCGTTGAAGCAGATCGGATCCCCAGACTCCGGCCCCGACGACCATCGTTGCCACGCAAGCGGCTAAGGCCAGTCTCCGTACGAGGCTAGGGCTACGCCGTTGTCCGTCTGCCGCTTCCGGGAGATCAAACTGCGTGAAATGTTTCGACAGATCCGACTGTCCGATCGATTCCCATAACGCGCTCACGGATTCATAAGCCGCGAGATTGGCCGGATTCTGCTCTTTCCACCGCGCAAATGCTGCTTGGTCATCACTGGTGACATTCTCTGCGCGGAGGCGAACAAACCAGTCCGACGCTTCCTGAATGAGACGGGCCTCGGGATCCGGTATTGGGTTGAGGTTCATGAGTAGATGGGGATAGACGCTATGGTGCATCATCGCAAATGGTCCGTCTCTCTGTCAGCATCTATTGCCACCGTTCTATCCATATTCACTCGGCTATCGGCTCGATTCACGCGTAGCCGGCAGTAAGCCAGAGCATGACTGATATGTTTCTCAACCGTGCCCTGCGACACGCCCAGCCGCTGGGCAATCTGGCCATAACTGAGGTGATGAAGACGATGGAGCAGGAATGTCGTCCGGCACTTCGGAGGCAATTCTGAAATGGCCTGGTGAAGAATGGCCAACTCTTGTTTCGCCGTAAGTTCACGATCCGGAAGAGGCGTCGAACCGACGAGTTCTTCGGAAGGGGTTCCTGCATAGTGCTGTTGAAATCTGGTGCGGGATCGCAGGTGGTCGATCGCCAAGTTATTGGCAATTTGAAAAAGGAAACTGCGGATGTTGTGGATGGGCTCCGAGGCCGCGCTTCCGATGACGCGGATGTAGGTTTCTTGAACGAGGTCGGCGGCTGCCTGTTCACACTGGACACGGCTCGTCAAAAAACGGCGGAGGTCTATGGCATAGGTTTCGAAGGCTTGTAAGAGTTCTACGTTGCTCATAGGGTACTGCAGCGATACGGGAACTTTATTGCTCCATGATTCAGTGTGTCACGCGCGAACGCAAAGAGTTCAAGCTGAAACCGGTATCAGACATCGCCCCTATCAGAGGGTGAGCGGAACTGAGAGGGGCGAAAGATACCAGAATGTATGGAACACCGGGAATGTTTAGTTTCCGGAAATGGAGACTAGTTGGAATATTCTTTGAGGGCGCTCTTGAGCCTCACAAAGTTCAGATTCTGAGGCAGGTCTACCGACTGCGATGATTGGAGATGATCAGCATCCCCATTCATTCCATTGAGACTGGAACGAAATAAAAAAGGAGTCGGGAGGCTTTTAGCCGTAGCCCCGCCGACTCCTAATGAAATTGCAATAACAGTCTATTTACCGGCCGCCTCCGCCGGAGCCAGACCCGCCCGATGATCCTGTTCCTCCCGACGATCCCATGCCGCCGGATGAGCCCATTCCCCCTCCTGATGATCCCGTACCTCCTGACCCCATACCGCCAGATGAACCCGCGCCGGGTGTTCCCATACCGGGTGATGAACCTGTCCCAGGTGTTCCCATACCAGGTGACGAACCCGTGCCGGGCCTACCCATACCAGGCGACGATCCTGTCCCAGGTGTTCCCATGCCGGGTGACGACCCCGTCCCGGGGGTCCCCATACCAGGTGATGAGCCGGTGCCGGGTGTTCCCATACCGGGTGACGACCCTGTCCCAGGTGCTCCCATACCAGGCGATGAACCGGAACCGGGAGATCCCATACCAGATGCCCCGCCCGAACCGGATCCCGCGCCCGATCCTCCACCTGATTGAGCCAGCAAGGTACCGTCAGCGAACAATAGGAGTCCACTCGCTATTACTACATAGGCACACGTTTGACGAATCTTCATGTCTGCTCCTTTTTTAATTTGATCACCCTTCCGCTGTCTGAATGCATTGGCCATATCGTAGCGAGGCGGATGGCAATTCCATACTAGGAAAACACATGGGCAGAGGCAAAGCGTCGGATGGCGAAGCCCAGTGCCGGACCCCAGGGCGGTCTGCTTCTGGAAAAGGGGAAGGTCAATTCTCGTTCTTTCTATGCATCACGAAAATTGAGTGTCGGCACATCTACCTTTGCACAGTGGATAGAATTCATGGCAAGATTGAAAAAGTTCACGTGGCCTGACTCTTCGCAGACGATCTTGATCGGTACGTCATATTCGGCAAATATCGACTATCTCTGAATGACCAAGGAGGTTCGTCATGATTCGTATGCTAATCGCGCTGCCCCTTGTGCTTATAACTAGTGCCATGGTCGCAGGCTGTGCCGATGATTCTTATTCAGGTCGAAAACAACCGGTGCCTGGCTACGACCAGTCTGGCCAAAAGTCTCGTTTCGATGAAGCTCCGCCGAATTCACAACGTGACCCTTATAGCCGTAGCTACCCTGGAGGTTATTAGCGGTCGACGGGGAGAACGAAGGTGTCAGGTAAAGACGCTGGAGCCGAGAATGATCCTGACACCTTTTGGGGACAGAAGTCACAATGAACAAACTCGCGAGGGACTGATATGTGTTGCAGTCGCTTATGAAGACTCCAAGAGTGAACGTTACCGAAATCAGAAGGTGCGAAGCAGAAAGTTCCCGACACATTTTTACGACTATTTAAAACTCCATTTTAATGCTCCCTCGGACGTTAAGAGGCGCCTGGAGATGAATGTTGTTACCGTGGCTGAAGTAGATCCGTTCGTTAGAGAGATTTTCCAGATTGACCTGCACAGATACCTTTTTATAGCGATAGCCAAGAGCCACATCGTGCTGCACATAGGCCGGCAGCATGAAAGCAGAATTGGCAAAAGACGAGCGCCGCTGATCGACATAATTCAACCCATAACCCAGCCACAGCCCCTTCAGATCACTCGACTGCAGTTCGTACTTACTCCACAGGCTGACGTGATTTTCCGGTGCATCGACCAAGGGTAAGCCGATCTGAGCCGCGTTGGTATCCTTGGTCACGCGTGCGTCGAAATGACTATATCCGGCTATGATGTCCCAGCCTTTCAGGGGTTGACCCACCAGATTCAGCTCAAAGCCGTCGCTTTCTTGCTGGCCGCTGAGGATTGAACGGCGCCCGGTGGGGTCCGTTGGGTCAGTGACCAAGACGTTGTTCTTCGTGATCGTAAACACGGCCAGACTGGCGCGCAAGCGCGACGGAATCAGATCGTAGCGGAAACCTCCTTCGAACTGCTTACCGGTCTCAGGCTCGAACAGATTCCCGGCACTGTCTGCAAAGAGATTTGGACGAAAGGAGGTCGAGTAGTTAACAAACACATCGAACGATGTGAATGGCGTGTAGATGACACCTATGCGCGGGCTGAAACCGAACCGTTCGTTGCGGGTATCCACGCCGCCCGGGAATCCGGGATTGTAAAAGCTTTTTATCCAGTCGAACCGCCCGCCGCCAAGAATTTGAAGGTTATCGAGCAGGCGTATCCGATGGTCAAAGTATTGGCCCACGATATAGTCGCCGTAGTTTTCGAATCCGTTGCCGCCATTGGAAAGCCGGCTGCGAGGGGGCACCTGCCATTGGCCAAAGCGGGGAGAAAACGCATTGATGGCGACTGGGTTATCGGCCGAGTTGACCGGACTGAAAAACTCATAGCCGAAGTTGTTATAGGCAATCTCAACGCCAAAAAGGCTTTTGTGCTTAATGGATCCGGTGTTCCAGTCGCCGAATATCTGATGAGACAGCGTGAGGTACGTGTCACGCCCGGTGCTAAAGAAATACGAGCGAGCCAGGTTACCACCTGCATCGATGTCATTCACACCCGTATTGATCTCGTGTATCGCATTTTCGATGTGAAAAAAGCCGAACCGTTGCCGCACTCCCCAGTCTCCAAATTGTCCACTGGCGAAGCGGTGCTCCAGGGTGGTGAATACGCTGTAGCTGTCGTTGGTCGAAAGCGGAAGGTTCGGTTCCATAAAGCTGCGGCTGAAGGGCAGCCCCAGGATAAAGGCTTGTGGATTCAGCCCTCGGTTAAAGCGGAATTCGTTATGTTGGTAATTGAACTCGGCATCAAAAAAAGTGCGTGGGCCGAATTCCCACCGCAGCGCCGGCGCGAGAAACCAGCGCTTTCCCTCGTCAAAATCGCGGTGACTCTGGGTATCTTGATAGGCTAAGTTGAAGCGGGACAGGAGCCGGTCACCGGTGCCTGGAATCGCTCCCCCCACATCCAACTCACCCCGGTAGAAATCAAAGCTCCCGACGGTGCCTTTGAAGTTCAGCAGTCGGTCGCGTACCGGCCGCTTGGTAAGGATATTGACCGTACCACCCGGATCGGTGATGCCGTATTGGATGGCCCCTGGCCCCTTGAAGACTTCAATGCGCTCAATGTTGGCACTATCCATGGGATGTCCAAAACTGGACAGGCGATTGCCATTGACGAAACTTTCAAAGTTTTCGAAGCCGCGCGAACGAATGCCTGCACCAGAATCCGTATAGGCGGGCGCCACCGGTCGGATGCCGGGGATCTTGTCGAGAATATTTAACACCGCTGGCTGGCCGCGATCTTCGATGACTTCACGGGGAACGATCTGAATGACATTGACCTGCTCGCGAGGCGTCAAGCCGAGCCAACTCCCAGTGGACGATTCCACATTGAGGGTGTCGACTACAGGGCTCGCCGTCTGGCGCTGCCTCACTTCTTTCACGACTATTTCTGGAACTTTGACTGGTTTCTGACTTGCATCTATGAAAGTGTCGGCGCTCGGTTCAGAAGATGAGGAAGATTGTGGCGCGGCGGACGGTGTTGGCGCCTCTATGACGGTCACAGCGCCGTCGGTCGTTAGGCGATAGGTCAACCCCGTTCCCGCCAGAATGGCTTCCAATGCCGCTTCCGGTGTGTAGATGCCGTTGACGCCCTGGCTTTGCTTGCCGCGTGTCAGTCTCTCATCTACCATCAATTCCTGATTCGTCGTTTCAGAGTACTGTAAGAGTGCCGAGGAGACCGATTGCGGAGGAATTGCAAACGATTGAGGTGCCTGATCGGCGAAGGGTTGCGCGTACGCGCCGCTGTTCCACGCTGTAAGAGCGAGTACCAACAGCCAACCAGCCGCTTTCAATCCCGCATCGATCATACGTAACCTCCCGTTCATGGGTATCTGCTCAAACGCCTTCCCAACCTGAGACGGATGAACCAAACGAGAGGTCTAGTCGGAGGAAGAATATTTTTTACAGGATCATCGAGGAGTGTCCTTGTGAGATAGCAGGACCACTCGATCCGTAAGACGCAGAGAGGTAACGGGCAGGGTTTCTTCAATCATCCGGAGGGTTCGTTCCGGATAACGTGTATCGACCGAGGCAGTGACCGGCAGATGGTTCAGTGAGGCGTCTCTGATGATAATCCAGCCATCACGGTAACGATTCAATTCTTCAATCACGTCTGCCAACGGCTGATTGTCGAAGACCAAACGTTGACGCCTCCACGCCAATTCGCGCTGGAGATCGGCCGGCTCTGCCGCACCGGCAAGGCCGTGCTCGTCGTATCGAACATAGTAGCCGCTCACGAGGCGCAGGTTGGGACGATTCGCAGATGGACTGACCTGTACGGCATGCTCTGTCACCGTCACGGTGACACGACCTGATAGCTGATGGACGTTGAATGCCGTTCCGAGCGCCGTGATGGTTCCAAGTCCGGCCTTGACCTTGAACGGCCGGGCAACGTCTCGGGCAACTTGGAAAAATGCCTCGCCGTCATGAATCGAGATCGTGCGGGATTCGGCATCAAAGGCGACGGACAGCGATGTTTGCGGCCCAAGCTCGACTTGCGTGCCATCGGCCAATGTGATGATGCGCAGTTCTCCTGAACCGGTCCGATGATCCGCTGTCAGATGGAATGCGCTACTGATCCACCACGCTCCGGCCAGGAGCAATAACGATGCTGCGATAGCCCCGATCTGCCGGCGCCCGATCATTGCTTTTGGTGTACGCAGAATCGAAGTTCGTGGCATCTCCACAGGATCAGTATGCCGCGCAGTGTCTGCCGGTGTGCCCAGATATCGGTCAAGATCGCGAACGTTCTCGCCAGGTACGTCGTCCAGCGCTTTCCAGAATGCGGCGGCATCCTGGTAGGCACGTTGGTGCAAGGGATCTGCGGATAGCCACTCTTTGAACCGGACGGTATCATCGACGCTCATCTCTTCCACAGACAGCGCGACCCAATACGAGGCTTCCTGTGATGCCTCGCGCCACCGATCCTGTTCGGTTCCGTTCGTCATGTGCAACTGATCACCGTTTCACACCGCGTTCGACACGACCCTACATATACTATGACGTATGACGGACACAAAAGGGCCAGTCACCATCGTTCTCTATCAGGACGCGTCTTCAACACGCCGCTTGCAATAGTCCAACGCCTTGACCATATGTTTCACGACCGTGCTTCTGGAAATTTCGAGGCGCTTCGCGACTTCGGCATAGCTCAGATGTTTGAACTTGTGCAGGATGAAGACCTCGCGGCACTTCGGAGGCAATTCACCGACCGCCTGCATCAACACATCGATCTGTTGTTTGTTGAAGACCATGGTCTCGGCCGATGGAGCAGGGTCGACAATCTCTATCGAATGCTCGCCGTCACTGTTGACGGTCGTTCGATAACCGGCTTTGCGCTGGTGGTCGATCGCGAGGTTGGCCGCCGTTTTGAACAAAAATGCGCGAGGATTCGTGATGGGTTCGGTCGGCTGGGCCGTCATGATCCGCACATACGTCTCGTGGACGAGCTCGGCTGCCAAATCTTTACAACCCAACTTTCTGGTGAGAAAGCGAGCCAGCTCGTCGTAGCAATTGAGAAAGGAAGCAGGCAGAGAAAGCTCTGAGTGATCGTGCGACAACATGTGACAGCCGATAATTTGTAAACTCGCTTCCATGATCGACGCGGGGGATGGTCATGAACCCAGCGCGCCGGTCGCATAGCGGGGGGGGTACTCTATTCGACTTTATGACGAAAGGGAATGTTCAGATTCCTGATGGCCCGATCGTCCGGCTCACAAAGGAGGGTATGTGACAGTTGGATTTCAGCGAGAGGAGAAAAGTTGAGCGTTGGATGATGCGTACAAGAATAGTGAGACTTCTTATCACGGTTGAGACGGGGCGGAGCTGGAAACATGCCATAGGATCACGGCGATCGGAGCGGCCAGAGCTGCCCAGGATAAGACGTCCCATGGGCCGTCACCGAGCAGAGCGGAAAGCAGACCGATCGCAATTACGAGGGCCAAGATGATCGGCATCCGCCAGATATCATGAGCGCTCAGTGGGGCATTCATGGTTATGTTCCGAAAGGAAAAGAGCTTCGTTTGGATACAAGCAATTGTGCTTTTCCTAGGCGAAGGCTGGGACATATCATAGTTCCCCACGATCTCAACGTGCCAGACAATAGTCTATCGTGGAAGAATTCGCAGCACTATCTCGGCATCAGCCTATCTTCTTTTGCCTCAGCGCAATCATTCTTTTCTCGCTCATGTCGTGCACCGGAGCGTGGGGGGCATCTCCCCAGAAACAGCTCTCCTTGGAGTTTGAAACGGGAGCAGTGTGGCAATCCCGAAACGAGATTCACATCCCGGATACCAGCGCCGGCACGCGCTTTGACCTGACCACGCTCCAAGGCAGCGGCCCACAAGCGCAGCGCCGCGTGGAGCTCACATGGAATCCGGCTCGGCGTCACTCACTGCGGTTCGTCTACGCTCCCTTGTCGTTCTCGGGAACAGGGGCATTCGACACGCCGGTTCGCTTTGCCGGCGGAACTTTTTCCCCTGATGCCTTTGTCGAGTCAGACTACAAATTCGATTCATATCGCTTCACGTATCGATATCTGATCTATGAATCCGATCGCTGGCGATGGAACATCGGTGCCACGGCGTTCATTCGCGACGCGCGCGTCGAGCTAAAGCAACAGGGTGTCGTGGCGTCCGATAGCAACCTCGGCATCGTGCCGCTCCTCAGCGCCAATGTGGAATATGATATTGCCCCTCGCTGGACAGCCTTGGTCGATTTCGATGGGCTCGTCAGCCCGCAAGGCCGCGCAATCGACGCTGCCGTCAAGATTCGGTACGATTTCAATGAGACATGGTACGCATCAGCCGGCTATCGGGTCTTTGAAGGTGGCGTGGATAACGATGAACGCTTCGCCTTTGGATGGTATAATTTCGCAGTCGTCTCCCTCGGTGTCCGATTTTAGTCGAGCATTGCGGCAAGCACGCACCCGTGATGTCGCCTGAAGTCTCATCGTGTTAGGCATTCACTTCCTTTGTATGAAGCGTTCCTAGCGTGGGTGATTCCATCAGTAGCAGCTCGACGGACATCTTCCGTTTCTTCCACCACAAGTAAAGGCCAGTGATGAGCACCACGATCGTGACGCCGTCAAGCAGCGCCCAAATCATTTTCAGCGGCATCCCACCGTAATCACCGAAATGGAGCGGCTCTGACAAGGCCAGCGCCGTCAGGTACCAGGGAAACGCGCGTTTGTCTGTCAGCTGCCCTGTCTGCGCATCGATCAGCAATGGGGTCAACAGTCGAGCCGTCAAGGGCGTTTGGCCACGCATGAAGACCATGTAGTGATATGGCGTGGAGATGAACGTCCCTGGAAATCCGACGAATCGAACGACCATGTCTGGTGCGGTGGCTTGTGCCGTTTGCACAGCTGCATCCACAGGGACCAACGTTGTCGGTGCCGGCTGATCCTTCCAGGGCGTCAGCATGGCCGCCAGCTCGGTCTGCTGCCAATGGTTCAGGAGTGGACGTTGCAGCGTATTGACGATACCTGTCACTCCAACCACGAGAGCCCATAACATGGTCGCGATGCCGAGCAGATTGTGCAGGTCGAGCCACCTGAGTCGCGGACTTTGTTCATAGCGGACGGTGCCGAACGGCAATTTTCTCATAAAAGGCCCATAGACGGCGATGCCTGAAACGACGGAGGCAACGAACAGCACGCCCATCGCGCCCAGAAATAAGGTGCCTGGCAGCCCGGCAAAAAGCTCGACATGAAGTTTGAAGAAGAAATTCGTGATGCCCGAGTTGACCGGGGCTGAATGGAGAAATGCCCCGGTTCTGGCATCGTACATGTAGTTCCCTGTGCTGTCTATGGCGTCCGGCGACGCGGCAAGGGTCACGAACCATGCTGGATGTTCATCATCTAACGTGAGGAACTGCACATAGTCGTTCGGAAGTCGTGCTCGTGCATTGTCCACCAGCAGTTGCAAATTGATCGACTCGACCACCTTCACGTGTTCAGGCGGTTCGACCGCCTCACCCAGCCAGACGGCCAGCTCATCGTGAAAGACGAGGGGTAAACCGGTGAGGCACAACAGCAGCAGAAAGATGGTGCATACCAAACTGGTCCACTTATGAATGAGATACCAATATCTCAGCGCGACTGCTGTCATCCAAGGTCCTCATCGATCAGTAAAATTCGAGTTTTACCGATCCAAACGCGCTGATCGGCGCGCCGGGAATCCCCGCGACCGCCCGATTGCCAAACCCCCCGTAGAAGTAGTCTTGATTCAACAAATTTTGAAGATTGATTTGCGCAATGAGATTGGTCCGGGGAAAGATGTCTTGTTTTCGATAATAGAGGGCGGCATCCGCTCGCACGTAGCCGGGCAGCTCGAATGAATTGTTGATGTCCCCGGCTCGTTCTCCGACGGCAAAGAGCCCACCTCCGATCCCGAATCCTCGAAAGGGGCCTTCCTGTATATCGTACGTACTCCAGAGACTTCCCGTATGCCTGGCGATCAACGGCAATCGATTGCCGATGGGAATCACGGTATCCGCTACCACTCGAGCATCGGTATAGGCGTAGGTCGCAATGATGTTCCAGCCGGGGAGGATTCGAGCGCGGAGATCGAACTCGACACCCTGACTTCGTTGAGCTCCCGTCTGCACAAAAAAGAAGGGATTGTTGGGATCCGCCGCGAGGGCGTCTTCCTTCAAGATCCGGTACACGGACACGGTGGAGGTGAGCCGACCAGGCACGATGTCGGTTTTGATGCCGACTTCATATTGCCAAGCGGTCGTGGGCTTGAACTGGTTGGAAGCCGCTGTAAACGCATTGAAAATGGGCTGAAAAGAACGGGTCACGTTGCCGTAAACAGCGACTTGGGGCAGCACCTGGTAGCTGACGCCGACGCGAGGGCTGAATGCGAAGTCATCCGCTTTGGTATCGGCATTCGCCACAGTGGCTTGTTGATGGAAATAGTCGCCGCGTCCGCCAATCAGAACGTGCAGTTTCTCGAATACTGTGATCTCGTCCTGAATATAGCCGGCCACGGCATTGGCCGTGATGCGAGAGGCACGAGTGAGAGGCACATCCGGCTGAGGAAACTGATTATAGACGGGATTCAAAATATCGATCGAGCTGAATGGCGAAAACCCGAACTCCAGTGAGGTTGATTGCCGGCCGATTTCGAGCCCGGTCAGCAACTTATGTCTAATCGGTCCGGTTGAGACTTTGCCGATCAGATCGTTGCGCCAATAGTAACTGGACGAATCGGGAATGAGATGAAAAAACGAGCGCGTCAAGGTGCGATTGTCGGGTTGCAAGGCATCCGGAAAGGCGACGCGACCTTTGATCCGGCTCTCGTCGGCTCTGAATTGGCTTTCGATGTGCCAATCGTCGTTAAAACGTTGTTTCACGGTCAGACTCACGCGCCCTTCGTGACCCGTCGATGAGTTGAAGGGTTCTCCGAGATATCGATTTCGTGGCAGCGGCGCAACCCCGGTACCAAGGGCGGGAAATCCGACATCAAATGAGCTGTTATCGTTGATATATTCCCCCTCCACTGTAATCGTCGTATTGGGACCGGCCAGCCACGTGAAGACCGGCGCGATGAAGTACCGCTGCTTGAAGAAAAAATCGCGATAACTTTCTCGGTTCTCGTAGGCCGCGTTGATGCGATACAGAAATTTCTTGTCCTTATCGAGAGGTCCCGTGGCATCGACCATGGTGCGATAATAGTTGTAACTCCCAAAAATCTGTTCAATGGAGGTATACCGCTCGGCCTGGGGCTGTTTCGTGAGAATATTGACGATGCCGCCCGGCTCACCGCGTCCGTAAAGGACCGAGGCCGGGCCTTTCAGGACTTCCAGGCGTTGAATGTTGGCAACATCTCGAAACAAAAAGACCTGTTGCGTGTTTTCATTGCGGAGATTGTTCTTGAAGAATCCACAGGCAAACCCTCGGCAGAACACGAGATCGGTATTCGCCTCTCCTTCGTCGGATTGTCCAATTCCCACGCCGCTCACATTACGAAGGGCCTGTTCCAATCGAATGGCGCGTTGGTCCTCAATGACATGACGCGTCACCGCTTCCACGGCCATGGGCACTTGAATAAGCGGGGTATCGGTGCGCGTCGCGGTGCTCGCATTTTCCGCAACGTAGGATGTCCCGTCTTGGTCGCGCTGGCGTACATCTTTCACCACAACCTCCGGCACTTTGACCGGCTTCAGAGAAATTGCGTCTGGTCCATTTGCGGTTGCCGACGTCCCGGCGGCAGTTCCCGCATTCGCCGTTCCGATTTCTCCGGGAGCCGAATCAGCTGCGTCGGAACTGGTTTTATGGATGGTGACCGTCTTTTCCCCTGTCATTCGATAACCCAAGCCGGTTCCTGTCAGCAGCGCGCGAAGCGCTTCCTGCCACGAGTATTGGCCGGCAACTCCCTGTGTGCGCAGCCCGGTCATGCGTTCGGCGTCGTAAAAGACTTGAATACCGCTGCGATCGGCGAACGACAGAAGAGCGCTATTCAAGTCCTGCGCGTGAATATTGAATTCGATGGATGGATCTGTTTGCGCGACGAGGGTTCGCCCCGATGATGCGGCGGCGTGGCTGATCTCTC
Source organism: uncultured Nitrospira sp. (assembly GCA_964587955.1). Classification (GTDB taxonomy): domain Bacteria; phylum Nitrospirota; class Nitrospiria; order Nitrospirales; family Nitrospiraceae; genus Nitrospira_D. Next base: position 113,995 of record CAZPNQ010000002.1, read on the forward strand.
CGACGGATATCAGGCTCAACACAAGCACGGCCATGAAGACGTATCCGGTTCTCTTCATCTCTCTCACTCCCGTAGGTTGGTCGATGAGGGTAGGCGGGTCCGTTGAGAGGACTCAGTGCCCGGTGTCATAGATGATGACGAATCACCGGAAAAAGTCGGTAATGGTAAAGGTAAAAACGCGTTATTGGATGCTAACCCTTGTCGAAATCAGGAGAAAACCGATGGGGATGTGACCGCGATCAGAAGGAATCAGTGGAGCAGCGTAAGAAAAGGGGAGAGGGAGGTGGTTTGTGCGCCCAGTTCGGACGCGATGAATGAGAGAGAATCATCCACCTTATCGATCAAGACGACGCCGCTCACCCGCCGAGTTGCCAGCTGCGGATTCATGATCGAGACGTGGCCGCGTCGATAGCGGTTGATCTCGGATATCACGTCCGCCAGCGGCATGCGATCGAACACCAACCGGCCTCGCTGCCAGGACGTGACTTGTTCGATGTTTACGTCCGCAACCGTCCCCCGTCCGGACTCGGTGCCATACCGTACACGATGGCCCGCTTCGATGACGAGCGGAGCCGGAGCAGAGGTTTGGTGATCGACGGTCACTTCGACGGCATGCTCGATCACCGTCACTTCGTCCGAGTGGCCGATCCGGCGGACGACGAACTGCGTCCCCAACGCCCGTGTATGGCTCGCGCTCCCTGTCACAACGAACGGGCGAGTCTCGGAATCGCGCGTGGGAGCGGCTACGAAAAGCACCTCACCGCTCAGTAATTCCACACGCCGCGTGTGCTCATCGAAATGAAGCGCGATGGCGCTGGCCGTGTTGAGCAAGACGGTCGAGCCGTCGGGGAGGGAGACTCGGCGTTGCTCCCCGCTGCTTGTTCGATAGTCGGCCATGATCAGCGCGCGCAAGGCATCCATCTGCGGAAGGAGTACCATGGCAAGTCCGACAAAACAGGCGGCTAACCCCAACCATTTTTGAGGAGTGAGCCGTCTCGTCCGAGGCGCTCGAATCGACGATGGCGCGACAGAAAGTGAATCCGCATCCAGCATGGCGAGATTGCGCCAGGTCCGCTCGGCGTAGTCAAAGGCCGCCTGGTGTGCCTGGCTCTGTTCCTTCCATCGGGTACAGGCCGCCCTGTCTTCAGCGGTCACTGATTCGCCGCCGAGCCGCACGACCCATTCGGCTGCTTCTTCGTGAAGATCGTCGTGTGATTTCATGGCAACCGCGGTGCTCATCGAGTCACGTCCGGCCGTTCCGTCGCAAGACACTTCATGACGTGTGCGAGTGCTTTGCTCAGATGTTTCTGAACGGAGCTTTCGGAAATCTGAAGGCGAAAGGCGACTTCGGTATAGGTCAAACCTTCGATGCGATTCAGCTTGAACACTAGCCGCGTTTGCAGCGGTAAGTGCTGGACGGCGGCCTGAAGACGCAACAGATCTTGTCGGGCGGCCAGCACATCGTCGATTGCGGATTCCTCTTTCGGAATGGCCAGCAGGGCCTCGTGATCGGTGGAAAACGTTTGTTGCCGTTCTTGCTTCCGAACGTGATCGATGATCAGGTTGTGCGCGATGCGATAGAGATACGATCGCACGTTATCGATGACGTTGACGGCCGGCAACTCCGCGACACGCAAGAAGATTTCTTGGGTGAAGTCGGCCGCCATGTGCGGACAGCGGAGTTCTTTCGTCAAGTAGGCTCGCAGCTCAGGCTCATGCGCGACAAATAGCGCACCTAAATCTTTTTCTGCCGGCACAATGAGTTCTCCCTCAGGAAACGAACAGGGACATGGCGAGGGGGCATGCTAGCACGGAGAATTAAGAGAAAGGAATGTTCAGTTTCCGGTACACATGCAAGCTCGGAAGGTGGCGATCTTAGCGTAAATGAGAGGTTGCCCGTGGCGGCTTCGACTGTGCGCGATTGCGGCGGCTCAAGATCTCGGCCAAGCGGCGGGGGAGCGGCGCGGTTTGGATCTCTTCGAGCGAGAGCGGCAGTCCCAGCGACCAGTTTGAGTATGTCCCTTCCGCTCCCGGCATATTGGGTCGCTCTGGGACGAGGCATGCCTCCTCCATCGTGGCCATGACAATGATCGAGGGCGCGGCAGCCAGCTGCCCGAACGTCTCGATGGCTGCGGTTTCCAAATCGGCGCGAGTATCCACTCCACAATTCTTGATCATCTTCTGCCGTAATTCTTCGGCCTGGGCTTTGTTTGGATTCAACCCGCTCCGGCGTTGAAGTTCGAAATCCGTTCCGGTCCAGATGCCGGTCAGCGTAGGGAGATCGTGCGTGGTAATCGCGGCTAGTGCCTTTTTCGGGTATTTCGCCGGCGGGCTCTCCTCGAACCAAAGCAACCGATAAGACAGCATCTCGTATTCGGCCATCTTCTCCCGTACGCCCTGTTCGACCGTGCCGAGATCTTCACCGACCACGACTGCGCCCGCCCGCTGGCTTTCCAACGCGATAATCCCCAGCAGGTCATCGGCCCGAGACCGGACATAAGCGCCGTCCTTTGGCTTCCCACCCGGCGGAACCCACCAGAGTCGGAAGAGGCCCATGACATGGTCGATGCGCAATCCGCCTGTATGGCGCATCGCGGCGCGGACCGTCTGAATGAACGGCTCATACGCCGCCTCTCGTAATTTGTGTGGAATGAACGGCGGCAGGCCCCAACTCTGCCCCGCTTTGCTGAACAAGTCCGGGGGAGCTCCGATCGAGCAATCGAGCGCCACGAGGTCCTGCCAGGCCCAGGCATCCGCTCCATTGGGCGAAAAGCCCACGGGCAAGTCCTGCATCAATGAGGTCGGTTCCGCCGCGCGCGCCAGTTGGCGGTCCAAAAGCCATTGCAACCATTTGTGGAAGCACACACGATCGGCGTGTTTCTGAACGAACTGCCGTATGTCCTCTGTGTCGGGTCGGCGATAGCCGTTCGGCCACCTCCGCCAGTCGTCGCCGTGCTCTTCGACTAACACGTTAAACACTGCGAATTGGTCGAGTGATGGTCCTTCGTCTCGCTGAAATCGATCGAAGTCGGAGTCCTCGTTAAAAAGAGCCCATAGTTTCTGCAAGGCATCCAGTTTCAGGCGAAATACCCGGTCGCGATCGATTTTTCGCTCGTCGTTCAACGCGTGAGCGCTCGCAGCAAGTGGCTGAAGATCGGCGTGGATCCGCTCGACTCCGGGCACGTCGTCGATACGGAGATAGATCGGGTTCCGATACCGGCGGCTGGAAGGCGAATAGGGACTCGCTTCCTGCGGCAGAAGGGGAAGCGCGGCATTCAGCGGGTTGATGAGCACCATCCCTGCTCCAATTGACCGGGCCCATTCCCCAAGACGGCGAAGATCGCCTAGATCCCCGATGCCCCAACTCGCACGGCTTCGTGTGGCATAGAGCTGCGCGCTCCATCCCCAGGTTCTCAATCCGGAGGGAAGATGGCAGCGTCCCGGTGTGACAATGAGTTTTAAAGAGGCGGCGCCGCCCTTCGGCACAAGCTCATGGTAGCCGACCGGAGTGCCGTTCGGAAGGCGGTCGCGCACCTCCATCACGGTGCCGTCTTCCAGCCGCAACTCGGCCGGGCCGGGAAGGATCAACGGCTTCCCCTGACCCACGACCTTGACCGGTTCGTCGAACAAAGACTGTGGCGCTTGAGGTGGATGGCCGATCGCAGAGCGGATCGAGTCGATGGATTCGCGGGAAACCCGTCGCTCTCTCCCATCCGCCCCTTCGTAGACGGCATCGATGTCCCAGACATCACGATTCATCGGCCTGTCCTTTCTCGTCGAAGACCAGGCATTCGTAAGGTAATAACCCACGGTCGGAACTATGGGTGCGTCGGGCGCCATAATAGCGTTCCTCCTCGGAACTCCACCGCAAGCGGCCACGGGCGTCGTCGGGAATCGGCTGCTCCTGCGCGGACAGGTTGAAGAGCGCACGAACCGAGTGTCGTGAAGAGGCGCCGGATTTTCCGCGGACGAGTTCCAGAACGTGATCGTTGCCGGAGAGCAGGCGAGCGGTACGCTGGACGTAATCGCGCAGGGCCGTCCATTCGCGCCGCGCACGAAGAAGATCTTGATACAGCCGGCGCAGTCCCGACCGGTGAGGATCCGATTCCCATGACCAGCTCAGCCGGGAGGCTGCGAACGTCGACTCGGCCTGTGGGTCCGGCACGTCCGCACCGTCCTGGTGAAACGCTTCGAACTCCCGTCGCCGGCCGGTGCGGACGTTTTCGATCAACGCCGGGTCGCTGAACGAACAAAAAAACTGAAACGGATTCGGCTCGCCGTATTCTTCCCCCATGAAGATGAGCGGTACATGCGGCGCAAGCAACAACAGACTCGCCGCAAGACGCTGCGCCGGGGGAGACAAGAGCGTGCCCAGCCGATCGCCTGCGGCGCGATTGCCGATCTGGTCGTGATTCTGAATACAACCCACGAACCGATCTCCGGAAAGTCCCGCATTGTTGCCTCCGTGATTGCGGTCGCGGGAACGGCTGTAGCTTCCGTCCAATACAAATGTGTCGGCCAACGATTTGGCAATCTGCTCCGACCGTCCATAGTCGACGTAGTATCCTTGCCGTTCACCGGTCAGGCAGGTGTGTACCGCGTGGTGAAAATCGTCGCTCCACTGCGCGTCCAGCCCATAGCCTCCTCGCTCGGGCGGCAAGAGGATGCGCGCGTCATTGAGGTCGCTTTCAGCCACGATATGCGCGGGATACCCCCGGCCATGCGACGCGGACATCGCTGCTTCCTTGATGTCCCGCAGAATGTGGCGAGCGCCGAGGTCGTAGATCGCGTGGATCGCGTCGAGCCTCAGCCCATCGAAGTGATAGTCACGGATCCACATGCGCACGTTGTTGCACACGAACGCTCGGACCTCATTAGACCCCCTGTCGTCATAATTGACCGCCGTTCCCCAAGGTGTCCGGTAGTGCTCGGTGAAGTAGGGAGCGAATTCCTGCAGGTAGGCGCCTTCCGGGCCGATATGGTTATAGACCACGTCAAGAAACGCGGCGAGGCCATGGCGGTGACAGGCATCGACAAGACGCTGCAGGCCGTGCGGCCCGCCGTAACTCTGCTGAGACGCATAGGGATGCACGCCGTCGTACCCCCAGTTGCGTGTGCCGGAAAATTGCGCCACCGGCATGATTTCGATCGCCGTCACGCCCAACTCGCGCAACGCGGGCAGGCGCGGAATGACCGCATCGAACGTGCCTTCCGGCGTAAACGTGCCGACATGCAGTTCGTAAAACACGAGGTCTTCGCGTGCGATGCCGCTCCAGTCCGCATCGGTCCAGTGGAATTCATCCATGCGGAGGATGGCCGAAGGCTGGGAGACACCATCCGGTTGCCAACGAGCGGCGGGATCAGGCCGCTCGGGGCCTCCATCCAAACGGTAGGCATAGCGTTGCCCACTTCGAACCTGCTCCTTCTCAAGACTAAAATACCCGCGTTCTTCGCGTCTCATCGGGTAGGACTTCTGCCTGTCTGCGTCAAACAGCACTAAGTCGACGCGGTCTGCCTTCGGAGCCCATACGCGCCATCGGACCCGGCTACCTTCTTGAAACAATGCCCCGCACTCGGTTCGATTGGTTTCCTGCCGTTCAGGCATGCGGACCCCTTGTGTGTATAGTAGGATTTGCGTTCTGCATCCACTCAGCGTGACTTCGTCGACCAACGTGATGATCGAAGCATTGACACGCCGATGATGACCAGTCCAACCCACCAGGGAAGGCGGTCGTCGGATGCCGGTAGGCGGCCGGATGATACAGCCGCTGGTCTTGCGGCCCAGGCCTTGCCGTCTGACTGCTTGTCTTTACCACGATTTCTTGGCAGCGGATCCGAGGCCCCGGGCTCCTTGGCTTTTTCGGGATCTGCTACCATGGCATTTTCAGAAGGGACAATGCTCTCCCCGGCTTTGTTGGCGTAGACTTGCGTGAACTCTGCCCCGAACAGAAGAATCTGGGCGGAGTAGTACACCCAGACGAGGATGATCACGAGGGAACCGGCTGCTCCATAGGCCGAGCCGACATCGCTCTTTCCCAGGTACAGGCCGATAGCGAATTTTCCGATTGTAAAGAGCAGCGCCGTGAGTGCCGCGCCGATCCACACGTCCCTCCAGGCGACCTTCGCATCGGGAAGCACCTTGAACATCATGGCAAATAAGCCGGTGATGACCATGAGAGAAATGAGCAGCTCCAACGCTTGCAGGACAACCTCAGGCGCTGGAAGCCAACCCCCAAACCAGTGCCCGAATGCCGATAAGGCGGCGCTCAGCACGAGCGACACGAGAAGCAAAAATCCTGTTCCCAGGAGAGCGGCAAAAGATATGAATCGATCCTGAATCAGTCCCCACAGGCCTCGGCCCTCCTTGGGTTTCACGCCCCAGATCGAGTTCAACGAATCTTGGAGTTGCGCAAACACCCCGGAGGCGCCGAACAGCAGCGTTCCGGTGGCCACCACCGTAGCGACGATCCCGGTCGACGGTTCACTCGCCCGTTGAATCATGTCTTTGATGGTCTCCTTGCTTTGCGGGCCCACCAAATTGCCGATCTGCTCGAGGATGTAGTCTTGTCCGACCTCGCGTCCCAAGATGAATCCAATGATCGTAATGATCACGACGAGCAGGGGTACCAATGAAAGCACTGTGTAATAAGCCAAGGCTGCCCCATGACGCGGAACCTTGTCATTGCTCCAGGCGGTAAACGTATCCTTGAGCAACGTCCAGAGTTGAGCGGGGCGTAGCAGTGTTTGCCAGGACGAACTCATAGCATTTCGTCTCCTCTGTGGTTTCCTTTATGTATCAAAAACGGCATTGAGTTCGGCATTTCACCATGAACATCGGTGACGGGGCATCTGGGAGAAGCCCTGAACAGACATCACGAACATTTTCTTGAAATAAAAATCAAGAGGTGGTTCCAGGCGGCAGAGGATCATACCTGTTTATCTCATCGATCCAGCAACTCACACTTTTACACACGCATTTAGAGTGAATCGTGCATGGCCGCCACTTTCTCCGATACGGATGCGCGAGGTCAAAGGGTCTACGAGCAGACTGAGGCCAGGTCATACACAGTGTTTAGCCGATGAGACAGGGACAGTCGGTTGGGAGGACTGTGGAACGGCGCATCAACCCCCGCTATTCGAGCACCTAGGAGGACCCCCAGCTTCACCTCTCGTCCTGTCCCTGTAGAGTCAGTCCACAATTCTGAACCAATGTAGTATAAGGCTATAGAAGTCATACCATCTCACTAGCGGGATCATCTCAACCGTCGTGTTGCATGGGAAGCCGATCATGCTGTCCAGCTTTCGGCCCATGCATGAACCGGAAAGAAAGACTTGCAGAAGACGATGACCAACCAGACTGAGAACAAGATCGCCCAATCAACGTTTACATTCATCGGGTGCAGCGAGCTGCAGGAGATTCTCGGCAAACAGGCAGAGGACGAAAAGGACCTGGCCGAGCTGCTGGAAGAGGTGCCGTTGGATTCCATCCACTTTCATACCCATACGTACTTCCTCCGCCATCGTTTTATCGAGCGTACCTATCCGAATGATTTTGCTCAGTGGGTTGTGATGCAGGTCGGGGACCATGTCCTGGGCGAACGGCTTGCCGTCGTGGACCCATTCGACTATCCCAATCTGGATGACCTGCGGGAAGAAATTATTTCGATCATCGACGATCATCTGTCGCACATGTCCGCGATCCCCCGTGTGGTGTTCGGTGAGCCGTTCCATTTCAAGCGCTCACGGATTCTGGAAGTGCCGATCGGGTTGGAAGCAAGGTCTTTGCCGGAATTTCGGCAGGCGGTCGCGGACGTGGATGTCAGCGCGATCTATTTCCACATGTTCGAGGCGCACTTCCGGTTAGGTCGAGAAGAAAGCGACTTTTCGGCCTGGATCAGATCCGGCCTGGGCTTGCATGAATTGGCAGATTGCATTCGCTCCATCAATCCGTATTTGGGAAGTCTCGAACGCCTGCGGTCGAGTCTCATCACGGCGTGCGACGAATTTCTGGCGAAACCATAGTGAATAATCTTTTGATCTGATGATGTGTCGATCTGGCATTGAGAGAAGGATCTGATAATCTGTTGAAGTGAACAATTCTTCGTCTCTCAATGGATCATCAGATCATCAAATCAACAGATCATTAGATTCAGAAATACGCCCATGCTGAACCAAGATCCGCTCTGGTACAAGGACGCCGTGTTCTATGAGCTGCACGTGCGGGCCTTCTACGATAGCAATGACGACGGCATCGGAGATTTTTCCGGCCTGATCGAGAAACTCGATTATATCGAGTGGCTGGGAGTGGATTGTCTCTGGCTGCTGCCGTTTTATCCGTCGCCATTGCGTGACGACGGCTACGATGTGGCAGACTTCACCTCCATCGCGCCTTCTTACGGATCCACCGAGATATTTCGCCGGCTGCTCGATGAGGCGCACCGGCGCGGCATGCGCGTCATCGCCGATCTGGTCTTGAATCATACGTCCGATCAGCATGCCTGGTTTCAGGAAGCCCGACGATCCCGGCAGGCTCCGACACGGGATTATTATGTCTGGAGCGAGACAGATCAGAAATATACGAAGGCGCGCATTATCTTTGTGGATACGGAGAAATCCAACTGGACGTGGGATCCTGATGCGCAGGCGTACTATTGGCACCGGTTCTTCAGCCATCAGCCTGACCTCAACTATGACAATCCGGCGGTTAAGCAAGCGATGCTGGAGGTCATGGAGTTTTGGCTGGATCAGGGGCTCGACGGGTTTCGCTGCGATGCGGTGCCCTACCTGATCGAGCGCGAAGGGACGATTTGCGAAAATTTGCCCGAGACTCATGCGTACCTGAAGGAGATCCGGAAACGCATCGACGACCGGTACAGCACCAGAATCCTCTTGGCTGAAGCCAACCAGTGGCCGAGCGACGTGCGGCCGTATTTCGGCGGTGGCGATGAATTCCACATGGCGTTTCATTTCCCACTCATGCCGCGCTTATTCATGGGATTGCGCAGCGAGGACCGCCGGCCTATTCTCGACATGTTCAAACATACGCCGCCCATTCCGTCGAATTGCCAGTGGTGCCTCTTCCTCCGGAATCACGATGAATTGACGCTGGAAATGTGCACCGGGGAGGAGCGGGATTACATGTACTATGCCTATGCCCGCGATCCGCAGGCGCGCCGCAACATCGGCATTGCCCGCCGTCTCGCGCCGTTGCTGGAGAACGATCGGCGCAAGATCGAGCTTCTCAACAGCATCGTGTTTACATTGCCTGGCACGCCGATCATCTACTACGGCGACGAGATCGGCATGGGCGACAATATCCATTTGGGCGACCGCAATGGCGTGCGGACCCCGATGCATTGGACCGCGGATCGCAACGCTGGTTTCTCCAAAGCGGATCCCGCCAAGTTGTTTCTTCCCCTGGTCACCGATCCCGTCTACGGCTATCAATCGATCAATGTGGAAACGCAAAGGCAGACGCCGCATTCGCTGCTGCATTGGATGCGCCGCATGATCGCGATCCGCAAGCGGCACAAGGTCTTCGGCCGGGGCACGCTGGAATTCTTGACGCCGTCGAATGAAAAGATCCTGGCTTATCTGAGAACCTATGAAGGGGAGACGGTGCTGCTGGTTCATAATTTGGCGGATTCGGCGCAAGCCGTCGAGCTGAACCTGGCGCGATTCAAGGGGATCGTTCCGGTCGAGTTGTTCGGCGATTCACACTTTCCGCAGGTCGGAGACCATCCCTATGTGCTGAGCCTCGGTCCGTACGGGTTTTACTGGTTCAGCTTGCCGGCGGCTCGCGCTTGGGATAGCGCCTATAACATCGAATGGAGCGCGATTTGATAGGCTGCGGAGGGGAAGGCGGGGTATGAGCACGGCGCTCGATGAATATCGGGAAGTCGCTCCGAAGGGGACGGTCGACTTTCTCTACCGGCTGAGCGATCTGGTCAAGGGACGGAGTGTCGTGCATGTGAGCGCGGTTCGGTACGGTGGAGGGGCGGCGGAATTCTTGCGGCGCTTGATGCCGATGATGACGGCGTTAGGCGTGGACGCTCGCTGGGAGGTCATTGCGGGGTCACAAGAGTTCTTTGCGATGGTGAAACGGCTCACCGATTCCTTGCAGGGGAGAGACGAGAAAATCACGGAAGACATGTATCAAATCTACCGGGAGATCAACGAGCGGAATGCCACCGCGCTGAACCTTGAAGCGGACATGGTCATGATCCACGATCATCAACCGGCGGGAATGGTCGACTACCGGAAACGTGGGGCTTGGGTCTGGCGCTGCCATTTGGATCTCTCTCAGCCGCAGCGGCGCGCGTGGACGTTCTTGCGGCGGTATGCCTTGAAGTACGATGCGGCTATTTTCTCACTGTCCGGCTTTGCACAACGCCTACCAATTCCAAAGTTTCTGGTGTTTCCCTCGATCGATCCGTTGAGCCCCAAGAATCGGGAGATGACCAGGTCCGAAATCAATCAGATCATGGACCGGCTAGGCATCCCGCGAACCAAACCGATCATTCTGCAGGTGGCCAAGTTCGAGCGGTTCAAGGATCCGCTCGGCGCCATTCATGCGTATCGCATCGTGAAGAAGCATCATGATTGCCGCTTGGTGCTTGCCGGGTCCGGCGTCATGCATGATCTGGAGGGTGAAGCGGTGCTGGCAGAAGTGCGTGAGGCGGCCGGACGAGATCCTGACATTCATCTGGTGCAGTTGCCGCCCGAGGCTGACCTTGAGATCAACGCATTGCAACGAGCGGCGACGGTGGTGCTGCAGAAGTCCATCAGGGAGGGATTCGGGGTGACGGTCTCCGAAGCGATGTGGAAGGGAAAACCGGTGGTCGGAGGAAACGCAGAAGGAATCGCGGCGCAAATCATCGAAGAAGTCACAGGATACGTCGTCCATTCAGCCGAAGGGGCCGGATTCCGCCTGCAGCACTTGTTGAATAATCCAGGATTGATCGCTCGCATGGGAGCAGCGGGGCGGGAACACGTGCGCCGCAATTTCCTGATTACCCGACAATTAGGCGATTTCCTGACGTTGCTGAAAATCATGCCGCCGCAGTGACGTGTCAGGAAGAGCGTATGGCTGGAACAAAGCACAAGAGCATATGGCTAATAGCTGATAGCAAGAACAAGAATGACATTCTTGGCTTGTGCCATAGGCCATACGCCATAAGCTCTTATCCTGTCGTGCCATACGCTATCAGCCATCGGCTCTTCGTCGAGAGTCGGATTGCGAACCACGTGAGATCTCAATAAACATGCCCGATCCATCAGTGGCGAATCAACCGGTTGAGCAGTTTTCCAAGCAGGGGGCCACTGCGGATATCGTCGTGGGCCTGTTGACGTTGAATAATCTGGGGACGATTGAACAACTGGTCAAGAGCATCATCGAAGGGCTGCAACGATTCTTCCCCGGCGCTTCGGCCATGATCGTGAATTATGACGGCGGGTCCCAAGATGGTACCCCTGAGATTGTCGAGCGGCTTGCCGCCGGCCAGGTTGCCGTCCGTATCGTTCCTCGTGCGGTGGGACATTACGCAAGTCTTGGGACGGATTCCGGTCTGTCGGGAGGGGCGGATGACGTTCGCCGTCTATGTGAAATGGCGCAGTCGCTCGAGGCGAAAGCCTGCCTCATCTTCGAGGGCAATCTGCGCTCCTTGTCTCCCCAGTGGATTGAGTTGCTGTGCCGTCCCATCTGTGACGACGGGATGGATTGCGTCGTTCCGCTGTTCCGCCGGCATCGGTATGAGGGCACGTTGGTGAGTAATCTGCTCTATCCGTTGTTGCGGGCCCTGTATGGAAAACGGATGCGGTACCCCAGTGGCGGCGTGTATGGAATTTCCGGTCGTCTCGCAAGAGAGTTGGTAAACAACCCGTTCTGGGATCAGGATGTCACCCGTATCAGCTTCGACGGATGGATGACGATCGTCGCGCTTGCCGAAGGCCACCAGGTGTGCCATGCGTTTCTCGGTGTCAAGGAACAGGATTCCAAGGTGGGAACCGCCGATCTTGCCCAAACATTGGCGACTGCCGTCGGGGCGGTCTTTCAGTCGATGGAAGATTACGAGCCGGCGTGGGAACGCTCGCATAAATCGGCCGATGTATCGCTGTACGGGGTGGTCGAATATGCTCCGCTCACCGGCCCGGTCAACATAGCCCGCATGGTCAGCGGAGTGCGGCAAGGGGTGCGCGATTTGTTGCCGTTGTGGGAAGTCATCCTCTCGCCGGAAACCTTAAGCCAGATTCTTGCCCTGGGAATCCAGGAGTCCGACGAATTTCATTTTCCCCAGGATCTCTGGGTGCAGGTCGTGTACGAGTTTGCGCTGGCGTATCATGACCAAGTGTTGCACCGGGAGCACTTGCTGAAATCATTGACACCATTGTACCTCGGCCGGACGGCCTCCTTCGTCCTTGACACGCAGCACGGCAGCACCGAGCAGGTGGAGGCGGCGGTTGAGTCGCTCTGCCGACGGTTCGAGGCGATGAAGCCGTATCTTTCGGATCGATGGAGGTGGCGGGATGAGTGATCTCTGGCGCGATACGATGATAGCCGGGTTTCGTGACGCTATGATGCAGATCTTAATGGTCTTGCCCAGGCTTTTGGCGCTCGTGACGTTTCTCCTGATAGGACTGGCCATGGCGTGGCTCGTCAAAGTGCTGACGGTGCGCGTGCTGACGGCCTTTCGGTTCGATCGTCTCTGTGAGCGGTGTGGATTGGATACTTCCCTGGCTCAAGCCGGCATCAAACAACCCGCGTCGGTCGTTCTCAGTCGCGTCCTGTTCTGGACCGTATTTTTGGTCTTTGCATTCATGGGCGTGGACGCGGTGAATCTTCCGGCCACGGCCCATCTCATCAGCCAGATCGTGGGATTTTTACCGAACGTGCTTGCGGCCGCGTTGGTCTTGCTCATCGGCGTGCTGTCCGCAAATTTCTTTGCGGAAGCGGCATTGATTGCGGCGGTGAATGCGCAACTGCAAGAGGCCCGCATCCTGACGAGCCTGGTTCGATGGGGGATCCTCGTATTCACGTTTGCCATGGTGCTGACACAGCTGGGTATCGCCAAAGAAATCGTCATCGCGGCGTTTTCCATTACGTTTGGCGGCGTCGTCTTCGCGCTTGCCCTCGGCGTGGGGCTTGGAATTCGGCATGTGATGCGTGAGGCAGTGGAACGGCGCTTAGGAAAGGCAAAAGAAGAGAAAAAGATCGACGAGCTGTCGCATCTGTAATGGATGCGAAAGAGCGTATGGCTGATAGCACGATCAAAAACACAAGAGCATTTCTTCGCTTGTGCCATAAGCCATTAGCTATTAGCTCTTGTCTTTTTAAGAGATGAAACGACCAAAACAAAATAAGCAAACGGATGCGCGAGGGAGTGACGACCTCGGTGGTTCTCCCACTGATGGGCGCCGACGTGTCGTGATCGAAACGGTCCGGCCGGAAATTGACGGTGGCCGGTTTCCGATCAAGCGGGTGGTGGGGCAGTCCGTCATGGTGGAGGCGGACGTATTTGCCGACGGCCATGACGAAATTGCCGGCGTGGCCCGCTACCGGCATGAAGAAGAACGTGAGTGGACTGAGACTACATTGGTCTTTGCGGAGAACGACCGCTGGCGTGCGTCCTTCGAGGTTCGGAAGCAGGGTCGCTACTATTACACTGTGAGTGCGTGGATCGACCATTTCCGATCTTGGCGGCGGGATATGCGCAAACGCCTCGCTGCCGATCAAGATGTGACCGTGGATCTCCTGATCGGGCGGGATTTGATCAGGGCGGCCGCCCTCCGGGCGGACGGGGCGGACGCGGAGCGGCTCCGCGCGATTGCGGCAGCGATGGGACATGGCAGGGAGCGTAAGCGGACGTTGGAGATGGTGCTGGAACAAGACGTCACTGATCTCATGGCGCGACACGCCGAGCATCCCTGGCCGACCAGCTATGACAAGGAATTGACGGTTATCGTAGATCGGGTGAGAGCGGGATTCGGCGCGTGGTACGAAGCCTTCCCTCGTTCATGCGCGACGGAGCCAGGCCATCATGGGACCTTTCTCGATTGCGAAGCTCGCCTTCCTTATATTGCCGGGATGGGTTTCGACATCTTGTATCTTCCGCCTATTCATCCGATCGGCCGAACCTTCCGAAAGGGCAAGAATAATGATCCGGCCGGCACTGTCGATTCGGTAGGAAGTCCGTGGGCCATCGGAGGGCATGAGGGAGGCCACACGGCGATTCATCCCGACCTCGGTACGCCCGAAGATTTCAGGCGGCTCATCGGCAAGGCCCAAGAGCAGGGCATGGAGATCGCGCTCGATTTGGCCTTTCAATGTTCGCCGGATCATCCCTATGTCAAACAACATCCCGAATGGTTCGTGCAGCGCCCGGACGGTACTATCCAATACGCGGAAAATCCGCCGAAGAAGTATCAGGACATTTATCCGCTGAATTTTGAATGCGACCAGTGGGAAGAACTATGGAGAGAATTGAAAGACGTCGTGGTCCACTGGATCGATCAAGGTATCCTAATTTTTCGGGTCGATAATCCTCATACCAAGCCGTTTGCATTTTGGCACTGGCTGATCGAAGAAGTGAAACGCGACCATCCGGATGTGCTGTTTCTTGCGGAAGCGTTCACGCGGCCGAAGGTCATGTACCGCTTGGCGAAGCTCGGGTTCACCCAGTCGTACACCTATTTCGCATGGCGGCAGACCAAATCGGAACTGACTGAGTATTTCACGGAATTGACCACCACGGATGTGCGAGAGTTTTTCCGTCCGAATCTCTGGCCCAACACCCCGGATATCTTGACCGAACAACTCCAACATGGCGGCCGTCCGGCGTTCGTATCCCGCTTTATCCTGGCCGCGACCCTGGGAGCGAATTACGGCATCTATGGTCCGGCGTTCGAGTCGATGGAATCGCGGGCGCAAAAACCCGGCAGCGAGGAATATCTCGATTCGGAAAAGTACGAAATTCGCGCATGGGATCGGGATCGGCCGGACAGCCTGAAGGAACTGATCTGCCTGGTCAATCGCATTCGCCACGAGAATCCGGCGTTTCACAACGACGCGAGTCTGAAGTTTCATCCTGTGGACAATGACGAGCTGATTGCATACAGCAAGCAGTTGGCCGACGGAGAGAATGCGGTACTGACGGTGGTGAATCTCAGCCCTCACGATGTCCATTCCGGATGGGTGGAGCTAGATCTCGAGGTACTGGGCATACAAACAGACAGCCCTTACCAGATGGTGGATCTGCTCACCGGCGCGCATTACACCTGGCAGGGATCACGGAACTACGTGCGGATCGATCCGCATTCAGTGCCGGCCCATATATTTCTCGTCCGGCGCAGCCTTTGAACGGAATAGAAAGGCAGCAAGAAGAGCGTATGGCGTATAGCCAGGAACAAAAACACAAGAGCATATGGCTGATAGCCGATAGCAAGAGAAGTATGAGCGTATAGCGTATGGCTTATCGCACAAACATTGGGAGAAGAGCTCTTCTCGCTGTTGTGCCATACGCTATAAGCCATAAGCTCTTCATTGGTGACGATCCATGTTGACCGTCAAAGACAATTGGGAGCGACTGTTCGACCAAGATACCGTCGGCGCGCTTGAAGCGCTGCTGCCGTCGGCCCTGTCGTCTGCTCGATGGTACGGAGGCAAGGCTAGAACTGTCACGGCGGTTCGCATGCAAGAGGCCGTGCCTCTTCGGACGGACACCCATTCCATGTTCGTGGTCTTCATCGCCGTGATCTATAAAGACGGAGGCGAAGATGTCTATACGATGATACTTGCCGCCTCGTTCGGCGAACGGGCATTGCAGATGCAACAAGCCCATCCTCAAGCCGTGTTGGCGGAGCTGATGATTGCCGGGAGGAGCGGAGATCAGCATGGAGTATTGCACGATGCGCTGTGGGACGACCATGCCGGTTCGCTGTTGCAGGTCATTCGCCAACAATATGTATGGGAGGGAGAGCACGGAACGCTTCTCGCTTCATCCGGTCAGGATTTTTCAAAGATTCTCCAGGAAGCAGCAGCAACGAAATCGTCAGTCATGCAAGGGGAGCAAAGCAATACCTCCGTCCGGTTCGGTCGGCATGTAATGTTAAAGATCTATCGACGCTTTGAAGCGGGACTCAATCCAGATCTGGAAATTGGCCGAGTCTTGACGGCACGCGGGTATGCGCACAGTCCTGTGGTGCTCGGTTCGTTGGAATACGCCGTGTCTAACCAACAGCCGGGTACGCTGGCGATTGCGCAGGCGTTCATCGAAAATCGAGGCGATGCGTGGCGATACACGCTGGACGAAATAGAAAAGGAGCTGACGACGCGTCTCGATCGCACGGTGGATGCGACGAGCGGCTATGTCGATTCCGCTGCCTTGCTGGGACGACGTACCGCGGAACTGCACCTGGCCTTGGCCCAAGCTACCGACGATCCAAGTTTCGCGCCGGAACCGGCCGGCATGGATTATTGGGTATCCTTACGCGATCGGATGACACGTTCTATCGCAGGGGCCTGTGCATTGCTTCGCACTCGCCTCGACGACCTTCATGCGGAGCACCGCGGAGCGGCGGCTGCCGTACTCGAATTGGAAGACTCGCTGGTATCTCATGCGCGTGCCCTGACAGAACACAATCCTCGATCCTTGCTGATTCGCTGCCACGGTGATTTTCATTTGGGTCAGGTTTTGTATACGGGGCGTGATTTCGTCATCATCGATTTTGAAGGGGAGCCGGCCAGGCCGTTGGCGGAGCGGCGGGTAAAACATGTTCCGATCCTGGATGTGGCGGGAATGATCCGATCGTTCCACTATGCGGCATATGCGGTGCTTGATCGAATGAGGAGCCGGTTGGGGTCCGATCAGAGGCTATCTGAATTGGAGCAGCAGGTAAATCTATGGTACCGAACGGCAGCGGACGGGTTTTTGTCCGGGTATGCTGAGACAGCGGGGAATGCGCCTTTCGTGCCGGAACGTCCCCAAGACCGCGACATGCTGTTGGATGCGTATTTGATCGAGAAAGCCTGCTATGAGTTAAGCTATGAATTGAATAACAGACCCGAATGGGTGGGTATTCCGTTGAGCGGGTTGCTACAACTCGCACAACCTCGATGAGTGTTAAACTCTGAATTGCAATGCTGAAGGCCGGAGTGTCGAACCTTCCATTTATAAAGTATGGAGCGAACGAATGACACAGGGAGCCATGATGACCGTGGGTGAACCGACGAGGCTGACGCGCGACGACCTCTATCTCTTCAATGAAGGATCTTTGGTCAATCTGTACGACAAATTAGGCGCACATCCTGGACGTGTGAATGGACAGCAGGGAACGTTCTTTGCGGTTTGGGCGCCGGATGCCGAACGAGTGTCGGTGATCGGCTCGTTTAACGATTGGAAACAAGATGCGAACTATCTGAGCCCTCGAGGCAGCAGCGGCATTTGGGAAGGATTCATTGCCGGCATCGGAGTCGGGACTCTCTATAAGTATCATATTCGTTCCCGTTTCGATGGCTATCGTGTGGACAAGACCGACCCGTTGTCCTTCTTCAACGAAATCCCTCCTAAGACCGCCTCCATCGTCTGGGACTTGGCCTACGAGTGGAACGATGTGGATTGGATGCAACAACGGCGAGACAAGAACGCGTTGACGGCTCCAATGGCCGTGTACGAAATGCATGTCGGCTCCTGGAGGCGCGTTCCGTCGGAAGGCAATCGCTCACTGAGCTACCGCGAGATGGCGGTCCCGCTGGCGGAATATGTCAAGCAAATGGGATTTACCCATGTCGAATTTCTTCCACTGATGGATCACCCGTTCTTCGGCTCTTGGGGCTACCAAACCACCGGATACTTTGCACCGTCCGGCAACTACGGCACGCCTCAGGATCTCATGTATCTGATCGACATCCTGCACCAGCACGACATCGGCGTGATTCTGGATTGGGTGCCGTCGCATTTCCCCACCGATGAACACGGACTCGGCTACTTCGACGGGACCCACCTCTACGAGCATGCAGATCCGAGACAAGGCTTTCATCCGGACTGGAACACCTTCGTCTTCAACTACAGCCGCAATGAGGTGCGCAGCTTCTTGATCAGCAGCGCGCTGTTCTGGCTCGACAAGTATCATATCGACGGGTTGCGGGTCGATGCGGTCGCGTCGATGCTGTATCTGGATTACTCGCGAAAAGATGGGGAGTGGATTCCCAACCGATACGGCGGCCGGGAGAATCTGGACGCGATCTCCTTTCTGCGGCGATTCAACGAGGAAGTCTATAAGCGGTATCCGGACGTGCAGACCACGGCTGAAGAATCCACGTCCTGGCCGGCTGTCTCGCGTCCGACCTACGTGGGCGGGCTGGGCTTCGGCTTGAAGTGGGATATGGGCTGGATGCACGACACCTTGAAATATATGCAGACCGATTCGATCTACCGGCGATATCACCATCAGAATCTCACGTTTCGCATGCTCTACGCGTTTCACGAGAATTTCGTCTTACCCCTGTCTCATGATGAAGTGGTGTATGGAAAGCGCTCTCTCCTCGAAAAGATGCCGGGAGACGATTGGCAGAAGTTCGCGAACCTTCGGCTCTTGTTCGGGTACATGTACGCGCAGGCCGCCAAGAAGCTTCTCTTCATGGGTGGAGAGATCGCTCAGCGCGGAGAATGGGCCCACGATGGCCAATTGGAATGGGAGCAACTCAGGCATGCGAGCCACCTTGGTATTCAGCGATGGGTTGCGGATCTCAACCGAGTCTATCGGACCGAACGGGGGCTGCACGAGGACGATTTGACTCCGCATGGATTCGAGTGGGTCGACTGTAACGATGCGGAGTCGAGCGTCATCAGCCTGATGCGGAAGGGCCATACGACGCAGGATCTGATTCTGGTCGTGTGCAATTTCACGCCGGTACCCCGTCTGAATTATCGGGTGGGTGTCCCACGCGGGGGCTACTGGCAGGAAATTCTCAACAGTGATTCCTCGTGGTATGGAGGCAGCGACTGGGGCAACGGAGGCGGGGTCGATGCCGTACCAGTGCCGTTGCACGCGCGGTCCCATTCCTTAACAGTGACCGTCCCTGCTTTGGCGGCGATGTTTTTCAAGAGTCAGGGATAGGAAAAGGATAGAATTCAAAGTGAAAGAATTACCCTTCAACTAGTTCCAAAGCCTTCTCCAACCAGCTGCTTTACGAGCAAGGGATTCTACTAGTACGCGTCTTTGCCTAGTCGAACTATAATTGGATGTCATTTGGTAGTGTATTGTTCAGGAGGTAAGGCTTATGGCCTCAAAATTAGGACTGGTCAATCTGTGTACCCTTTGCGAAAAAGTTTTCGATAAAGAGAGAGGCGTTTGGGTGAGCTTAGAGGAGTACCGTGCTTACTATGACGAGCCCTCGGCCAGCTATGCATTTACAGGAGCCTTCTGTGACTCGTGTCACAACCTCTACTCAGTCACGATTGGAATTCGCAAGGAGACCAGCCGAGTCAACAGTTCAATCGTTGAGTACGGTCACGCGTAGGACGATCGGTAGAACTCTCCTCACAGTCGTCCCAATATGTGATGAACGTGCGTCCTTCACGATTGCAATTGCGTTAGAATGTAAACCGCCTTCGTAAGAGCGCGCCGGGCAAACCTCAGCTAGTTTTCGAAAGGCCTCCGCAGTATGTGCGTCTCCAGCTGCTTCAAATAGGGTAGTTTCTTCTCCGAGCTGCCGCAGCCAGCGGAGTCTACTCATGTCCACAGTCTTCCAGGTATAGAAAGCCTACTCCGTATCCCGTCGATCAGGGGTAACTGTTGTTCAATCGACAGTACGAACGCACTTTCTACTGAATATCCCAATAACGACTCTGCTGCACCTTTACTACGATGTCAGTTGTGAGGTTTTTAGTTGCATTATTCACGCTTGGCACCCCACGCAAAAATCCATCAAACTTGACACTTAAATCTTTGTCGATAAGCTTGTAACCGGACGTCTTAGTTCTGTAGTTTTCCACGGAGTTCTTCACATGGCCGAGCGCATACATACTGAACAAGTTCAGGTGGAATGGCATCTGACGCCTCGTGGATGGGTGCGGGGCAACTGGTCAATCAACAAGCCCTTGGAATTGAAGGTGCCTCCCCCTGCGGATCGCATTGAAACATGGGTCAAAATAGAAACTACCCAGGGGTTTCAGTATACCCATGCACAAAAAGGATGGTCCCTTGCGTGGATCTCTCCTCAGTACAGTGATGCAGAGCGTCGGCGCTTCCGTGCCATCGTCCGTACTCCCGCACCAGAAACTCAGATCTCAAAGATGACGGCCTGGGACTTTCCGCAACCCAATGTGCCTATCTTCTAAGATGAAGAATCAGTTTGTAGGAAACGCGATCGTTTGTCCTTCCCTGATTTTTTAATCAATACACCATTATCCGATTACCTCATGAACCGCGAGATACGGAAATCCCGCTGCGAATACTGCACACTGAAGACCTTCAAATCAGCTCATTCTCTATCATGCTTTAAGGAGACTCTACATGTGGACGTGGGCGCGGAAGATCCAGAGAAGCGAGATGCACGATCTAAAGGGAAAACTCGATGCAATCAATAACGTGCAGTCCGTCATCGAATTGGGTTCCGATGGCATCATTCTCACCGCCAATGACAATTTCCTGAATGCCCTCGGCTATACCCTTCCGGAGATTCAAGGACAACATCATCGGATATTCTGCGACCCCATCTATGCCGCCAGCCGCGAGTATGGCGCCTTTTGGGAGAAGCTCAATCGAGGTGAATTCGATGCCGGCGTCTATCGTCGGCGGGGCAAGGGCGGAAAAGAAGTCTGGATCCATGCTTCGTACAACCCGATCAAGGATCCCAATGGGAAGGTCTGCAAAGTGATTGAATTCGCCACGGACATCACGCTGCAGAAACTCGAGGCGGCAGAATTCGAGGGTACCCTGCACGCGATCAACAAAGTCCAGGCGGTGATCGAGTTTACCCTGGAAGGAACCATTCTCATTGCCAATGAGAACTTCCTGCGGGCCTTTGGCTATACCCTTGCAGAAATCCAGGGACAACATCATCGGATATTTTGCGATCCCATCTATGCCGCCAGTCGAGAGTACGACGCCTTCTGGGAAAAGCTCAATCGAGGTGAGTTCGATGCCGGCGTGTATCGACGGCAGGGGAAGGGCGGAAAAGACATTTGGATCCAAGCTTCCTACAACCCGATCAGGGATGCCAATGGGAAGGTGTATAAGATTGCCAAATTTGCGACCGACATCACCATGCAGACGAAGACTCAAGCAGATCTTCAGGCTTGCATGGCGGAAGCCCAGCAATGCTTGGGCGCGTTGGCCCATGGCGATCTCACCCAAAAGATGCGCGGAACCTATGACGGCGAATTAGCGCACATCAAAACCAGTATGAACACAGCGCTGACTACCCTCTCCGAAACGATCTCGACCGTGCGGACGGCAGTGAGAGTGGTGACGATCGGATCGGAACAGATTAGCCAGAGCAGCGAAGCCCTCACCAAGCGGACGAAGGAGCAGGCGGCAGCCCTAGCTCAAACTTCAGCCTTGATGAGGGACATGACCTCCACGGTCAAGCACAATGCCGACAGTTCCCAGCAGGCTAATCAGCTGGCCACCGCGGCTCGTGACATTGCCAGCCACGGAGGTCTGATCACCCAAAAGGCGGTCGAGGCCATGGGCGCCATTAACAAGAGCAGCACGAAAATAGCGGACATCATCACCGTCATCGACGAGATCGCCTTTCAGACCAATCTCTTAGCGTTAAATGCGGCCGTGGAGGCTGCCCGAGCGGGAGAGCACGGGCGGGGTTTTGCCGTGGTTGCCGCGGAGGTGCGCAATCTCGCGCAAGGTTCAGCAACCGCCGCCCAAGAAATTAAGAGTATGGTTACAGAATCCATCCAGCGCGTGTCGGATGGGAACGACCTCGTCCATCAATCAGGCACGGCGCTGGACGAGATCATGGAGTCGGTCAAGCGCGTGAGTGATATCATTGCGAAGATTAGTGCGGTATCACAGGAACAGGCGAATGACATCGATCAGGTCAATCACGCGGTCATACGGATGGAGGAAACGACACAACGGAATGCGGCGCTCGTCGAAGAGACCATTGCGGCCAGTCAGTCCATGAAGGATCAGGCGCAAGCGCTGACGCGTCAGGTGGACACGTTTACCGTGCACTCGACGGACGAAGAACACCGACCATACGGCATCCACTCCACCGTCAGACGTGACACTCCCCACATTGAGACGAGTCAGAGCAAGGTTGCCGCTCCAATCACTCGCCCCAATCCACAGCGGAAGATCTCGATCGTGGACCGTAAGCCACTTGCTGCACGTCAGGCAGCAGCTGATGCGGGGTCTTGATCAACTTAAACTAAATAGGAAGATAACTTCCTTGATTGCTGGTCACGGATCCTCTGTTATCAGTCACGCCGAATGCGTATGGCCCTGGAGTTTCATGCCCATCAGTACCGTTGGATCGTTCAGCTGTGTGTCCGTTTAGGCAGCTATGCTAGCCCCCCAGTATGGAGTGATAAACGATTGTCTTGCCCGGCTGACCCCGTTGATTGAGAGTCCCGCCGAGAACCTACCTGAGGACACTCAGGATACCCAAGACCAACAATTTCCACGAGTCAGAGAGGACGAGGGATGAAAATACCTCCTCCTGGATTGCTTGGTTCAGTACGTTTGGCACCAACTTGGCACCATTCAATGATGTCGAACGCATTCCGTCTAGTGGAGCGAAATGCTGGGAAAGTCGAGCTGATTGAGGTTGGGATAACTTGCCGGTTTTCCCTAGCTGCCCCAATTAGCCACAGGAGCCTCACACTGTGCCTACCGTTTACCCTTTTCGGTGATGCGGTACCGATATGGGTTATCGGGTAGAATGGCCCCGGGGATGACATATCCCAGACGGAAGAGCTTTTCATACGCCTCTAGGATTTCAACTTTAGGTGGGTTCCCTTCTGCCAGGCGTTCCCAAGCCTCACAGAAGTCATCACCGAATTCCAAAGTATGTCCGAGACGAGAAAGTTCTTTCACGGTCCCTATCACCCCTTCTCTGCAGGATATTTCGTCAGGCGTACCAGAAGAATTTAGGGCGTTACGCAGAGCCCGAAAAACAGAAACGAGGGGAATAGGTAATACTGGTAGATGCGACATCAAGGAGAGAATAACAGGTAGTTTCGACCAGGCAACGACAACAGAAAGTCCGCTGGTTGTGTATAAGCGGGACGGTGAAGGCAGGCATTTCCATTATGTACCTGCTGCTTGTTTGCTGTGACTAATACATGTGTGGCAGGGTGCCGGAGGCAAGCGTTTAGCTGAAGGCAGGGTTGCTAGACTCAGTCCTGCACGCTATAGGTACCTGGGGGGCTAGTGAAATGAATACGTTTATCAGTGAAGATGATCTGCAAACGTTTGAGGAATGGCTACAGTATCAGGCTATCGACACGTCCATACTGACCACGGAGGAGTTGGCTGTCTGGCGGGACAGTTTCGAGGAAACACTGGTGCAGCGTAGTTCCAAGGTCGGGCTGATGAATCTCAAAACCGTTCCAGGAGAGTATAAATACGCAGTGGCGGTTCGTGAAACAGGCCTGTTCCTTGTGTTATGGGTACGGCGCAACCCAAAAGGCGAGTATTTGGTTTTGAAACCGATCCCGCATAGCCAATTGGATCAACATAGCGGGAATCGTACTGGCACTCTTCACCATAAAATTTACAAGCTAAAGGGGCTCCCAGGTCAGAAGTCTCAGTCATTTCCGATTATGAATGGTTTCACACCGAAAGATACAGGGGCTGTCTGTGATCCAACGTCATTTACCGGCATCGTCGAGGTCCCGTCAGGAATTCTTGGACCACGGCATGGCTATATCGGGGTGTGTCTTGCAGAGCCGGGTAGTGGTCTGCCCAACTATACGTGGGCGTATGACATAGTAACTCAGACGGTTTTTCGTGAAGTGTCGCCCCATGTCGTCGTTTCAATCATGCGCAAGAAGTCCGGCTAACGCCGCCATGACCATCACCAGCACGCACTAAGGTAGAACCGTCGATTGTCGGATCAGTACTTTAAGTCCAGCTCAAAACAGATGAATGGTAGCGTCCTGCGAGGAAAGAACACTTGACCTGCCTCGCGATACCCGCGCCGCTGATAGAGCGTGAGGGCTCTGGGGTGACGAATGCCTTGATCGAGAAGGACTGTGCGACACCGATGAATCAGGTTCCATACACTGTCACCATGGATTTCTGTGGCAACTTCGATCATGCTTTCCACACATTATGAAGAAGTCTTCACGATGTCATCATGGAGGTTTCATCTTGGAGGTTTATAAGCAACACAGGTAAACACAAAGGGGGGAACCCATCATGATGTCCTTCATCGAAATCTACGCATTAGTCGCAATACTCGGATTGTTATTCGGAACGTTGCAACCCGCTAGCCGGTAAAGCTCGGGTCTGGGGACAGCGCCTGAAGGCATTAGCCCGGCGGTATTTGCTTTACTGGGGCACAGCAACCCGTTTGCGCCACTCCCAAGGCGATACCGGGTCCGGGTCAGCCCATAAACCACGCTGTGCCTCTCGTGCTTCATTCTCCAATCCTTCAAGAACCGTATCATTGGGCGCATATTTTCGGTACCACCAACACCAGCCGTCTTTAACGAGCGTATGATTAACGTTCGATCCGTCCGCCAGCAGGACATCTGCAAGGACTCGCCCGTATTTGTCTTTGCCGTGGATCTCTAGAGCGACATTCTGAGCGAAGACTAGAACCTATCTCAAAATAGTTGACGACCTGAATTTCCGGTCTTATAAGT